>CAZWGZ010000219.1:0-2734 GCA_964633395.1 uncultured Rhodobacterales bacterium
GTTTTCTTTCAATTAATATGTTAATATTTTAAATTATATTTTAATTTTATTATTTGTATAAACCTTTTTAGATAGTAATTTTAATAAAATTATAACACTCAATACATTTATTTTCCATTATGAAATATACTTTTTTAATTCCCTACATTCTTTTATTATTATCAATTTTTTCTTGCTCAGAATCAAAGAAAGAAAATTTTAATATTGAAGGTAAAACAATGGGAACATATTATTTAGTAAAGATAGTAAGTTCACCAAAAGGTTTAACGCTTAAAAAAATAAAAAAAGAAATTGAAATAACTTTAATTAATATTAATCAGCAATTATCTAACTGGGACAACTTTTCTGAAATAAGCGTTTTGAATAAAAATAAATCACATCGGCCAATTAAAATTTCAGAAGATTTATCAAACGTAATTAATGCAGCAAACGCAATCAATATCAAAAGTTATGGATTTTTAGATATTACTATAGACCCGTTAATAGAATTATGGGGTTTTGGTTATAAAAACAAAAAACAAAACGTACCTACAAATATAGAAATTGAAAATGCTTTAAAGTTCGTAAATCAAAAGAAATTAATACAATTGGACTTTAAAAATAATATGATTACTAAAATTCAAAAAAATGTTTCTATTAATCTATCTTCAATTGCCAAAGGATATGGAATTGATATGATCGGGAAAAAATTAAAAAAACTGGGAATTAAAAATTATTTAATAGATATAGGTGGTGATATTTTAACTCATGGAGTTAATTCAAAGTTTCAAAATTGGGTTATTGGGATTGAAAATCCTAATTTGAAAAAAAAATTAATAAAAGAAATAGTCAATGTATCTAATAAAGGTATAGCAACTTCAGGTGATTATAAAAATTATTACAAAGAAAATGGGAAACGATACTCTCATATAATCAACCCAAAAACTGGCAAACCTATAGAACATTTAACTAAGTCGGTTACTGTTGTCCATGATGATGCGATGACGGCTGACGGCTGGGCAACAGCTCTATTGGCAATGGGTTCCCTCAAAGGATTAAAATTAGCTGAAGAACAAAATATCGCAGTACTTTTTATTTCGAAAGAAAATAATCAGTTGGTAAAAATAAAAAGCAGTCAATTTAAAAAAATTAATGAAGTAAACAATTGAAAGAATTAAATTTTTAATATAAATATTATTCATGGAATTATTTTTAATTACGTTTGTATGCCTTACCATCATTGTCACCATTATGTCATTGGGTGTTATGTTAATGGGCAAGAACATCAAAGGAAGTTGTGGTGGACTTAATGCTATATCTGGAACAGACAAGTGTTTAGTCTGCAATAAAGATATAGATCCTAATAATCCTCTAATTAACAAACTTAATTGCAAAAAAATATAAAGATATTGCTCGAGAAAGCTAATTAATTCATCATTGGTATGGAAACCATTAAGAAAAAGGATATTGAAGATACAAGCCCAAAAACCCAAGATCTTACTACCCAATTTTTTTTCTTATTTTTCCAGTTTTCTTTGAAAAACTTTCCAAAAATTATCATTAATAATAATAATAATAAACCTTCAAATGATGTATAAGATAATTCATTTAACATAATAAATGTATTGCAAATAAAACAATTAAACACAAATAAATTATATTTAAAAATTTAAATTTCCTTAAATTTAAATTCAAACATATAAATTCCTAGAAAAATTAATCCTAATGACATCAAATGATATAATTGAAACACCTCTCCTAAAAATAAAACTGCTAAGAATGAGCTAAAAACAGGTACTAAATTTGTATATAAACCCGATCTAGCAGGTCCAATTTTTTCAACACCCTTCATAAAGAAGATCTGAGCCAAAAAAGAAGGAAATATTATTATGACTGATAAAATTATTACACCTTCATATCCAGGCAGAACTAAATTGTCAGATGTAATCTCATATATTATCCCTGGAATTGAGCCTAAAAAGGCTACATAAGAAAAAAATGTAAGTAATACAAGACTTCCAATTTCAGGTTTTTTTCTTAATCCTACAGCATAAGTTGCATATAATGTACAAGCAGATATCATTATAATATCTCCTTTATTTAATTTGAAATTCAATAAAGTGTTTAAGTTACCAGAAGAGACAACCAACAACACTGCTGCAAAAGTAAAAAACAAACCTAATAATTGTAGTAATGTTATTTTATTTTTAAGCCAAATTCTTGCAATAATAATTATAAATGCTGGCATTGTGCCTTGAACAATACCTAAGTTAATAGCTATTGTATCGTGTGCAGCTATATAATACGAAGAATTAAATCCTGTAAATCCAAGTAATCCCATTAAAATCAACCATTTTAATCTTTTACTGAGAATAGCCCAACTGCTTTTTAATTCTTTTCTACATACTATTGTTAAAATAAGAGCAACAAAAAACCATCTAGCAGTAACAATAAATAATGGAGACACTTCATCAACAGCAGCTCTACCTGCAATAGTGTTAAAAGCCCAAAATAGAGAGGTGAACGTTAATAAAAAATGAGCATTGGAAAAAAGCTTCATATACACCTTTAATTAATATTAAAATATGATTTATAAATTATATATTGAATTTGTTAACTTAAATTGTTAATTTGTTAAAAGAAAGTTTTTTGTATTTTTTAGTTAACTTCTATATTAATTAAATTATACTAATTTTATATTTAAACCATAATTTCTTGGGAGATGAAATGTCTGAAACTCAATACTTAGCTCCAA
>CAZWGZ010000220.1:0-2676 GCA_964633395.1 uncultured Rhodobacterales bacterium
ATTCTGCCATTCTGGTTTTACACCAGTATGACAACTAAGATGAATATTAGGATTCCAACCACCTGAAACCCCTAAAGTATCACATTCTAAATAAAAAATTTTTCCATTTTTTAACATCACATCAACTCCTTGAAGAGCTAAACTTCCTCTAGAGTTTGTAACCTGAGCAGATTTAAATACTTTTATATTTAAGTTATCAATGTTTGGATTTTCTCTTGTATCTACAATTCCTACAACATTAACACCTAATGATATTAAATTTTTTGCTGTTGAATATGCGTCATCATTATTAGTAAAAATAGCAACTTTTTTTCCAACAATCACTCCCCATCTATTCAAATAACTCCGAATAGACCCTGACAACATTATTCCTGGTCGATCATTATTTTGAAACGGAATTAACCTCTCTATGGCACCTGTACAAAGCATAGTTTTCTTTGATATTATTTTCCAAAACATTTGATCAATTTTACTATTTACTGCTTTATCAAATTTTTCAATTACGCCAAAATTACCATGATCAAACATCCCAATAACACAAGTTCTTAACATACATCTTACGTTTGATAATTTCTTTAATTCTGTGATTAAAAAGTTAACCCATTCTTTTCCTGATAATTTAGAGATAATCACTTCTTCATTATTAATATTTCCTCCAAATACATAATCTTCTTCAACTAAGATAACATTAGCTCCAGATAAACCTGCTATGTAAGCAGATATTAGGCCTGATGGCCCAGAACCAATTACAAGTAAGTCACAATGTAAAAAACCTTTTTCTGAAATTCTTACTGTACCTTTAGTAGATAGTTTACCTAAACCTGCAGCTCTTCTAATCAAAGGCTCATATATTTTTTCCCAAAAAAATGAAGGCCACATAAAAGTTTTATAATAGAACCCTGCTATAAGGAAATTAGAAAATTTATCGTTTATTGACATAAAATCATATTTTACAGATGGCCAACAGTTTTGGCTTTTAGCCTTTAAGCCTTCATATAATTCTATTGTAGTAGCCTTTGTATTTGGCTCACTATAATCTTTATGAATTAATTCCACTAACGCACTTGGTTCTTCTGAACCTGCAGAAAATATTCCACGAGGTCGATGATATTTGAATGACCTGGCAACTAATTTAACTTCGTTTGCAATTAAAGCTGAAGCAAGAGTATCACCTTCAAAACCTATATAACTTTCACCATTAAATTCAAAGTTGATCTTTTTATTATAATCTATTAGACCAAAATTTGTTCTATTTGACTGTTTCATTCTAGAGGTTCATTTCTTTTACAATATTCGACACCAAATCTACTTTAACTATTTCATGGGTTAATGTATTTCGTGAGACCACAAGCCAACTCCTATCACCTTGTTGATGAAACCATAGCTCTTGATGAATTCCAGCAGGGTTTTTTCTTAAATACATATATTCATAGAATTTTTGTTCAGCGTCCTTAGAATCCCATTTTGGTCTATTCAAAAGTGATGCGTCACCAACATAAACAAATTCATGGATATCTCTAGGTCCTAGTAGTGGATGTTCAATAATCATTTGATTCAACTTTAGTGTAAATTGGGTTGTGCTCCTTGACCTTTTTCATCTATTAAATAACCATTTTTAAATCTATCTAGACGAAAATTACTTGATAATTTGTGAGAATAACCTTTTGCTAAAAGGTGAGCAAAACACCATCCAGAAGCAGGAGTTGCTTTAAATCCTCCATAGCACCAGCCTGCGTTTAAGTATAATCCATTGATGTGCGTTTTGTCTATTATAGGAGATCCATCCATGCTCATATCCATAATGCCTCCCCACATTCTTAATAGACGTGATTTACCTATCATCGGCATTAATGCCATTCCACCTTCACACACATCTTCTATAGTTGCCATGCCACCTCTTTGTGCATAGGAGTTATAGCCGTCAATATCGCCACCAAAAACTAACCCACCTTTATCTGACTGAGAGATATAAAAGTGCCCCGCACCAAAAGTAATTACACCTGGGATAACTGGCTTTAAACTTTCGCTAACAAACGCTTGTAAAACATGGCTTTCTATTGGCAAAGTCATATTAGCTTTAGACATTAATAAACTACTTGATCCTGCAACCGCACAACCAACTTTATTCGCTTCAATATAACCTTGATTAGTTTGTAAACCAATACATCGTCCTGACTTAAATTTAAAATCAGTTACTTCACAGTTTTGAATTATATCGACGCCTAACCTGTCTGCTGCATGCGCATAGCCCCAGGCAACAGCATCATGACGAACAGTTCCTCCTCTTTTCTGAAATAAACCACCTTTTATTGGAAACCTAGCGTTTTGAAAATCTAAAAAAGGATATATTGATTTGATTTTATTAATATCAAAAAGCTCTGCATCTGCTCCATTTAATATCATTCCATTGCCACGACGAATAAATGAGTCTCTTTGAGCATCAGAATGAAAAACATTAAGAACTCCTCTTTGACTAACCATAGCATTATAGTTGATTTCTTTTTCTAAATTTTCCCATAATTTGAGTGAAAACTCATAAAAAGCTTCATTTTGATTTAGTAAATAATTTGAACGAATAATAGTTGTATTTCTCCCAACATTACCTCCTCCAATCCATTTTTTTTCTAATACCGCAATATTTTTTATATTGAATTCTTTAGCTAAATAAAAAGCTGT
>CAZWGZ010000221.1:0-2667 GCA_964633395.1 uncultured Rhodobacterales bacterium
ATATTATCTTTTCAAGCAATGGCAGCAAGTTGAAATTTTAAAAAAAATTTAGATGCTTCTCCACCATATAATAAATGTATTGAAGCTATAGCTAATGGTAAGGATATGGGTTCAAGTTCTTTAAAAAATAAAAGTAGATATACAAATTATTTTTATAAAAACTTCATATATGAGATTATAATTAACAGTTCTTATATAACATGTGTAAGGGTTGACTTGAGTAAAGAGCAAAAGCCATATCCTTTAGGTAAAAAAAAATAAATTTATTCTTCTAAAAGAACTCCACTACCACCAAAATCTTCTGGAAAATCTTTAAATTTTGGAAGGCCATCATTAATTGGCAATATAGTGTTTTCATAATTTAAATGTGCTGAAGGTTTAAAAGAAAAATTTTCCAAAATTGATCCATATACATCTATAACCCCATAAGTATTAGTGTGATCTGTAAACAGATGACCACCACATTTATTACACCACTTACGATCATGCCCTTCAGTTAAAGAAAAACTATTAAGAAAGTTTTCACCTTCTATAATTTTAAATTGAGATGGTTTAAATAGTGTAGCTCCATTAACCGGACTGGCAGACCAAGATCTACAAACGTTGCAATGGCAAACCATCATTGCTATTGGTTCACCTTCAACCTCAACTTTAACTGCACCACACATGCACTTTCCACTGTAAGACATTAAATCCCCTATAAAATGAAATATTTTAATATATTTAAAAATAAATATAAATTAAAGCTATTTAATAAAATTATTACTTTTTACGTTAAATCAATGTAAAACATATCTTACATATATTAGGGTCTCAATTTTGCTTCAAATTATTTCAGTAAAAAATTTAACCAAAAAATACGATGATGAATTTTTAGCTATTAAAAATTTAAATTTGGATATTAATCAAGGAGAAATAATTGCCCTTCTTGGACCTAATGGTGCTGGTAAGACAACTCTCATTTCCACTATATGTGGTCTTTCTTCAATAACATCCGGTTCAATTAATGTAAATGGCTTTGATGTAATAAAAGATTATAGAAAAACAAGAGAAATAATTGGATTAGTTCCTCAAGAATTAGCCCTTGAACCCTTTGAAAAAGTTATTAATTCTGTTAAATTTTCTAGACGATTATTTGGTAAAAAAGATGATAATAATTATTTAGATCAACTTTTAGATAAATTACAATTACATGATAAAAAAAATAATATTATTAAATCTCTTTCAGGAGGAATGAAAAGAAGAGTAATGATAGCAAAGGCTTTAAGCCATAATCCAAAGATACTTTTTTTAGATGAACCGACTGCTGGAGTTGATGTTGAGTTAAGAAAAGATATGTGGAATATAATAAAAGAGCTTAAAGAAGATGGGGTTACAATTATATTAACAACTCATTATATCGAAGAAGCAGAAATGATTGCTGACAGGATAGGTATTATTAATCATGGTGAATTACTCTTAATTGAAGAAAAGAAAAAACTTATTAAAAGAATGAGTGTCAAAACTTTAAAAGTTCTTCTTAAAAAACCTATTAAAGAAGTCCCTAATTCATTAAAAAAATATAATTTAAAATTAAATGTTGATGGTAATTCTTTTTTATATAATTACAAAACTGGTTCAGAGAAAACTGGTATTACTTCTTTACTTTCAGAAATGAATAATATTGGAATAAATCTCTATGATATCCAGACTGAAGAAACTTCTTTAGAAGATATTTTTGTAAAAATTATAAAGGATTAAAATATGAATTTTAGAGGAATACAGGCAATTTATATCTATGAAATGAATAGATCATTGAGAACATTAATTCAAAGTTTAGTGTCTCCAGTCTTATCTACCGTTTTATATTTTATAGTGTTTGGCGCCGCTATTGGATCAAAAATGGAAAATATTAGTAATGTCTCTTATGGAGCTTTTATTGTTCCTGGATTAATAATGTTAACTGTACAGATGCAAAGTGTAAACAATGCTTCTTTTGGAATTTATTTTCCAAAATTTATTGGAACAACATATGAACTATTATCTGCACCTTTATCTTTTGTTGAAATTGTAATTGGTTATGTTGGTGCAGCAACCACAAAAGCATTTTCAATAGGTTTAATTATATTAGCCACTTCATATTTATTTGTAAACATAGATATAATCCATCCTTTTTTTATGATTTTTTTCTTGTTAATTACTTGTGTTACATTCAGCTTACTTGGATTTATAATTGGAATTGTTTCAGATAACTTTGAACAATTAAATATAGTGCCTATGCTTATTATAACTCCTTTAGTGTTTTTAGGTGGTACTTTTTATACAATTGATATGTTACCCCCATTTTGGCAAAATTTTGCGCTATTAAACCCTATTGTTTATCTAATTTCAGGTTTTAGATGGGCTTTTTTTGGTGTCGGTGATGTGCCAATAACTACTAGTATCATTTGTATCTTATTATTTACGTTTTCTTGTGTATGCATAATTTGGTATATTTTTAAAACTGGATTTAGAATAAAGAATTAAATACAATTATATATTAATATTATTTAATTATTTATAGATTATAGAAACTATATAAGAGTAATAAAATGAAACTATATAATTTTACTCCAGCTGCAAATGCTCAAAGGATAGAAATGTTTTTATTTGAAAAAAATATAGATATTGAAACTCATCAAATAAACG
>CAZWGZ010000222.1:0-2617 GCA_964633395.1 uncultured Rhodobacterales bacterium
ATACCAATCAAACTGGTAGCGGTAATGTTTTCATTGGTAATTTAGCTGGATCAGGGGCAGCTAATGATGTTGCGAATAAACTCTTTATAGCAAATAGCGCTGATAGTACGCCATTGATTTATGGCGATTTTTCTAACAACATTGTAACTATAAATGACAATCTTGCCATAACAGGAACTTTCACAGATGGTAATTACACTTTTGATACCAACGGCAATGTATCAGGGTTAGGAACTATTAGCTCAGGGAACATAACATCTTCAGGTTCAGTCACTGCTAATAGTATTATTATTGGGAGTGCAAATATTTCTGAAAGTGAGCTAGAGACAATTGATGGAGTCACTGCTGGAACTGTTCTTGCTAATAAAGCTATAGTTGTGGATGCTTCAAAAAACATTAGTGGTTTTGGAACCATAACAGCGGATACAATTAAGGCTAATACATATCTAGATAGTAATGGCGATAGATTTATGTATAAAGATACAGCAAACGATATTGTCCATATTGGGACAAGCTCTATGTTATTTTATGACTCTTCGACATATGGCAAGGATATTATGGCTTCATCAAGTGGACATATACAAATAGGAAAAAATTCAACAGACACAACCACAATTGTAGGTGATCTAATTATAGAAGAACCAACTGCAGCAAACCACGCCTCAACTAGAAGATACGCAGATAAAGTCAGTCTAATGGCCGCATCTTTAGATACAAGATTGCCTCTATATGGTAATAAACACGCATTAACAATAAGTAGCGCGTCTACTAATAATGAAGCTGCTTTTGGTTTAAATTTTATTGGAATATACGATGGCATGCATTTACCGATAGATTTTTCTCTTGGATCTGCATTTTCTGGAGAGTATCATATGGGAAAAGTATCTGTAGGTATGTCATGGTAAAGTTTATTATAATATTATTTTTTAGTTTTTTTATTACACCAAAATCTTTTGCTGCTTCTAATAACTTATTCTTTACTACGGCTCAATTCATGACATATTGCCAGAGTCAAAGCTCTTATGAAATAGGAGTGTGTGACGGTTATATAATATCAGTTAGCGATGTAATTTACAGTTTAGATAAGAACACAGCACAGATATGTATTGATGAAAATATCTCTATTAAAACAATTCGCATATCAGTAATTAATTTCATAATAGATAATGCTGAACTTATGAGCGTTGAGGCCAATAAAGTCGTAGGACAGTTTTTTGTAAATAATTTTCAATGTAAAAAATAACTCTATCTAAGTTTTATTTCTTTAGAAATAAACTCTATTATATCGTTAGATTCATATATCCACCTGACTGATTTATTTTTTAGTTCTACTTTCAAGCAAGGAACTTTTTGTTTTCCACCATTTTGAATTAATTCTTGCTTAAAACTTTCTTGTTTTGCATCAACTAAATCTATATTTAAAGATTCTCTTTTAAAAAATCTCCTTACTTTTACACAAAATGGACACGCATTATATTGATATAATTTATAAGCACTTGTAATTTTATTTATTTTAGTTTGAAGAACATTATCTCTAATTATAGGTTTAGGACTAAAAATCATATCTAAAGAAATAATTATTCTTCCTAACATCCATCTTATTAACTTCATATAAAATCCTATAGATTTTTAAAATATATTTTCATTCATTTTTTCGTATATATTAAATAATTCAAAATTTATACCGTTATTATATATAGAATTAAAATAAAGAGATAGATAATGTTAAAAACAATACAGTTAACTTTTTTGTGTTTACTAATGGCAAGTTGTCACCAAAATTCGTCTTATGTATCAAGGTATGGACAGAGTATTGTATTAAATCCAAATCAAACTCAATCAACTTCAGATACAAAACTTAAGAATTTAATAACTTCAAAGTCAAATTCAAAAAAATTAAATCCTCTTAAAAAACTCACTACAATAAGTAAAATTATAACAAATAACATAGATTTCTCATCTACTAAATTCTTAAAAGGTGATCCAGACTGTATTGAGATAATACGAATTAAGGTTAAAGGAAGTTTAACTTATGATGAATTAATGCAAGAACTAATTAAAAGGACAAGAACACTTGGAGGCAATGCAGTTGGAATTAGTGATTTAATTGAAAAGAAAGAAACTATTTTTACAAATCACAAAACAAAAGAAAAGAATAGCGATAAAATTACTAATTCACTCATAAAAGAAACAAACCTTTTATCTAGCGTAACAGCAGATATTTTTAAATGTAATTCAGGAATTTAATTTAAAATAGTTGTGAAATTTATATCTAAAAGCTAAAATTGAACAATGAAATTTTTAGTTTTATTGTCATGTTTTTTTATGCCTTTTGCCATGGCCTATCTTATAATAAATACAGAAATAAGTTGGTATATATTTTTAATAATACTAATTACTTTTGGCTTTTTAATCGCTTATTACCTCATGAATAATAATGATACTAGTCAGTTCTCTTGGAAATCAGTAATTTTTAAAAGTAAATTTAAAAAATAATATCAAACAAGAGATGTAACTATATTCATCGCTATAGCTGTACCACTTACAGCAGAGCCTATCATGATAGCTCTATCGCCCCATTGCATCCCAACATATATCCAGCCAACCGTACTAATTA
>CAZWGZ010000223.1:0-2608 GCA_964633395.1 uncultured Rhodobacterales bacterium
TCAACCATAAAATTCATCATAGATTTTGCAGCTTCTTTTCCGATCAATCGAATTCGATCTCGCGGTGTATTATCTCCAATTTCAAAAGTGACACCAACCGCCATATGAGCATTCAAAAACCATCCTTTCGAAACAGGTTGTTTGCTATTACTAGCCTGTTCATTCACCTTGTAATTCGGAACATTATTTTCTAACCCCATAAACCATTCGTCTAAAAAATTAGGCATAGTGGTAGATGCTCTTTCTTCATTGGTATAGAACACATCATAATAAGTAGAATGAAAGTCTATCCCAAGCACTAGTTCTGAATTGTTTTTCTTTAAGGTTTTGGTAATAAAATTAACAGTATTTTTAATCTCTTTTTGATTGTATTTAGACCAATCTCTGTTGAGGTCTACTCCGCCTGAATTATGTCTCCAATGTCCAAGATCAACCCCATCAGGGTTCATTAAAGGAAAGGCCAAAATTCTGTATTTTTCTAAAAATGCTGATGAAAGTTCGCTCTCTTCAAGAATATTAGTTATAAACGATTGAAACGCAAAATAACCCGTGACCTCAGGGGGATGTTGTCGCGTTGTAAAAACGACAATGGGCTTATTTTTAGAATTATTTTTATTTATATCAATGACCTTAAAAGGTCTATTTAACTTAGTTTTACCTATTTCCTTAAAACGCACGAAATCAGCTTTGCCTTCAATCAAATTTTCAACCCATTGGTATACTGTATCACTGCTATTTAATTCTTGTCCAGAAACAATTTTAGCCTTATTATCTAATACTAACCGAAGTACGCTTTTTTCTTCGGATTGTTGAAATGAAATTGAATCTGCAATCATCCAATTTTCATCAGTTAAAATTTTAGGTACATATCGATGTTCATATCCCGTGGGATAATCAAACTCCAAGAATACATTTTTTGAAGTTTCACCCCATATTTTAAAAGCATAAAATGGACTTGAGTTTATCGGTTCATTCTCTGGCCAAATAGATAAAATGAATGTACTGTCATTAAGTTGTTTTACGGCATTTAGACGGGCGCCCTGAAAATCATTGGAGAAATAGACTCCAGATTTAGAAAAAGAAAACACTTTTTCTTCTTGAAATTTTATAGGTTTAGATTTAGTATCAACATAATTTTCAAAAGTTATCTTTGGAGTTGTAGCACAGCACAAAAAGAGAGAGCACAAAACAACATAAGATATTCGAATCATCGACATAACAAACAGGTTTTGAGATAAACAAGATAATTTAAAAAAACGAAATGTTTATACCTAATGACGATTATTTTTTGAGCCATAATGCCGCAGGGCTTCACGTTATATTTTGAAAGTACTGGGACACTCTTCTATAAATGTTAGTTTAACCTATTTAAGGGGTTTGGAAATACCTGAACTTACTGAAGATGATATGCCTGTGGTTTAAAAAGAAACACCTTTGGATAGGATAGTTTGGATTACACCCCTCTATGCCAGTTAAGCCCTAAGGAGAACCCCTACTTTATAAATCTATAATGCTATGATTGTCATTTTATTAGATAGAATATTTGGGGTGCAATGCTTGTAGTGTCTTAAATACAGAGGTTTGGGGTTACAAGGAAATTTAATTAAGGGCATTGGTGTAAAAGAAAAACCCTCCACTTGGGAGGGCTTTAATATTATTACTTTGATTTTATTTGGTTGAAACTATTCTTTTATAAATAGGACTGTAACCAAATGAATTATTGGTTGATGTTTCCATAGTTTTACTACCATGAACTTTTTTCAAAGCTTTGTTCCAGTTAGCCCAATTATCTTTACCATATTGGGAATCAAATGATTTGACTGCATCTGTCCATGATGGATAGCCGTCAACAGTCATCATTGTGAACTTTTCATTACTTGATGATGGATATATTTTATGTTGAACGTTCCAACCAGATCTCCCATAAGCATTTTTAGATATAAGCTCTTTCATGACTGGTTTTATATACTCAACTTCATAGGATAATTGTTTAGCAAGATCATCAGGTTTTGAATAATTAACAACAATATATTCAAATGATCCAGGAACAACGCTGTCTACTCTATATGTATCTCTTCTAAAAACTTTCCATTCGACATCTATATATTCTTGAGCTACTCCTGTAGCTTCAATAGGATTCCAATCCCATGGAGAAGTTAAGTCTTCAATGCTTTTGGAACTTACTGAAATAATATAGTTGTACTTATCAGTATCAGTTATCCAGTTTTTTCTCCAAACGCTCCATCCAGTAAATGTGCTCCCATTATCAACAGCATGTTGGGCAACTTTCAAAAAATAATCTTTCATTACTAATTCAAACTTTTCACTATCATCTACTTTAATATACCAGTAATGGTTAATTTGAGCTTGAGATAAAAGTGAAATTGACAGGAATAATCCAAATAATAGTTTTTTCATTTTAAATTAATTTATGGTTAATATGGCACTAATATAAGAAACTCTAAAATATCTTAACAGAGTTCGTTCCTGAATTTGCTGAAGATGGAATGGCTATAGTGTCTTAAATGCTGAGGTTTGGGGTTATATACTAACTACAAGAACTAGTGTCTAATCTGAAAACGATTCTAAAAACCACACCCCACGTTTA
>CAZWGZ010000224.1:0-2596 GCA_964633395.1 uncultured Rhodobacterales bacterium
ATAAATTGCAACGTGGAGACGAACTGTTGCCAGGTGTAATGAAAATGGTAAAAGTTTTTGTTGCTGTAAAAAGAAAGTTGCAATCTGGTGATAAGATGGCAGGACGTCATGGTAATAAAGGAGTGATTTCAAGAATTATTCCAGTTGAAGACATGCCTTATTTAGAAGATGGAACTCCAGTAGACGTTGTTCTGAACCCTCTAGGGGTTCCTTCGCGAATGAATGTTGGTCAAATACTAGAAACACATTTAGGTTGGGCTGCGGCTGGTTTAGGTAATAAAATTGGAAAAATGATTTATAATCATGCAGATGATAATAAAGATAATATAAGAAAATTTCTATCCGAAATTTATGGAGAAAAGCAATATAAATCAGATTTAGCTAATTTAACAGATAGTGAAATATTACAGCAAGCTCAAAATCTTAGAAGAGGTGTCCCAATGGCTACTCCTGTATTCGATGGAGCCAATGAAAAGAATGTAAGAGAGATGTTGCGATTAGCAGACTTAGATGAAACTGGCCAAGTTTGGTTAACTGATGGAAGGACAGGAGAAGTTTTTGATAGAAAGGTAACTGTAGGTTTTATATATATGCTTAAACTTCATCATTTAGTAGATGATAAAATACATGCTAGATCAATTGGTCCTTATTCATTAGTGACCCAACAGCCATTAGGTGGTAAGGCTCAGTTTGGTGGGCAAAGATTTGGTGAGATGGAAGTTTGGGCGCTTGAAGCTTATGGAGCAGCTTATACTCTTCAGGAGATGCTAACGGTAAAATCAGATGATGTTTCAGGAAGAACAAAAGTGTATGAGTCAATCATCAGAGGTGATGACGACTTTGAAGCTGGAATTCCAGAGTCTTTTAACGTTCTAATTAAAGAGTTAAAGTCACTTGGCTTAAATGTTAATATGGATATCGTAGAATAATACAAGTTACAAAATATAAAATAAAGATTGGAAACTAAAATGAATGAACTGATGAATCCATTTGGGCAAACAGGTGTAACTCAAGGTTTTGACCAAATAAGCATCTCAATTGCTTCACCTGAAGCAATAAGAAGTTGGTCTTTTGGTGAAATTAGAAAACCTGAAACTATAAATTATAGAACTTTTAAGCCAGAGCGTGATGGTCTTTTTTGTGCTAAAATATTTGGGCCCGTTAGGGATTATGAATGTCTTTGTGGTAAATATAAACGTATGAAGTACAGAGGTATTATCTGTGAAAAATGCGGGGTAGAAGTAACTCTATCAAAAGTTAGAAGAGAAAGAATGGGCCATATAGAGCTTGCAGCTCCTGTTGCTCATATTTGGTTCTTAAAATCTCTGCCGTCACGTATAGGTCTTTTAGCAGATATGACCCTTAAAGATTTAGAAAGAGTTCTTTATTTTGAATACTTTTTGGTTACTGAACCAGGATTAACATCACTTAATAAAGGACAATTACTTAGCGAAGAAGATTACGATAATGCTCTTGATGAATTTGGCGACGAAACTTTTGAAGTTGCCATTGGTGCCGAAGCCATAAAGAAGATTTTAACAGAAATGGATTTAGAGGAAGAAACAGTAAAGATACGTGAAGACTTAATTAAAACAGGCTCTGAAATCAAAAGAAAGAAATTAGTAAAAAGATTGAAATTAGTAGAATCTTTTATTGAATCTGGTTCAAAACCAGAATGGATGATATTAGAGGTTGTTCCCGTAATTCCGCCTGAGTTGAGACCACTAGTCCCTCTTGATGGAGGAAGATTTGCTACATCTGACTTAAATGATCTATACAGAAGAGTTATTAATAGAAATAATCGATTAAAAAGATTAATTGAATTAAGAGCCCCAGATATAATAATTCGTAATGAAAAAAGAATGCTGCAAGAATCTGTGGATGCTCTATTTGACAATGGTAGAAGAGGTAGGGTGATAACAGGGGTGAATAAAAGACCTCTCAAATCTTTGTCAGATATGCTTAAAGGTAAGCAAGGAAGATTCAGGCAGAATTTATTAGGTAAAAGAGTTGATTACTCTGGAAGATCTGTAATAGTTGTTGGCCCTGAATTAAAATTACATCAATGTGGGCTTCCTAAAAAAATGGCATTAGAGCTATTTAAGCCTTTTATATATTCTCGTTTAGAATTGTACGGTCTTGCCAGTACTGTTAAAGCAGCTAAACGAATGGTGGAAAAAGAGAGACCTGAAGTATGGGATATACTTGAAGAAGTAATCAGAGAGCACCCAGTCATGTTAAATAGAGCTCCAACATTACATAGATTAGGAATTCAAGCATTTGAACCTGTTCTCATTGAAGGTAAAGCAATTAATCTACATCCACTTGTATGCACAGCTTTCAATGCAGATTTTGATGGTGATCAAATGGCAGTTCATGTTCCTTTGTCGTTAGAGGCTCAGCTTGAAGCAAGAGTGCTTATGATGTCCACTAATAATATTTTATCACCTTCTAATGGAAAACCAATTATTGTTCCTTCGCAAGATATAATTTTAGGTTTGTATTACTTATCAATGATAAGTGAACAAGTTAAAGGTGAAGGAATGATATTCTCATCTCCAACTGAAGCTTTAATGGCATTAGATGCAGGGCAAGT
>CAZWGZ010000225.1:0-2575 GCA_964633395.1 uncultured Rhodobacterales bacterium
TTAGTTTGATACCCTTCATCATTTAAAATTGCAGAAACCATGTCACAAATATCTATTTCATCGTCAACTACTAAAATAGAAATTTTATTTTTTAACATTTTATACTCTTAAAACTATTTTTTATCTTTTACTATTGGAAATTTAATTATTACTAACGTGCCACTACTAACTTTAGAAGCTTTTATAAGCATGGAACCATTATGATCTTCAACAATTTTTTTTGTTATTGCTAAACCTAATCCTGTTCCACCAACTTTTGTGGTAAAATATGGTTCCATTATTTTAGATATATAATTTTTATCAATACCAGTTCCATTATCAGTAATTAATATGGTTGCAAAATCATTGTCAATATTAAAATCAATAGAAATTTTACCATTTTTAATATGATTAATTGTAATGTTTTCAGAAGAGTTTTTAATTAAATTCCCAATAGCTTGCCTTATTTGTTTTTCATCAGCCATTATATAACTATCTCTATAGCTTTTTTTATCTATCTCTAAAGAAACATTTTCAAAAGAAGATATTAAAGGTTCAACATATTGCTTAATAATTAAAAAAATATTTACATGGTTTAATTTAGGTGAAGGCATTCTTGCAAAAGAAGAAAATTCGTCAACTAAATGATGAATGTCATCTACTTGTCTAGTTATCATATTAAGTGATTGTTCAAAAATCATAACATCTATCGTTAAAGGTTTTTTCAAGTGCTTTTTTAATCTTTCCGCAGCAAGTCTTATAGGAGTAAGGGGGTTTTTAATTTCATGGGCTATTCTTCTAGCAATATCAGACCAGGCAGCCATTTTTTGAGCTGCAATTAAATTTGTAACGTCATCAAATGTAAGAACATAGCCTAACACCTTATTATCAATTTTTTGAACAACAATTCTTGCAATCAAATTTAAAAATTTATCTTCTCTTATTATATAAACTTTATCTTCTACAATATCTAAATTAGTTTTAGAAAGCTTATTTATTAAATTAGAGAACTCAGGAACTATTTTGGTTATGCAATTACCATAATCTTTATCTATAGAAATATTTAATAATTTAATTGCTGTTAAGTTAGGTAAGTTTAATTTTAGATTTTCGTCTAAACCTATAACACCAGAATACACACCTGACAAAACAGATTCTGAAAACTGTCTTCTTTTATCCAATTGATCGTTTGCTTGAACTAAATCAATTCTATTACTTTTTAAATCTGAAATCATTTTATTAAATGCTTGACCAAGTCTCTTAAGTTCATTGATATTAATATTTGACAGAACATTTTTAGTAATTTTATAATCTAAATTTCCACCACCAACTTCTTCTGCTGCTTTAATTAAATAACTTATGGGGTCTACTAATCTATTTGCAAGATTTAAACCAATTAATAAAGAACTAAGCAGTAACAACAAAGTTAATAATAGAAAAATGACAACAAAAGAAATTTTAAAATCAAATTGATTAAGTTCAATAGATTGATAATCATCAACTGCAATTGAAGTACTTTCTATTGCATTTAAAACTCTTTGATCAACGAACCTACTAATTAATAAATAAGCATCAACATATTGAGATAACCTCATAAAAGCTCTCATTTTGTTGGAATTTTCTTCTTTTGTTATTATGATTTTATCAAAATTAGTTGAATTATAATATTCTTGTGGAATTTCAGCATAAGTATATTCAAAAACAAATTCTGAAAAAGCTAAAACATTCCCAATAGAATCAACTAAAACTGCTTCGGATAAATTATGTTTTCTCGTATAATTGTCTAAAAATTTATTAAATTTACTTTTATTTGAAGATAATTTATTAGCATTAACGTTAAGTAGATTAGCAAGTTCTAAAACATCACCTCTCATTGCATTTTGATGTTCAAGAAGATATTGATTGGCGACTTTAACTGATTGTGATACAGCTGATGAAATTCGGGGGTTAAACCAACCATTTAAAGCTGTATCAAAAATTAAAACTGAAAAACCTGCTATAATTAAGGTAGGAGCTAAAGTGACAATTGAAAAAATAAAAACAAGCTTATTGTGTAACTCTTGCCCTGCTTTCTTAAGTTTTATTTCTCTAATAAGAATAACAAAGTGTTTTGAAACAAAAAAAGTTAAAGTAGATAAGACTATACAAATAAACAATAATATAAATGAAGAAGCAAACAAATAATCTAGTATAAAGGGTATTTTAGATAAAATTAAATAACAAATAAAACTTATCAAACAAGATGCAAATATTGAAAAAAGAAATATTTTCTGTTTAAAAATATTTGAAAATGAGAAATTCATTTCATACAACCTAATATAAATAAAATTTAATAATAATTAATTATACTGTATTAAAATTAAAAAATAAAATTATTAAACTTTTCTTTTTTTTACTATATTAATTCCATATAAATTAATTTTTTTTCTTAAAGTATTTCTATTTAAACCTAAACATTTAGAAGTTTTAATTTGATTGCCTCTAAATAAATTTAAAGTTGATTCAATTAGAGGTTTTTCAATCTTTGATATAAAAAAATCATTCAAGTTGTTTACATTTAAATTTTCATCAAAATTTTCAAAATATATTTTTAGAT
>CAZWGZ010000226.1:0-2549 GCA_964633395.1 uncultured Rhodobacterales bacterium
CTATCAATTGTTATTACTGCTTGTGGTTTTTCAATTATTATTAATTCAACAAGTAAGTTTATATAATTTCGTAATTTTTTATAATTATAAATACTATTTACTAATCCAATAATATTAAGATTATTCATATCAAATTTATTATTTAAACCTTTTTTTTGCATTAAAAGACCGCCAACACCAAAAAAAGTCAATTTTTGATTACTTCTTTCCTGTAATCCATCCATTAAAAATGAACCAATATAGTCACCAGAAGATTCTCCAGCTAAAATAAATATTTTTTTGTTAAGAGTTAAAGACATAAAATACCTTTAGTTAATAAATAACTTATATTGAATAAATACAAAATTGTTTCTGTTTTATATATTTAATTATTTCATTACAATCTATAATTAATGTCCCATCGGACGACACGACAATAGAACTAAAGCCTAATTTTAAACATTTTTTTACAGTCTCAATACCTATTACAGGTAGATCTATAGCTTTATTTTGATTTACTTTTGGAATTTTAATTAAAACAGGACCATAATCATTTAAATTTAGATTATTTGAACTCAATAAACCTGCTCTATCAACCATTGAATTTGTACCTTCAGGACCTTCTATTGCATAGACTAAATCTGCAGACACAACAACAGATTGTCCAAAATCATATTTAGACAAAACGTTCAGTAAATTAACACCTAAATTAGTGCTTTTTTTTATATATTCCATAAATTTAGTAGAAATATTTTTTTCTAAATAAAATCCTTTAGAAAAAAAGCAATTATTGACCACAGATTCTATTGGTAATATTTCAAATCCAAATTTTTTAAAAAATTTTTCTATAACATTAATAGCAGAATTATCACCTAAAATAGATATTTGACTTATAAGAGCTTTAGCATTTTCATTGAGGTGTTCATTTATCATCTTTGGTCTATTTATTTTACCAGCAAACACAATATGAGTAACATTTTCATTTTTTAAAATTTCAATCCACATATCAGGATTTAATAAAGAAACATTACTAGATTTATTTTTAAAATTTTGTGAATAAGAATGATCGTCTATGCAAAGTACAAAAGCATTTTTATTTTGTTGAGCTATTAATAATGGGAAATGACCAATGCCGGCAATAATTCCAATTTTCATTAGAATCTATCCATCCTTGGGTGAACTAATGGACGGTTTGAATCGTTTGACAAAAAATCTAAAATATCTTTGATAATTAAATTTTCTTTATATGCCTCTTTAACTTCAGAAAGTCGTTCTATAAAAGTTCCTTCAGGAGCGAATAACAAACGATAGACATTTCTTAAATTTTTAATTTCTTCTTTGGAAAATGATCTCCTTTTTAAACCTACTAAATTTAGTCCACTTAAAAAACCTCTACTTCCAACTACTGAAGAAAAAGGAATTACATCTCCATCAATTGTAGTTCCTGCCCCTATAATTGCATGCTTACCAATTCGACAAAATTGATGAACAGCACTATGCCCTCCAAGATAAACAAAATCTGCAATTTCGACATGACCTCCGATAACAGCATTATTTACAAAAACAACATTATTACCAACTATACAATCATGAGCAACATGTGAGCCAACCATAAAAAAACCGTTATTGCCTATGATAGTTTTTTTTATACCAACTTCGGTACCTGGATGTATGGTTACATGCTCTCTCATTATATTATAATCGCCTATAATAAGCTCAGATATTTCGCCATTATACTTCATATGTTGTGGAGTAGAACCTATAACACAAAAAGGATATATTTCATTGCCATCTCCAATAGTGGTATAACCATCAATAACAACATGTGAATGAATAATACAATTTTTTCCAATTTTTACATTAGGTCCAATAACTGAAAAAGGCCCAACACATACGTTTTCGTTAATAATAGCTTCTTTATGCACGAATGAAGAATCATGTATGTTTGTGTTCATGATGCTTTTTCCTGATCTACTAACATAGCTGAAAAGTCTGAGCTTGCCATAACAATGTCGTCTACAAAAGCTTCTGCACTAAATTTATATAATGTTTTTTTGGTGGCTAATATATTAACTTTTAAAATTAAAGTAGAACCAGGAGTAACTGGCTTTCTAAATTTAGCTTTTTCTATGCCGGTAAAGAAAACAAGGCTATTAGTTGATAAAGATTTATCAGCAAATGCAACTAAACAAGCTGCTGTTTGAGCCATCGCCTCTAATATAAAAACACCAGGCATAACGGGATAATTAGGGAAATGACCTTGAAAAAAAGGTTCATTAAAAGTGATGGATTTAATACCAGTAACTGACTTGCCAATAATTATATTTGTAACTTTATCTATTAATAAAAAAGGATATCTGTGAGGTATTAAATTAATTATATCATTATGCAAAAGTACTTTTATATCCCCATTATCGTCTTTAATAATCATTTTAATCTTTCTTTCTTTTTTTTAAACTTAATCTTTGAGAAACAACTAACTTTTTCCAGCTAATTATATCTTGAGCTGGACTTCCACCAATTTTACTATTTTCAGGAAAACTATTAAACACCTTAGAAGCACCTGCAAT
>CAZWGZ010000227.1:0-2485 GCA_964633395.1 uncultured Rhodobacterales bacterium
TATTTATTTTTTTTTCAAATTTAGATAATATTCGTTCTATAAACTTACCTTTAAAAATTATTTTATTGGAATCTTTTATAAAAAAGTCAGGGTTATTTCTATAACCTTTTTTACTTGTTTTAAGAAATTGATACATCGGTTTATCATGAGTATGTCTATAAATCGAAAAAACTGCAATATCACTTTTGCTATCAATTGCATAGTCACGCCAAGAGCCTAATGCAACTTGTTTACTGTACAAATTTAAAATTAAAGTGAATTCAAGCTTAGAAAAAAAAATAGTATTTTTATGAGATAATATTTTATTTTTTCCATTGTTTTCTGAATGATTATTTAGAAAAGAATTAGCTGCTTCATTAAAGTTAATAATTTGCATTGGCTTTCCCCATGAAGTATAAAATAATATATTATATATTAAGCTATAATATTCTCAAATAATCAAGATAATGAATTGATTTATTGAATTTAAAAGACTAAAAACAATTGTCTTAATAGATATTACTAAAATAATAAACTGGATTTAAAATGGCTGACATATTTGATGAAGTTTCAGAAGATTTAAGGCAAGATCAAATTCTTAAAGTTTGGAAAAAGTATTCAAAATTTATCATTGGTTTTATTACTCTAATCATTATTTCCGTGCTTGGATATCAAGGATATAATAGTTGGAATAAAAATCAATTAAATTTAAAATCAGAACATTTTTTTAATGCATTAGAAAAACTAGAAGACAAAAAAATTAAAGAAAGTATAGCATTATTTTCAAATAACTCATCTAAAGACTCTGATGGATACTCAATGCTATCTAATTTTGGTCTTGCTGAATCTCATTTCAAAAACAAAGATATAGAAAAAATGATATTAAATTATCAAGCCATTTACGATAACAAAAACGTTGACAGCTACTATCAATATTTAGCTAGATTTTTATCTGTCATGAAAGATAATAAAAGCTCATATCAACAGTTGCATGATCGCTTAGAGCCAATTCTAAACAGTCCTAATAAATTGCAAATACTAGCTGCTGAGTTAGAAATTATATTATTTATTAATTTTGACATGATTAAGCAAGCTAAAGAAGCTCTAAAGGCTTTGTTGAGTAGAAAAGAAATTTCTTTTGAACAAAAAAACAGATTAATTCTGATTAATAAAGTTTATGAAGCTAATGAATAAAAAAATTAATTTATTTAAATTTATAAAATATATTTTTATCAATGTATTTTTTTTATTTAACATTTTATTTTTATTTGGGTGCTCTTCTGATCAAAAACTTGATTTTAAAGATTCAGTTAATGTTTTTGAAAACAGAAACACCTTAACATATGTTGTAGAATCTAAAAAACAAAACTCAGAATTAGATGTTCCTATAAATAATTTAAATATTTTGAATTCCAAAGCATATAATTTAACAAATTCTGCATTGAACTTCCCTTTAGAAAAGCAATGGGAAGTTGATACCAAACAATCTTTAGATTCTTCTACTCCACTTTTATCTGAGCCAATATTTATATTATCAAAAATATATTTAATTAATAGTAATGGTAGTCTATTAAAAATTGATTCTCAAAGTGGAAAAATACTTTGGGAAAAAGAGTTGTTTGAAAACTTAGAAAATTCAATTCTAGGTGCACCTGCTATCTCAGGTAAATATAACGACCAAAATGATGTAACTATATTTCTTCACACAGGGAATGATGAACTCTTGTCAATTGATGGGTCTTCAGGAGAAGTGAACTGGAAAAAAAAATATAAATTACCCTTTAGAGGCGGTATTACTTTTTTTAAAGATAGATTGTTCTTGAGTGATTATGAAGGTAATTTCTTTTCCATTAATAGTAACAACGGAGAAATTATTTGGAGTGTTACTTTAGGCACTGATTATAGTTCGGTTTATACGAATGCTCGCCCTATAGTTGCAAAAAATAAAATAATAGTTCCAGGTACTGGTGGAAGTTTTTTTGTATTGTCACTTAAAACTGGAGAAGTTATCTGGACTGAAAATATTTCTTCAAATTCACAATTACCAAAAATATTCCATTTGGGTGATATAGTTGCCAACCCAGTTTATTATGAAGGTATTTTATATTTAGTATCTCAGTCAGGATTTATGTCAGCTTTTGATATAGAAACTAAAGAAAAACTATGGGCTTTGCCTATTGGAGGTCTTGAGACACCTGTTTTATCTGGTAAAACTATTTTTGTTAATGGAAATATGGGAAGTTTTGTCGCCATAAATAGGCTTACTGGTAATGTAATATGGAAGAAAAAATATGAAAGCTATGCGAATAGTAATTCTTATTTCTCAGATGAAACTATTGCTATTTATAAAGGGCCAGTTTTAGTTGACTCTAAATTATTGTTTTCAGATCATTATGGAATGATAAAGGTATTGGATGCTAATTCAGGGACTGAACTGGAAAGTTTTTCAATAGGAAGATTAGCCCTAGCGCCTATCCCAGTAAATAAGAAAGTTTTTTTTCTTAGA
>CAZWGZ010000228.1:0-2462 GCA_964633395.1 uncultured Rhodobacterales bacterium
GCTTAAATTAAACATGTTTTCTTGCTTCTGCAATGATTTTGGAATTTTTCCAAAGGTTAACCATCCACTGTCTGTAATTATATTTTTTTGATTTAATAAAACTTTTGCATTTGGTGCATAATGACTTTTTAAAAGACCAGGAGATATTAGTTCTTCAGTTTTATTTAAAGTTAAAGCTTTAGTATTTGTTGCGTTGGAAATCATAGTTTCAGTTATGGCTCCATGCCTAAGTATAATAGGACTTTTACCTCTACAATCAACAACAGTAGATTCTATTCCAACTTCACAAACTCCATAATCTAAAATTTTTTCTAATACCCAACTTTTACCTTTATAATGAGGTCCAAAGTCTTCTCTGGCATGGTTTGCTGAAGTGGGACTTACACCGCCTGATTTATTTGCACTAGGTGCAAGAATAGGTGTATTCACTTTTTCTAGGAGATCTAAGGCTACTGGATGAGATGGTACTCTAATAGCTAAAGTTTGGCTACCTTGAGATAATATATTAGATAAGTTATTTTTTTTTATTTGTAGAATAATTGTAAGAGGCCCTGGCCAAAATTGGTCTGTTAATAAATGAGCAATTTTTGTGAACAATACAATTTTTTCTGCTTCATGTTTATTATAAGTATGAGCAATTAAAGGATTATTATAAGGACGTTGTTTTGCAGAATAAATTGCATTAATTGCTATTTCACTATTCCCAATTGCCCCAATTCCATAAACTGTTTCAGTAGGAAAAACGACTAATTTTTTATCTTTAATAGCCTTTACAGCTAGATTTAAATCTTGTTTATACTTAACTTGATTTAGCTGATTTAAGCCCATTAGAAAAAATGATGGCAACCTTTGTGTTATTTTTCCAACAGCTAGAAAGTTTTTGTTCTTAAAATTTGTTTTTCCATATTGAATTTGCATCCCTGATTCTGAAAAAATATTGCCTCCTGCTGCCTTGAGAATACTATGACCTGCTGCTATGTCCCACTCCATAGTAGGTTTGTTTCTTGGATATAAATCCATTTTACCTTCAGCCAATATACAAAATTTAATACTAGAGCCAATATTTTCTTCAAATATTGGCTTTATCATATTGACCCAATTTTCTAAATCCTTAGATCTATGACTTAAACTACTAACAACTTTTAGTTTTTTAATATTTATCTCAGAACAGTATATATTTTTTGCGTCTAATAGTTCTTTATTTTTATTTAATTTCCATGCTTTTCCTTTGAAACTAAACCAAATTGTTCCTGTAAAAGGTTGAGCAATTAAACCAAAAATAGGTTCTTGATCTTTAATTAAACCGAAGTTGACTGTAAAGTTTGGAGATCCATTAATATATTCTTTTGTTCCATCTATTGGATCAACAAGCCAAAAAAGGTTACTATTTTTAAGTTGTTTTTGTGACTTTTCAAATTCTTCAGAAACAATAACAATTTTTGGAAAAATTTTTTGTAAGCCTAAAACTGCAATTTTATTAACTGCAATATCACCTTTTGTTACCGGAGATGCATCAACTTTATAATTTATATTCTCCTTAGTTAATTGATTAAAATGAAGCATTGCGCATTCATTACATTTTCTAGCTATTGCTATTATTTGGATAAGGTTATTTTTAGTTATCATGTATAAAAGTATTCTTTTTTATTTTTTTAATTTTATTTTATTATAAAAATGCCATAAAAAAAGAGCAGCAGCACCACGATAAGGTTTCCATTTTGCAGCAATTTTTTCCATTTCTTCCTGTTTTGGTCTCAAATTAATTTTTTTAATTAATTTAGTAGATTCTTGAAGAGCCAAGTCAGCAGATGGCCAAGCATCAACATCTTGAAGAGCAAATATTCTATAATTATTAATTGTCCATTGTCCAATCCCTTTAACTTTAATTAATATATTAATCACTTGATCTCCAGTCATATATTTGAGTTTTTTTAAATCAAGGTGATTGTTATAAACTAAATACGCTAAGTTTTGTATATAATATGATTTTTGTGATGATAATCCATATGATTTTAATTCTTCCAAAGGCATTTGATATAAAACTGTTTCATTTAAAACATTTTTATTTTTTAAATTACCATATATTTTTTTTGCAACATTTGTAGAAATTTGTTGTCCAATTATGATTTTTGTTAAACTTTCGAATCCTTCCGATACTGACCGATTTTCTGGATAACCGAACTTTTCATAAATAATTTTAATATCATGATCTATTTTGATTATTTGCTGAAACGCTTTAAGCATTTCTTTATTCCATTTTAAATTCATTGTTTTCCTATAATATTAATATCTAATACTAATATTATTATACTAATAAGATACGAGTAAAATGAAAAATAAAAATAAAGTAATGATATGGGATCTAAGCCTTAGATTATTTCATATGATATTAATCTTACTTGTAACTGGATCTATTATTTCAGCAAAGCTTGATAGGCTAGATATTCATCAATATTTTGGTG
>CAZWGZ010000229.1:0-2457 GCA_964633395.1 uncultured Rhodobacterales bacterium
TTTAATCCTGATGAAACAGCAGATAATTTAAAAAAAAATGGAGGATATGTTCCAGGAATTAGACCAGGGCCACCAACAGCAGATTATTTAGATTTTGTTTTAACAAGATTGACTGCTATTGGTGCTGCTTACCTTTCAGCAGTATGTATTCTGCCTGAAATTTTAATATCAAAATATAACATTCCTTTTTATTTAGGTGGAACTAGTTTGTTAATTGTAGTGACAGTTTCAATGGATACTGTAGCACAAGCTCAATCTCATTTAATTGCACATAAATACTCAGGGTTAATTAAAAAATCAAAGTTAAGAGGGGGAAGAAGATAAATGAAAGTTATTCTATTTGGTCCGCCAGGAGCAGGTAAGGGAACACAAGCAAAATATCTGATAGAAAAATATAAAATAGTACAGATTTCAACTGGTGAAATGTTACGAGAAGCTGTTATGTCTGGAACTAAATTAGGATTAACCGTTAAATTAATAATGGATAAAGGCGATTTAGTGTCTGATGAAGTTATAATGTCTATTATTGAAGAGAGAATAGAAAAACAAGATTGTAAAAATGGTTTTATTCTTGACGGGTTTCCTAGAACATTAAATCAGGCTAAAGCATTAGATAATTTGTTAGATATAAAAAAAATGAAAATAGATTATATAATAGAAATTAATGTAGATCAAAAATTGTTAATTAATAGGATTGAAAAAAGAGCAGCGGAAAATAAAAATATTAGGAATGATGATAATCCCGATGTATTGAAAAATAGGATTATTATTTATAATAAAGATACATTACCTGTTTTAAATTATTATAAGAAATTAAATAGATTAAAATTAGTAGATGGCACGCAAAGTATAGATAAAGTATCGAATGATATTCAAAAAGTAATAGAAAAAGTTTAAATAGTTGACTGAAAGTTTGTTAAGACTACAATGCGCGATCCATTAATATTTTTTAATAGATCTAAATATTTAATATAAAAAAGGAGATTTTAGTGGCACGTATAGCAGGAGTTAATGTTCCAACTAATAAAAGAGTTCATATAGCTTTAACGTATGTTCATGGAATTGGTCTAACTGGTTCCAAAAGGATATGTAAAGCGGTTGAAATTGGTGAAGAAAGACGGATAAACAATCTTTCCGAAGATGAGCTTACAAAAATAAGAGAAATGATTGATAAAGATTTTCTGGTTGAAGGTGACTTAAGAAGAAAAACATCCATGGATATTAAAAGATATTTGGACTTAGGGTGTTTAAGGGGATTAAGACACAGAAAAAACTTACCAGTAAGAGGACAAAGAACTCATACTAATGCCAGGACACGAAAAGGACCAGCAAAAGCAATTGCAGGTAAAAAGAAATAAATCCTACTAGGAGCTAAACTATTATGGTTAAACAACCAAGCCAAACAAGAGTTCGTCGTAAAGAAAAAAAGAACGTTACAAATGCTGTCGCGCATGTTAATTCATCTTTCAATAATACAGTTGTTACTATTACTGATATACAAGGCAATGCGATTTCATGGTCGTCATCAGGTAGTATGGGGTTTAAAGGATCAAGAAAATCAACTCCATACGCTGCTCAACTCGCAGCAGAAGATGCTGGTAAAAAAGCATCGGAACATGGTGTAAAAACAGTAGATATTCAAGTGCAAGGTCCTGGGTCAGGAAGAGAATCAGCATTAAGAGCCTTGCAAACAGTAGGTTTTCAAGTCAACTCAATTAGAGATGTTACTCCAATACCTCATAATGGTTGTAGGCCAAAAAAACGTAGAAGAGTATAAAATTATTTACGTCAAAATAAGATAAAAACTAATTATTATTTATAGAGAGTAATCATGATTGAAAAGAATTGGAAAGAGTTAATAAAACCTTCTAAATTAGAAGTAAGACAAGAAAATAATCCTGAATTTACAGCAACTATAATAGCAGAACCTTTAGAGAGAGGATATGGCGTTACTTTAGGAAATACATTAAGACGAATATTGTTATCTTCTTTACAGGGGAGCGCTATAACCTCAATTCAAGTTCAAGGGGTTTTGCACGAGTTTTCTTCAATTCCCGGTGTCAGAGAAGATTTAACTGATATTATATTGAATGTTAAGGGAATTAAAGTAAAAATGGAAACTGATACTATTAAAAAAGTTCAGTTAAATGTTAAAGGACCTATTACTGTTACTGCAGGAATGATTGAATGTCCAAGTGATGTAGAAATAATGAATCAAGATCATGAAATATGTACATTAGATGACGGTGCAGTTTTAGCAGTTGAATTTACAATTGAAAGTGGAAAAGGTTATGTTTCATCAGTAGCAAATCGTAAAGATGATCTTCCAATTGGTGTGATTCCAATAGATGCTATTTATAGTCCAGTTGTTCAAGTGTCATATAACGTTGATAATGCTCGTGTTGGGCAAATAACAGATTATGATAAACTCTCTTTATTAGTTACTACTGATGGTTC
>CAZWGZ010000230.1:0-2452 GCA_964633395.1 uncultured Rhodobacterales bacterium
ATATGTTGAAACTTATTCAACTGTCACCGACTTTGCTAAATTACGAGGCTGATCTACATCCGTCCCTCTTTCTCTAGCAACATGGTAAGCTAACAATTGTGCAGGAATAGCCATTAAAATAGGTGATAACAATGCTTTAAAGTCATAATGCAAATCTGGAATTTGTATTTTTATTTCTGCAAAAGATACCTTGTTAAGGCTAATTTCATCTCCAATTACAATTACTTTAGATCCTCTGGAGTATGCTTCTTGAAGGTTACTAATTGATTTATCTTCATAACCATCTGCAATTAGAAACATTATTACTGGTAAATCATCTTCAATTAATGCAATTGGACCGTGTTTCATTTCACCAGCTGCAAAACCTTCTGCGTGAATATAGCTTAATTCTTTTAGTTTTAAGGCACCTTCTAAAGCCAAAGGATACAAATATCCTCTACCTAAAAATATTACACTTTTAGAACTTTTAATATTTTGTGCTAAAGATATTATCTCATTCTCTAATTGCAACATTTTGGCTATGCCTAAAGGGAGCATATTAAGGTATTTCGTATATTCGATAACTTTATTAGGATCTAAGTTTTTAAATCTTCTTCCTAAAGAAATAGCAATCAAAAATAATACAATCAATTGAGATGTGAATGTTTTTGTACTAGCAACTCCTATTTCAGGACCGACGTTAGTATGCAAACTGTAATCTGCTTCTCTATCGATAGTACTTCCAATAACATTCACAATTGCATTAGTTGTTAAACCAAGCTCTTTAGCATATCTTAGTGCCATTAAAGTATCTAAGCTTTCACCAGACTGTGAAATAACTATCATAGAAGATTGCCCATAAACAGATGGTTTCCTATATCTATACTCAGATGCAAGATCTACTATTACAGGGATATCTGCTATTTTCTCAATCCAATACTTTCCAATCATTGCTGCGTAATAACTAGTTCCAGCTGCACAAATAATTAACGATCCTTTATTTTTAAAACCTAGTTTATCTAAATCTATATTTATAGATTTATCATCATCCAAAAATGAAGCTATAGTTTGAGGGATAACTGAAGGTTGCTCAAACATCTCCTTTTCCATAAAATGCTTATAGCCACCCTTAGTTATTAACCCAATATCAGAATTAACATTAATTATTTGTCTATTAACTATATTAGATTTAGCATCAAAAACATTGACTTTATCAGGTGTTAATAGGGCATAGTCTCCATCTTCTAAGTAGATTATTTTTTTAGTAAGATGTCTAATTGATTGAGCGTCAGATCCAACAAAGTTGGATTGCTCTCCTAAACCAATTGCTATGGGAGATGCGTTTCTAGATACAAATAGCTCTTCTGGGAAATCTGTACTCATAGCAACAAAAGCAAAGGCTCCTTTTATGTCCTTTAAAACCAATTTTCCAGCTTGCAATAAATTATTACCCTCCTTAATATATTTTACAAATAAATGAGGAATTACTTCTGTATCTGTAACACTATTAAAAATATAACCTTCAGAAATAAGATCTTCCTTTAAGTTTAGGTAATTCTCAATAATACCATTATGAACTACTGCAACTTTGTTGTCGCTAACTAAAGGATGTGCATTTTTAATATTTATATTGCCATGTGTTGCCCATCTTGTATGTCCTATAGCAATTTTTGTATTGTTGTATGATTTAGTTTTTATTGCAGATTCAAACTTTTCAATTAAATTTTTTAATTTTCCTTCAGATTTAACTACTTGTAATTGATTATTATATATGGAAGCTATCCCTGCGGAGTCATAACCTCTATATTCTAATTTTTTTAGTCCTTCAAGAACAAGAGAACTTGCTAAACTTTTACCAATAACTGCAACTACACCACACATTTTAAATCCTAAAAAATATTAAAATTAATCAAGTTTTTTTATAAAGCCCAATTATTAGGCTTTATATTTTAATCTGTAAGAGATATAACACTTAAATGGATATATGTTCAATAATATTGAGTGCTGGAAGCGGAAATAGAATGTTATCAAGCATTCCAAAGCCTTTGAATAGAATTTCAGGAAAAACAATGCTTCAATGGGTAATTGACGCAAATAAATCTGCTGAAATAAATAGATCAATTATAGTAATTCCTAAAAATAACAAGGAAATAGAAGAAGCCACAAAAGAGTTTGAAACAGTTGTTCAACCTTTGCCATTAGGAACAGGTGACGCTGTAATAAAAGCAAAGAAACTTCTTAATGATTTTAATGGAATAGTAATAGTTTGTTTTGCAGACACTCCCTTTATTTCTCCAAATACTCTAAAAAAAATTATTAAAACCTTTGAAAATGGTTCAAAACTAATAATTTCAGGTTTTAAAAAATATGAAAAAAATAATTATGGTAAAATTATATTCTCAGAAAAAAATGATTTAATAGAGATAATCGAAGAAAAAGACACAAAATTAAGAAATGTAAAATCAGATTTTTG
>CAZWGZ010000231.1:0-2451 GCA_964633395.1 uncultured Rhodobacterales bacterium
TATAAATTGATTAAAGGTGTTAGTGGAATTCATTTAATGGGCTATAAACAAGAACAAGAAATCGCTACTGTTATATCAAATTTTAAATAATAATAATTAATTATTGGGAATATTTTATGGAGAAAACCTTAAATTTATATAATAAAGCCAAAACGTTAAATAATAACCAATTAAGAGAATTAATTAGATGTGGTGATTATAAAGGTCAAACTGCTGGTTTATCTCAAAATATGCTTCAAACTAATATTATTATTTTAGAAAAAAAATATGCATTAGACTTTATGATTTTTTGTCAAAGAAATCCAAAGGCATGTCCCCTTGTCGGCGTTACAGATATAGGAAGTCCTTTTTTTAAAACTTTGGGCAGCAATATTGATATAAGAACTGATGTACCTTCATATAATATTTATAAATATGGTCAACTTTTTGATACAGTAAATCAAATTCAGAGCTACTGGAATAAAGATTTAATTGCATTTGCAATAGGGTGTTCGTTTACATTTGAACACTCCTTAATAAGACATGGGTTTTCAATAGATCATATAGATAACAACAAGGTAGTTCCTATGTATAAAACTAACATAAAAAATGTTAGTTCAGGACCTTTTGGAAATACAATGGTTGTATCAATGAGAATTATTAAAAAAGATAAAATTAATAATGTTTTTGACATTTGCAAAGCATTTCATTGGGCCCATGGTTCTCCAATTCACTTTGGTAATCCCCAGGAAATTGGAATTACTAAAATTGAAAATCCTGATTGGGGAGATGCTCCAAGACAATTGTTAAATGAAGAGATGTACGTATTTTGGGCATGTGGGGTTACACCACAAAATGCGATCTTAGATTCTTCAGTTCCTTTTTGTATTTCACACACACCTGGTTATATGCTTATCACAGACGTCAAAGAAGACGCAGATATCCCAATTTTACAGTAAAATTAATTTTTTGACTTAACTATAATTTTTGCAGCAGCAATTTTGGCTTTTTCAAGATTTTCAGCTAATACAACTCCCATTCTTCTGTATGGTTTCAGAAAAGGTTTACCAAAAAGTCTAAAATCAACGCTATTATCTTTTAAAGCATCTTCAACGCCTTCTATTGCATAATCACCAGTTGCATTATTCTTTGCTAAAATCACATGACTGGCCCCAGATTGTAATAACTTTATTTGTGGTAACGGCATCCCTAATAATGCTCTAGCATGTATATCAAATTGGCTATAATTTTGCGTATACATTGTTACCATTCCTGTATCATGAGGACGGGGACTTAATTCACTAAAAATAACTTGATCAGATTTTGTTACAAAAAACTCTACTCCAAAAATTCCAGACCCACCTAAATCTAAGACCATTTTACGGGCTGCATCTTGAGCATCACTTATAACTTCTTTTGAACATTTAGCAGGTTGCCAACTATATTGATAATCTCCTCTTTCTTGAAAATGTCCAATAGGGTCACAAAATGTAACATTACCAGATTTTTCTAAAACTGTTAAAAGAGTTATTTCGTATTCAAAATCAATAAACTCCTCTACAATTACTCTTTTTCGATCTCCTCTCATGCCATCAATTGCAAATTTCCAAGCTTTTTTTAAGTCTTCTTCTGAAAGAGCATAACTTTGTCCTTTACCAGAAGAGCTCATTACAGGTTTAATAGCTACTTTTGTTCCAATTTTCTTTGCTTCTAAAATCAACTCTTCTTCTGTTTCTGCATAAGCAAAATCAGCTGTTTTTAATCCTAAATTTTTTGCTCTATCTCTAATTCTATCTCTATTCATAGTTAAGTTTACGGCTTTTGCAGAAGGTATTATATTGTATCCATTATTTTCAGCTTCTAATAAAACCTCTGTAGCTATAGCTTCAACTTCAGGAACTACAAAATCTGGCTTATGCTTTTCAATTATTAATTTTAATTTATCTTTATCTAACATATTAAAAACTTCAGATTTATCACTTACTTGCATTGCAGGAGCATTGGCATAGGCATCACAGGTAATAACATAACATCCCATTCTTTTAAGACTAATTGTTAATTCTTTGCCTAATTCACCACTACCTAGAAGTAAAATTTTTTTCATGAAAATCCTTTTTGAAGTTTAAATTAATTATGATTTATATTATTATAATAGCATGTTTTTTATAAAAAATCTTATTCATAAATTATTAAATAAACAAATTTCTGGAATATATTCAAAGAGATTTGGTAATTATCATGACACTCCAAAAGGAGTTTTCTGGAACAGTTCATTATCTCAAGATTTAAGACTAAATATAATTTTAGATAAAATAATTACTATCTCAAAATCAAGTAAATTTTCAATTGCTGATATTGGCTGTGGTTATGGCAGACTATTGAATATAATAGAAGAAAGAAAGTTTAAAAAAAAAGTCTATTATTATGGCTATGATATCAATAAAGATTTTATCTTATTTTGTAAAAAACAAA
>CAZWGZ010000232.1:0-2448 GCA_964633395.1 uncultured Rhodobacterales bacterium
AAATTTTCTTTTTCTAAATAGTACATCGATAAAATTGGTGTTCTATCTTCTCCTATTTTCAAAATCAATGTATCTTCTTTCATCTTTTTTATTTTAATTTTTCCATCAGTCGATCCATATGCAATAAAATTTTTCTTTTCATCAATTTCAAATACCGAAATGCCCCAACCATTTTTAATTAATGGTCTTATATAATTTCCATTTTTTGCTTCCCACATCTTTATTTCACCGTCATAACCAGAACTATATATATATTTATTATCTTTAGAATATTTTACAGAATATACCGGACCTTTATGTCCTTTTAAAAATCTGATATTTTTTCTTTTTTTTATATCCCATATTCCAACACTTCCATCCCAGCTTGCAGATAATAAATACTTTCCATTTCTTGAAAAATCTAAATCAACAATTTTACCTTTGTGTTTTCCAAGAATGAATGGTTCTATTTCATTATCTTTTTTTAAGGGATATTTTAATGGCCAAAGCAATAATTTATTATCATCTCCTCCTGATGCTAATATATTTTCTCTTGGAGAAAATTTTACTGTATTTACTGCTGCGTCATGTCCGATTAATGTATTATTTTCTTCAATTGGATTTAATTTCCAAAGGACAACAGAATAATCGAAGCTGGCACTTGCCATATATTTATTGTTTTTTGAAATAGCTAGTCCTTTTACTGGCCCTCCATGTGCAGTCAATTGTTCTATTGCATTTAGATTATTTGTAATCAAAAATAAAGGCACCAGGAATATAATTATATTCTTGATACCTTTATTTAATTTATCACTCAAAATCATGATTTTTACTTATAGATTTTACTCTGCTGGTTCAGGATTTTTTGTTTTTTTTTCGTCTTCTTCTTTTACCCATAAATTATGATGTTCCTTTGCCCAGTTTCTATCAACTTTTCCACTGTTCATTGCATCAAGAGCACCTTCCATACCAACTGAACCAATATAAATATGAGCTATGATCATTATCGTTAATCCTAGTGATACTATTCCATGCCACAATTGATTATACTGTTGTTCTTGCATTGCGCTTAGGTTTGAAGGTAAATCTAGACCAAGCATATTTAGCAATGCAAATGTTTCAGAAAACATACTTGTTTCAAAAGGAAACATCAAAGCAATACCTGACATACTTACGGATAGCCCTCCTATCATTGTAATCCAGAAAATCATTTTTTGACCGGCATTAAATTTCTTAGCTGGTGGATGAGTGCCTGCTTTAAATATTCCACCACCTTTTTTTAACCATTCCCAATCAACTTTTGTAGGAATATTATGTTTAACCCACAAACCAAATGCCAATGCTAATCCTATCATAAAACCAAATGCTAAATAATTATGAATATATTTTCCACCTACAGTTATCATACTGAAGAATTCAGGGCCAAGTATAGGTAATAAAACATACCTACCATATAGCATATTTAATCCAGTAAAGGCTAGCATCACAAATGATCCTGCCATTAACCAATGTGCAAATCTATCTAACGTTGCAAATCTTAATATTGTTTCACCAGTTAACCCTGATTCGACTTTGATTTTACCTCTATATAGGTAAAAAACTATTAGTAACCCTATTATACCGGCTAATCCAATCCCTCCAAACATAGATATTGGACCGTTTCTTAACGCTCTCCAATTATCACCTTCAGATTGTATCATTACAGATGATAGTTCATCTTTCATTTGAGTTGATCCAGCATTCCCGTTACGAATATATCTCCATAAGTCAGCATCAGACTTTATTCCTAAAGTTTGCCCTGGCACTTCACCTTTTGATTGCGCTAAAGATATGTTTGAATTTGATATCACTGCTACGTTTAAAATAAATACCATCATTAAAGCTGCTGTTATTTTTTTTAGCATTTTTATTTCCTCCTAACAAAATTTGAAATATTAGTTACTTCGTTGTCTAGATGTATGTATTCTTAATTTTGTTATTTGTTGCTCTGTGAGTGCAGTGTCTTGTTGTCCAAGATATACACCTTTTTTATAGTTTAATACTCTATTTTGCTCTTCTTCTCTACAAGAGCTAACTAAGAATGTGCTTAAGATAAACAACATAAGCAATAAAGTTTTATGAAATTTTATTATCATTTTTACCCCAATTTTAATCTAAGTATCATATAGAATCAAAAAAAAGGCGGGAACTTTTGTTCCCGCCTTTTTGAATACTTATTTAACCTTTTAATTGGTATGCTGTTCCCCATCCCCAGGCGCCAGAACCGAAGCCACGTGCCACAACCCTTTCTCTGAAAATGTTAGCAACTTCGTCACCATCACCTGCCAATAATGCTTTCGTAGAACACATTTCTGCGCATGCTGGTAATTTACCTTCGGCTAGTCTATTACGACCATACTTTTGGAATTCAGAGTCAGACATATCTGTTTCTGGGCCACCTGCACAGAAAGTACATTTATCCATTTTTCC
>CAZWGZ010000233.1:0-2436 GCA_964633395.1 uncultured Rhodobacterales bacterium
TATCTAAGGGAGCTCCGTTTATTATTTGAGAGTACAAACTCCCACTAGATCCACCAGTAATAATTATATCGTGACTTGTTTTATTTTCAAAATCTTCTTTAATAATTTTAATGGGTCCAAAAAAATTTGATGCTACACCTATATAGATGTTTTCTGCTGATGAAACTTTATTCAAAAAAATTAAAAATAAAAATGAGAATAAATTCTTTAATATTACTTTGTCAGACATTTTTTTTATATTTATTCAATTTATAATCTATCAACTAAAATACATACTTAGATAATCTATTAAAAAGTATATAATTGCTGAAAGTAATAAAATAATTATCAATATAGTCTGTAAGATATCATCAATTAAAGCCATAATTAATTGCTTAGTTCTTAAAGATCCTAAATATAAAAAGCAGAATACTAATGACACAGGGAAAGTTATAAAAAAAAGTGAAGATACAAGCCAAAATTTTATAAAATTCATCTCTTTAAATGAATTTTTTTCTTTTATAGAAATATTCAATTTGTTATTTCCTAAATTAACTTTTTAAAGTAATTAAATAGTTTTAAGCTAATCAACTCTATAACCTATAATAATAATTTGTCTAAAATAGAAACTTTACCACCTTTTATAACCTTAGCATAAACTCCTAAATCTATATGTCCAAAATGAGTATTAATTTCTTTAGGAATATTTATATCTCTTTCTCCATTTACAGGATTTACGATAGTAGCTGCACATCTTTGTGTTTTTTTAAAAACTTCCAAAACGCACCCTCCAATATGTATTTTTTTACCAATCCAATTAAATTCTTCCCAAGGATTTCCGCCTTCAATCAAAAAATTACCCCTAAATCTTAATGAATTTATTGATTTACCAATTTTTTCTTCTAAAGCCTTAACAGTATTTAAGTTTACTATTGAAACTGCTTTATCTGGGATATCAGAGAAAGAATGAGTTAATCCTCCATTTTCTTTGACCGGAATACCTTGTACCAAATTAGGTTTTTCATTAATTGGCAGATTTAAGTATTCTTGAAAAAATGTTTCTACTTTTTCAATGCTTTTTTTATCTTTTATATACTGATCTATGACGATTTTTTCGCCTAACTTTATTAATAAATGTTTTGTATTAGGATTAAAAGTTGATTTTAACGTTGCTAGCTTTTCTTCTTTAACTAAAGCAAGAAAATTAGTCTTTCTTAAATGTTTTGGATTACTATCATTATACTCAACATTATATCTAGCTAAGGCAAACTCTCTGTCACCAGGAAGCACCTGATTTTTTTTTAAAACAATATTTTCTAAATATTCTTCAGATAAGCCTTTAATAGGGTATCTAATTATATTTTTTATTACATGCATAATTTTATCTTTTTAAAAGGTTAACTTTAATAGATTTAATAGTAAAAAGTGTTTAAATATACTATTTAAATTTATTTGATAATAATACTTTTTTTTGATATTTAGATAGTAATTAAACTGGAGTTAAACGTGGACTTATCTTTTTTAAAACCATTACCTGATTATTTAATTCAACGTTACAATGGATGGAAAGCGACTACATTCTCTAATAATAAAAGTTGGTATCATAAACTAGCAGAAGATGGTCAGCACCCAAGGGCTATGATAATTTCTTGTTGTGACAGCAGAGTTCATGTTACTTCAATTTTTGGATCAGATGCTGGTGAATTTTTTATTCATAGAAACATCGCAAATCTAGTTCCACCATTTAAAAAAGATCAAGATTATCATGGTACATCTGCCGCAATTGAATACGCCGTAAAAACTCTAAAAATTCCTCACATAATAGTTTTAGGCCATTCGACATGTGGAGGTGTTAAATCATGCTTTGATTATTTTTCTGGAAGTACCCCTGATTTATATGAAGATAGTAATTTTGTTGCATCTTGGTTAGAAATATTACGACCTAGCTTTGAGAAAATCTCTCAAGAGCAAAGTATAAGTAATAAAATCAGAGCATTAGAAAAACAAACAGTTCTTACCTCTATAGAAAATTTAACAACATTTCCTTTTATAGCCAATGCTATCAAAAACGAAACACTCAGTCTTCATGGCTTGTGGCATGATATTGGATCAGGCGAGCTAATGTACTTTGACGTTAAAGCCAATGATTTTATATTTGTTTAGTATTCAAGAATATTTTAATTTTTAAGTAGTTACTTCAAATAATATTTCTGGATTAGACATTGTCTTTATTTCTAAAACATTACCATTGAAATCTTCTATAAAAAAAGTTTCTTGCTCAAATTTTGATCCTTTAAATCTTCTGTAAGGTTTATCAAAATAATCTATATCGCTAGCTTCAATACGTTTTTTTACTTCCGCAAAATCTTTCGCTTCTAGATGAACACCAAAATGAGGAATACATACATCTCCCATATCAACATGATGACGTTCACGCACTTGTTTAGTCTTAGTTTC
>CAZWGZ010000234.1:0-2433 GCA_964633395.1 uncultured Rhodobacterales bacterium
ATAGACGCAAGCAAAGCATATTGAGTAGCAGTATAAGTCCTATCAACCAATAATGAAATAAATGCAACAAATGCTACTGTTGCAAATGCCGCTGTAATGTCATCAGCAATAACAGCAATTGCGAATAATAATTCAGATTTGCCTGTCCAAGCCAAAACTGCAAATAGAAGGTTTGTTAGAGCCATCAATCCTCCAGCAAAGAACATTGTTTTTATTGTTCCTGCCCTCATTGCCATTAAACCACCTAATAATGTGAAAACAACAGTTGTAATCCAACCAAGTCCTTTTGAGTAAATGGCAATCTGCCCTTTAGAAAATCCAATTTCTTTATAAAAAACAATAGACATACGGCCAAGAAATGCTTCGCCAATTTTGAATAAGAAAACAAAACCTAATATTCCTGCAGCTATAGCAAATCCATTTTTTTTAAAGAAGCTAATTATAGGGCCACCTATAGTTCCTGTAATATATGCAAAGAAGTTAGTTATAAAGTTGCTAGATCCAAGTTTTCCTGCGATGATTTTATCAGTTTCTTTTTGTTTTGCTTGTCTATCAGTTTCAATTGGCTCATGAACAAACATCAAACCAATATTCATTAAAATTATTACAGCCCCTAAAACTAAGAAAGTTGCTTGCCAGTAATCAGCAATACCCATGTTTTCAAAATATTCTGCTGTAAATAAAGCTACAACACCTCCTAGTTTATAACCAGTCCACCAACCAACCACCGCCATTGCAGCACCAGCTGCCATAGCTTTTCCTTCATTTTCATTGATTTGTTCAATTCTTAAAGCGTCAACAGTTATGTCTTGTGAAGCTGAAGCTATAGCAATAATCAATCCAACAGAAATTAATAAAGTTAAGTTTTGAGTTGGGTTTATAAAACTCCAAACTATCAAACTTAGTAAAATTATAACTTGCATTAAAACTATCCATCCTCTTCTGTGGCCTAGTTTTTTTGTTAATAGAGGTATTTGAATTCTATCTATTATTGGAGCCCATAGAAAATTAAATGCGTAGACACCAAAAATTAAGCCTGCCCAACCAATAGTTGATCTACTCAGTCCTTCTTCTTTTAGCCAAAGGCTTAAACTACTGGCAATCAGGACCCATGGAAAACCACTTATGGCACCAAGAAGTAAAATTCTCAGCATTCTTATATCTTTATAAACTAAAACTGATTGAATCCAGCTTTGTTTTTTTTCTATCATAATAAAAACAATTCAAAAAAGTTATTGATAAGATTACTCTTATTTTTCACAAAAATATATGTTTTTTGTTTGATTAAATTATCTATAATTACTTATGCAGAAAAATTGGTTAGTTATAAATCTTAATAAAAAATATTTCTTAAAAGTTGGTAATAAAGCTTTTCGATGTCAAATAGGTACAGGAGGCCTTAAAAACGCAGCAAAAAAAGTAGAGGGTGATAAAACAACACCAATTGGAAAATGGTATTTAGAATCATTATATTATAGACCTGACAGGGTTTTAAGGCCAAAATTTAAGAAAAAAAATGTTTTAAAAATAAATCGAATTACAAAACACTGTGGGTGGTGCGATGATATTAGAAGTCTATATTACAATAAACATATAAACATTAATAATTTTCCATCGCTGAATATTAATTATGAAAAGTTATGGAGAGAAGATAACGCTTATGACATACTAATTGTAATTTCACACAATATAAATCCAACAGTTAAAAATAAAGGAAGTGCAATATTTATACATTGTAGCTTCTCTGACTTTAGGGATACTGCTGGATGTATTGCTTTAAAAAAAAGAGATTTAATTTTTATGCTTAAAAATATAAAAGATAAAGTGTATATTAAAATTGAAAACTAAATAATTAGAAATATAAAACTTTACAGATTTAATTAATCGAATTAAAAGTTATTTTTCTTAATAAAATTTTTTGAGGTGTTAAATGCCCTACTCTTTAGTAACAGTTTCATTAGGCGTATTAGGTCTTCTATCTGCTTATATGGTTTATCTTAAAGTTAAATCTTCACCTGAAGGTGAAGGTCGCGTAAAAGAGATTGGAGACGAAATACACCTTGGTGCCATGGTTTTTATGTCTGCAGAATATAAAAGATTAGCTATTTTTTGCTTAATTTGTATTTTGGCACTTTATTTCTCACTAGGGTGGCAAACTGCTGCTTCATTTTTATTAGGGTCGTTATGTTCTGGTATTGCAGGCTTTATAGGCATGTATGCTGCAACTAAAGCTAATGTTAGAACAGCAATCGCGGCTAAAGAAAAAGGTGCTGCTGAGGCACTTAATGTTGCATTTTTTGGTGGTTCCGTTATGGGCTTAACGGTTGCCGCAATGGGATTATTAGGAGTAGGAATTTTATTTTATTATTTTGCTGGAGATATAGAAACCATTCATGCAATAGAAGGTTTTGCAATGGGAGCATCATCTGTAGC
>CAZWGZ010000235.1:0-2421 GCA_964633395.1 uncultured Rhodobacterales bacterium
TTACAGCAAGGAAATATAATCATCAAATTTTTATAAGAAATTTGATGATTGAAATTGTAGAAACGCAGCAAAAGCGCGTTAATCAAGGGTGAGTATTAAGAGTTTTAAAAAACTATATGTTTTTATGAGGATAATAATTATTGTTAATTTATATTTTACACCGCGTTTTAGATGATCTTAAATAGAAATTTATTAAAGTTAAATTCTTAATTAAGATTAGTTTGTAAAATATCGTTGCAACTAGTTTATAAAATTATATGGCGCTCATTCAAATACTTAATGTGCTGATCAAAGATAATTTGATCATGCTTTTGAATTTGGAGAATTAGATGAGTAAACGTTTATTAATAGATGCACGACAAACTGAAGAAACGAGAGTAATAACAACTACAAATGATGTTATTGATGATTTTGAATACGAAGTTCATTCTCGAAGACAGTTAAAAGGTAATATTTATTTAGCAAGAGTGACTAGAGTTGAACCTAGCCTTCAAGCTGCCTTCGTAGAGTATGGAGGAAATAGACAAGGCTTCTTAGCATTTAGTGAGATTCATCCTGATTATTATAGAATACCTGTAGAAGATAGGCAAAAGCTTATAGCAGAAGTTTCAGCTAAGACTGATGAAGAATTAAATATTAATCAAAATATTAGCGACGAAAATGAAGATGACGTAAGCGAAGAAGAACTTAGAAAAGTTAAACGTAATCTTTATAGAAACTATAAAATCCAAGAGGTTATTGCTAGACGTCAAATACTATTAGTTCAAGTAGTAAAAGAAGAACGAGGAACAAAAGGGGCTGCTTTAACAACATATATATCTATTGCTGGTAGATATTGTGTATTAATGCCAAATACCCCAAGAGGAGGTGGGGTTAGTAGAAAAATAGCTAATATTACTGATAGAAGACGTCTTAAAAGCGTAGTTGAAAATCTTGATGTGTCTGAAGGAATGGCGGTAATTGTTAGAACTGCAGGAAGTAAAAGAACTAAAGTTGAAATAAAAAGAGATTACTTAAATTCTATGGCTACATGGGAAAATGTAAAAAAATTGACATTAGAGTCTAATGCTCCCTTTCTTATTCACGAAGAAGGATCTTTAGTGAAAAGAGCAATAAGAGATTTGTATCATAGCGATATTGACGAAGTTCTTGTTGAAGGTATAGAAGCATATCGTTCGTGCAAAGATTATATGAAATCTTTGATGCCTAGTCACGCCAAAAAAGTTCAACAGTATAATGATGAAAAGATTCCTTTATTTCAAAAATATAAATTAGATGCTCAATTAACTGATATTTTTAATCCTAGAGTTACACTCAAATCTGGTGGCTATCTTATAATTGACCAAACAGAGGCCTTAGTGGCAATTGATGTGAACTCTGGTAAAGCAACAAGAGAAAGATCAATAGAGAATACTGCTTTAAAAACTAATTTAGAAGCAGCTGAAGAATTTGCTAGGCAAGCTCGACTCAGAGATCTGTCAGGGTTAGTGGTTATTGACTTTATAGATATGGAAGAAATTAAAAATCGTAATAATATAGAAAAAAAATTAAAAGAAGCTATGCGTAAAGATAGAGCAAGAATACAAATTGGGGAGATTAGTAGCTTTGGTCTTCTTGAATTATCTAGACAAAGGATTAGACCTTCAGTTGTGGAAAGTTCTTCAGAGCTATGTTCTCATTGTGGCGGCTCAGGAAGAATCCAATCAATAGAAGTAAGTGCTGTCCAAATTCTTCGATCTATTGAGGAAGAAGGTTCTGATGAAAAAAATATAGGAATAAATATCCACACACATTCTAGCGTGATACTTCATATTTTAAATAATAAACGGATTCAGCTTAGTGAAATTGAAACTAGATACAATATTATAATTCAATTTATTAATGACGATAGCTTAATACCTCCTCTAAAAAGAATTGAAACAATACAAAAGCCTAATCTTAATAAACCCAATCCTAATAAACTCAATCCTAAAAAACTGAATCCTAATAAATCCAATCCTAATAAATCTAATCCTGAAACTATTCAGAATAAAGAATTAACAGTTTCTGATGAAGACGAAAATCAAAATAGAAAAAAACGTGGCCGACGAATTGGAAGACGAAAGCAAAGATTTGATGAACAAATGCCTATTGGAAACAGTGTGAAAGAGGAAATAACTGAAGAAAAAAAAGTTAAAGAATCTAGTGTTGGAGACATTCAGGACATTAAAAATCAAAATATAAAAACTCCACAATTAAAAAGAAATAATCAAAAAAAGAATGTTAAACAGATTAAAATCAATAATTTAGATAATGAAAAACAAATTGATGAAAATATAATAATAGAAAATAATAAAAAGACTGTTAAAAAAGTTGTCGCTCCTAAGAATAAAAAAATACAGTTAGAAAATATTGCTACAGAAAAAGCACAAAAAGAAGAAG
>CAZWGZ010000236.1:0-2379 GCA_964633395.1 uncultured Rhodobacterales bacterium
TTTCTAATACCGCAATATTTTTTATATTGAATTCTTTAGCTAAATAAAAAGCTGTGGCAAGCCCATGCCCTCCTCCACCAATAATAATGACGTCATATTTTTTCTTAAGTTCTGGGTTGCGCCATGTCTTGTTCCATCCATTATTATTATTAAAACCTTCTTTTATTAACTTTAGCCAATTATAATACATTTAAAAATAACTCTTATTAAGATTGAGTAAATATTTACTAGAATTATAAATAATTCAAATGTTTTTTTAAATATTTCAACTAATAGTTTAATTAGCTTATTATTAAATATTTATGTAATATAAATATTTAATAATAAGCTAATATAATATTTCAAAGGAGTAAGTTTGATGAAAAAAATTCTACTGCCAGCAGTTATTATAGCTGCTCTAATTGTTTTAGGTCTCTTTCTTTATAAGAAAGATTCATCCATAACAGAAAAAAACGTAAATAATGACATTAAAATTGGTATAATCCTTGGCTTTACTGGCCCTATAGAATCATTAGCCCCAGTAATGGCTAAAAGTGCTGAATTAGCAATATCTGAAGTTAATCAAACAGGCATTTTTATGAATGGTAATAACAAACTAGTTGGTATTAGAGCTGATTCCACTTGTGTGGATTCTGCCGCAGCACAAGCTGCAGCAGAAAGATTAATAACATCAGATAAAGTAAGTGCTATTATGGGTCCAGATTGCTCAGGTGTCACTACAGCTGTTTTGAAAAACGTAGCAATGCCAAATGGTATACTTATGATATCTCCTTCAGCAACATCACCTGCGTTGTCAACTGAGCCGGATAATGATTTATTTTTTAGGACATCTCCGTCAGATGCAAGACAAGGAGAAGTTATAGCTGAATTACTTATAGAAAAAGGGTTTAAATCTGCAGCCTTAACTCATACAAATAATGATTATGGGAAAGGTTTAGCAGAGAGTATAAAGACAAACTATCAAGCTAAAGGTGGTGTAATAACTATCACTGCATCTCATGAAGATGGGAAAGGTGATTATAGCTCTGAAGTTGCTGCATTGGCGCAAGCTTCTGGTGACATTTTAATCGTTGCTGGTTATCTGGATCAAGGAGGAAAAGGTATCATTCAAGCTTCATTAGATGCTGATGCATTTACTAAATTTTTTCTTCCTGACGGAATGATTGGTGATTCCTTACCAAAAGCAATCGGACCAGATCTTAATGGATCAATTGGATCAGTTCCTGGAACTGATAGTCCTGGTGCTGCTAAATATTCTGAACTAGCAAAAGCTAATGGATTCGATTCTGGTCCATACGGGCCAGAGTCATACGATGCTGCTGCTCTAATTATGTTAGCCATGGAGGCTTCTAAATCTATAGATAGTAATATATTTAAGAAAAATATTATGGATATAGCTAATGCGCCTGGAGAGAAGATATACCCTGGAGAACTTGGGAAGGCTCTCAAGCTAATCAAAGAAGGAAAGCAGATAGATTATGTTGGTGCAACCGCTCTTGAATTTGTCGGCTCTGGTGAATCTTCAGGAAGTTTTGCTGAAATCTTAATTGACAATGGTAAAGTCAACAAAGTTGGTTATAGATAAAAAAATTAAAAGGCTCAAAATATATATTTTGAGCCTTTTCAATAATTGGTACTTATCATGCTTGAAATTAACAATCTCTACAAAAGCTTTGGTGGTATCAAGGCTATTAATAATATCTCACTTAATATTGAAAAAGGCTCAATAACTGCTTTAATTGGACCCAATGGCGCAGGAAAAACTACTCTTTTTAATATTATTAATGGTTCTCTAAAACCAGATTCTGGTTCAATAAAATTAAATGACGAATTAATTACTGGACTAGAACCTCATAAACTATTTGAACTTGGAATTCTTAGAACGTTTCAAATAGCACATGAATTTCATTCTTTAACAGTCAGAGATAACTTGATGGTTGTAGCCCCTAATCAATGCGGCGAATCAATCGTAAACTCTTGGCTTCATTTATCTAAAATTAAGGTTGAAGAGAGTAAGATCTTAAATAAAGCTAATGAAGTAATGGATTTTTTACAGTTAAAGCATCTTGCAAATGAGTATGCTGGGAATTTATCTGGAGGACAGAAAAAGTTACTGGAATTAGGAAGAACAATGATGGTAGAACCAAAAATAGTTCTTTTGGATGAAGTTGGCGCAGGAGTTAATCGAACTTTATTAAATACAATTGGGGATGCTATATTAAGATTGAATAAAGAGCTTAATTATACTTTTTGCATGATTGAACATGATATAGATTTTATAGGTAAACTATGTGATCCTATAATTGTAATGGCAGAAGGCTCCATGTTAATGACTGGGACATTTTCACAAGTTCAAAGAAGTGAAAAAGTTATTGAAGT
>CAZWGZ010000237.1:0-2375 GCA_964633395.1 uncultured Rhodobacterales bacterium
TAGCCAATCATATGCTGAAATTCCAAAAATTATAAACATAGATTACGCATATTATAATCCTGTAAGTCTTCTTATGAAAGATAGAGGCTCATTAGAAAAAGCATTTAAAAAGGATAATATAAAAATTAGATGGGTTCTTTCATTAGGATCTAATAAGGCTCTTGAATATCTTAATGGAGGAAGTATAGATTTTGGTTCTACTGCAGGAGCATCTGCTGTAATAGGTAGAGCTAACGGAATTCCAATTAAAGCTATATATGTATATTCTAAGCCAGAATGGACAGCCTTAGTAACAAATAAAAATAGTGGTATTACTGGCATAAAAGATCTTGTTGGCAAAAGAGTTGCAGTTACTAGAGGAACAGACCCTCATATTTTCTTATTACAAGCTCTAGATAGTGTTGGTCTTACTGAGAAAGATATCAAACCAGTACTTCTTCAACATCCTGATGGATATAGAGCACTAGTAAGTGGACAAGTGGACGCTTGGGCTGGACTTGATCCTCATATGGCCAAAGGTGAATTAGAAACTCAAACACCATTATTCTATAGAAACGCAGATTTAAATACTTATGGTATACTTAATGTTAGAGAGGAATTTTCTACCAAATATCCATTACTTGTTAAAAAAGTTTTAAAGATCTATGAAGAAAATCGTTTGCACGCTATTAAAAATCCAAATGAATTAAAACAATCTTTAATTAAAGCTGTAAAATTATCAGGCGCAGTTGCACAAAAACAACTAAACGAAAGAACTGATATTACTAATCCAAATATTGGGCCTAAGCAAATTAACACATTTTTAACTGCAGGAAATATTTTACAGAAAATTGGGATCATTAAAGCATCTGTTTCTATTAAGGATGTTATTAACGAATTAGTAGACACAAGCTTTTTATCAAAAAACTAAATTTTATAAATGAAAAATGAATATTTTTTTTAAAATCAATAATAATAAATTATATAAGCTCCTTAAGAGTTTATATAATTTATTTAAGGCAAAGTTTAGCCAACCATTAATTGGAATTATTCTCCCAGTTATTATATTACTAATATGGTATTTTTTAGCAGTAACCGAAACTATAAGAAACAGCTTATTACCAACACCTAACGAAGTTTTAAAAGAAATTTTAATACTTGCAAATGAAGGCACGTTATTTAGCCATATCCAAATTACCTTAACCAGAGTTTTTTATGGATTTATAGGCGGAGGAATAGCAGCAACAATTTTAGGAATTCTAACAGGTGTTTCTCCTTTTATTAGAAAACTTTTTGATCCAACTATTCAAGCTTTAAAAGCTGTACCTTCATTAGCATGGGTTCCATTATTTATATTATGGTTTGGTATTTTTGAAAATAGTAAGGTAGCCCTAATTTCTGTAGGGGTTTTTTTCCCAGTATATTTAAATTTAATGATGGGGATAAGACAAATAGATAAAAGAATGATTGAAGTAGCTAATATTAATAACCTAAATTTATTTCAAACTATTCGATGGATTTTGCTTCCAGGCATAATACCTGAATGGATTACAGGACTAAGAAGTGGCCTTGCACTAGGATGGATGTTTGTTATAGCTGCAGAACTTATGGGAGCAAGCGAAGGACTTGGATATCTTATGATAGATGGCCAAATGACTGGTCGACCAGCTTTGATAATTGGAGCATTAATACTATTTGCAATTATTGGCAAGCTAACTGATGAACTAATTTACCTTTCCGCTAAACCATTTCTTAAATGGAAAGAATCATTAGACACAATGCAAGGAGGGGCTAATAATGCTTGAAATTAGTAACATATCTAAAATATTTAAAAATAATAAAAAAGATTTAGCCGCCCTTCAAAAAACTAATTTACTTATTAACGATCATGAAATTATTTCATTAGTAGGCCAAAGTGGCTGCGGCAAATCAACTTTACTTAGAATAATTGGAGGACTTGAAAAAGCTTCTACCGGGTTTATAAAGCTAAATAACAAGATTATTAAAAAACCAAGCTCAAATATCGGTATGGTTTTCCAAGACCCCCGATTAATGCCATGGCTCAATGTTTATGACAATATCAAGCTATCAATTCTAAATGAGAATAAGAAGGAACAAAAAATAAAAATATCTAAAACACTTCAAAAAGTAGGTCTTGAGAATTGCGAACAATTATGGCCAAGAGAACTATCTGGAGGTATGGCGCAAAGAGTAGCAATTGCGAGAGCCCTTGTAAGAGAACCAAAGGTTCTCTTGCTTGATGAACCTTTTAGCGCATTGGATAGCTTTACTAAAACAAATCTTCATCAACATGTAAAAGAATTGTGGGTCTCATTAAAACTAACTATAATTATGGTAACTCACGACATCAATGAAGCTACTAGTATGTCAGATCG
>CAZWGZ010000238.1:0-2371 GCA_964633395.1 uncultured Rhodobacterales bacterium
ATGGAAACATTCCAGCTAGTGCATATAAATCATTAGATAAGGATGTTCCATCTTTAGGGATTGTTACATCCATGATTGTACATAAGGATCTTTCAGATGAAATGGTTTATAAAATGACTAAAGTTTTCTGGGATAATCATGGAACTTTTGCTGAAGTAAAATCAATTTGGAAAAAAGTTAAATTTGCTGATGCATTAAATGGTGCAGCAGTTCCAGTTCATCCTGGTGCAGCAAAGTACTATAAGGAAAAAGGTTTAATTAAATAAATTAAACCATTATTTTGATAAAGGGCACGTGTTTTAAGCGTGCCCTTTTCTTTAAATCAATTAATATTGAGTATTGAATATGAGCGCTAAGTTAAAAAAATTAGAGTATAATGAAATAAAAGAATATAGTTTTATTGATGAATTACTCATATGGAATAAAGATAAATCTCTAACTTATTGGATCATAGTAATATGCTCATGGCTTTCAATCAGCCTTGCCTTCTACCATCTTTATGTTGCGGTTTACGGAACCCCAGAGGGTAGATCTTTTAGATCAGTTCACCTTTCTGTGATGATGATATTAGCAATTTTTTTTAAACCTCTTTTTAGATCAACTATAAAAGAAAAAATTTTAATTCCTGGTTCAAAAGATAATAATCTTAGAATGCTAGGATTCTTAACTGACACATCAATTATACTTTTAATTTTATTTGTACAAGCTTGGACAATTTGGGATATTGAAGCTTTTAATTTAAGATATGGTGACAAAGAACCAAGTGATATTATAGTTGGTGCTATTTTCATGATTTTATTGTTTGACTCAACAAGACGAGCTGTCGGCTGGGCTATGGTATTAGTCGCTGGCTTTTTTGTAACACACGCTTTGCATGCAGATAAATTCTTTGGCTTTTTTTATGGCCCGCCCACAAGCTTTAATAAGTTTATCGATACTCTATTTATGACTTCTGATGGGATTTTTGGAATACCTCTTTATGTAGCATCAACTTACATAGTACTTTTTATAATCTTTGGAAGTATTTTGATTAGATCAGGTGTAGGACGCTTTTTTGTAGACCTTGCAGTAGCTATGACTGGACATAGGGTCGGAGGTCCAGCAAAGGCAGCTGTAGTTGCATCAGGTATGACAGGTACAGTTTATGGATCGGCTGTAGCAAATGTTGTTACAACAGGGTCATTTACAATTCCTTTGATGAAAAATTATGGTTATAGACCAAGATTTGCAGCAGCTGTTGAAGCTTGCGCTTCTTCTGGTGGTCAAATCACCCCTCCAATTATGGGGGCAGCAGCATTTATCATGGCTGAATTTCTTGAGACATCATACTCATTTGTAATTTTAGCGGCAATACTGCCTGCTTTTTTATATTTTGCTACAATATATTTTATGGTTCATGTAGAAGCAGAAAAGCACGGTATAGAAAAAATTGATAAATCACGATTACCTAATGTTTTTGAAGTTCTCAAGGATGGATGGCATATGTTAATATCTTTAGGGGTATTAATTGGGCTTTTAATAATTGGTTACACCGCTATGACAGCTGGGTTTTGGAGCATAGTTTCCGTAATTTTACTTAGCTTTCTTAAGGCTAAAACTAGAATGTCTGTTGTTGACATATTAAGCGCTTTAGAAGGAGGAATTAAATCAACAGTTCCTGTAACAATAGCATGTGCGTGTGCTGGAGTTATTATAGGTTCAGTATTTGTATCAGGGTTAGGTTTAAAATTTACACAATCTGTGATCGATTTGTCAGGTGGAAATTTATTTCCTCTTTTATGTTTAACAGCCGTTGCTGCTATCATTTTAGGAATGGGCATGACAACCACAGCAGTTTACATAACTGTTGCTGCGTTAATAGTTCCATCTCTGGTTAAAGCCGGTATTCTTCCAGTCGCAGCTCATATGTTTGCATTTTATTTTGGGGTTGTCTCTTCAATTACACCTCCGGTTGCATTGGCTTCATTTGCTGCTGCTGCCATTGCAAAATCGCCCCCCATGGCTACAGCTTTTGAATCAAGCAAAGTAGGTATTGCAAAATATATAGTCCCTTTTGCTTTTGTTTATAATCCTTCTCTTCTATTACAAGGACCAATAATTATTAGTTTATATAGTTTTTTGTCTGTGCTTACTGCATATTGGGCAATGACACTTGGTCTAGAAGGTTGGCTTAAAGGACCATTATCAATAGGTAAAAGATTATTGGCATTAACGTCAGCGTTATTTCTATTAATACCTCCATTACTAAACTTTATGGATGTATCTGGTTTCGTTATTAATGGAATTGGGTTAATGTTATTAATCAGCCTTTATTTAATGCCTAACAAACAAGAATTATCAAGAGCAAAATTATGAGTAATATATTTCTAGG
>CAZWGZ010000239.1:0-2365 GCA_964633395.1 uncultured Rhodobacterales bacterium
TTGTTGCTGCTATTTTAATCAATCTTATTTTTAGTTTTTCTGCTGCTAAAGAAGTGGTTCCAGCAACTGCACCGGCGAAACGGCTTGAGTAGTTTCCTGCGGCAATAGACCAGCTATCCTTTTGTGTGTCCAATTCTGCATTTACTATAACTTTTTCAAAACTTAAGCCAAATATTTCAGCTACAATTTGTGCAAGAACTGTTTTATGCCCTTGCCCTTGAGGAACACTGTCGCATGTCACATAAACCCCTCCTGTAGGTCCAATTGAAACAGTAGCACTCGCAATAGCACCTCCTTTATGGCCTGTTTTTTCTCTTTCACCGTAAGGAAGGGCAGTTGTTATATAACCCATATTTGAAATAGAAGGCTCCACTATAGCAGCGTAACCAATTCCATATAATTTTCCTGCTTTTAAAGCTTCTTTTTTTCGAATTTGTATTTCAGCAAAAGCATCTGAAATTACTACCTTGTCTACTAGCTTTTTATACTGTCCTGAGTCTAATAAAGCTCCAGAAGCTGATTGATAGGGAAAATCTTTATTATTTACTAAATTTATATTTATGACATCCAGACGATTTAGTTTTAAATTGTTTGCAATATTATGAATTAAACGCTCTAGAGCAAAATAATGCTGAGGGCCTCCAAAGCCTCTGTTTAATCCAGTAGGAGTTTTATTAGTTAAAACTACTCTATTTCTGCAAAAAATATTTTCAATTAAGTAGGCACCTGATAAATTGCCGTGCATTCTATATAATGATGCAGGTTCTGGAGCTCTAAGATAAGCGCCTACATCGTCAATTTGGTCATAATCCAAGGCCAGAATTTTTCCATTTTTTTTAACAGCTGCTTTAATATTCGTTACTCTATTAGTAGCAGATGAGGCTGCTGTTAAATGTTCCAATCTATCTTCAGTCCACATAATATTTTTGCCAGAAATACGAGAGGCTAAACAAGTTAATATAATCATTGGGAGTATAGCTTGTTTGATTCCAAAGCTACCTCCAGAATCCTGATTAGATATTAATCTCAATCGACTTTCATTGACACCTAAAGACCTTGCAATAACAGAATGAAGGCTGAAAGGTCCTTGGAAGTTAGATTTTACAGTATAAGTTAAATCATATTTGTTATAATCGCTTTGAACTACAAAACCTTCAAGAGGTGTACAGCTATTTCTTGGAAATTCAATTTTTAAATCAATTATTTTATCTGCATCATCAAATGCTTTTTTAGGATCCCCATAGCTAAAATTTCTATCACTGACAACGTTATTATCAAGTTGAACATGGACCTTTGGGGCATTTGCAAACGTTGCTTTAACGGTGTCAATTATTGGTTCATATTTATCGTAAGTTACCCTAATGGTTTCAATAGCATCCTCTGCAATATATCTATTTTGCGCGAGAACTAATGCTATAGGTTCTCCAACATATCGAACATAATCCACTGCGCATGGCCATACTTCAATATTAATTCTCAGAACAGATAATAAAGGTTTGGATAATTCTGCAAACATTTTCCCATCTATTATTGCATGAACGCCTTGTATTAAAAGGGCATCAGATGTATCTATATCCAATATTCTTCCAGAAGCATGAGACGATCTCAAAACAGCAATATGTAATGTACCTGGAGGAAAACCTAAGTCATCTCCGTACTTCCCTTTTCCACACAGTAGAGAATTATCTTCCGATCTCTCCACTTCCATCCCAATTCCACAATTCGTTATATTTTTATTAAGCATTTTACCCATTTATAAAATTAAATAATTCTCAACTACCAGTATAATTTGGCTTTCTTTTTTCAACAAAACTTTGGACGCCTTCTTTGAAATCATTAGAACTTCTAAGTCTTCCATACGTTTCACCTTCTAATTCAATTGCCACATGAAGAGGAGCATCTTGAGAAGTATTTAAAACAGTTTTAACAGCTCTTTGTGCTAAAGGTGAAACTGAACATAATTCACTGACTAATATTTCTGTCATACTCTCGAGTTGATCATTATCTACAATTTCTGCAGCTATCCCCCATGTAAAAGCTTGTTCGCCTGAAATTCGTTTTCCTCTCATAATCATATCTTTAACTCTTGAAAGTCCTATCATTCTAGCTAATCTAACAGATCCTCCAGATCCTGGTATCATACCTATCTTCATTTCAGGCAAAGATAGTTGAGCATTTTTAGTAACTATTCTAAAATCACAAGCTAGGGCAAACTCCAGGCCAACTCCAAAACAATAACCCTGTATAGCAGCGATTACTGGTTTTCTAATTTTTTCTGGAGTCATGACATTTTGAGCTAACATAGTTAAAGTTTCTGGTGTTTCTTGCATAAAACCTTCAATGTTACCCCCAGATGAAAAATTTT
>CAZWGZ010000240.1:0-2345 GCA_964633395.1 uncultured Rhodobacterales bacterium
TCTGCATTATATCCCTCTAAAAGGGATTCATCATACCCTCTTGCCTTTGCGGACATACCAGAAACAAATATAGTGGCATTTGTTTCCTTCAAATTAAGAAGATGCTCATATAAATCTCCGGTACCTTCTCCAACTATTTCACCAGTACTTTTACAATTTAATATATGAACCCCATCTGCTGCTAAGAAGAGAGTAACTTCATGATTTTTTTTTATCGCAGCAAGAGCAACCATTAACCCTAACGTTACTTTGTTTTTAAATTCTAGATCACTATGAATATGGACCAATACTTTAGACATCTCTTTTCCTTTCCAATTAACTTATTTATTACAAATTCTCACAAATCTGAAACAGAAGAGAACAGTAATTTAGTTTTCTATAGGTGTAATACTATAAAATTCATGAGTTAATCCTAACTTTGGTCCAATTTCTTCCATTCTTACAGACATTACTTCTTCCATCTTAACTGGATCAGTGATAGTTGCTTTAAACATTGCTGTATTTTCATCAACTTTCCCAATGATATCATCTTTCATAAATTGCTTTCTTAACTGAATGTCTTCGTCATAAATTGATTTCCATTCATCATAACTGCATGTAAATTTTATTATCCCAAACATTTCCATAAAATAACTCCAAATTTTATCAAATTAAATTGAATATTAAGTTTATAAAAACTTAATCAGTTACATCCATTACATTTGCCATTTCTTTTATATCATTAATAAACATTTGACCCATTTCTCCGAGTGTTTCTTCAATTGCTTCTGGATAATTTGCTTTCCACCAACAAAACATCACCATGTCTTTTTTTTCATTATTCCAATTCATTTGAAAACTAGCATTTTCATTTTTCATATTTGCACGTATGTCATCAGCAGTCATATCTTTAGACATTTCAAAATATTGATCTCTTAATTCTTCTGTTTTAAATTTGTGCGCTACCATATAATCTTTCATAATTTTCTCCATGCGATAATGATTTTAATAATTATTATCAAACAATATTTATCATGATATTTCAAATATAATTTAAATATTTAAAAAATAATTTTGATAGATGTATATTTTTTAATCAAAATAAAATATTTAACTTAAAGAATATTGAATCAAAATTCCCAACTTAGGATATTTCTCTCGGGACACTATTGTGGTTTATAGATTAGATTTTGGTTATCAGTTTTAAGGATTGGATGCAAATTACTATTTTTTAATCATAGGTGGAAAGATTTTCCATAATAAAAATGTCCATCCCAAAACAACACAATATAAAATAATGAAAAATTGAGATGGAAAATTCCAATAAATAATTTGATTAATCCAATAAGATATAAAGGACGTAGAATCATTGATTCCACGTAAACTATTTTCCATTAAAGTCATTGGGCAAGTTATTCCAAATAATGTCTCTAAAGTAACAAAAATCATCATTCCACAGTGACTTATTCTTAACTTTAAATTTTTAACCCAGACCCAACTCAATTTATACCCAATTGGTATTAAAAAAAAACCAGATGTTATGAACAAAACAATGGCGAAATGAAACATTAATATAATATCAGCAATCAATGTTGTTACCTTTTTTCTTCAATTAAAAGTATAAAATTAAAACTTTGAAAGTTTTTCTTTAAAAATCTTACCTTTTTTAAAATATCTTATTACCCAATTTTGATAAACAGAATGTTTGTTATTACATATTTGCATAGATAAATTTCTCATTAAATGTACAGGTGAACCGCCACCACCTTTTCTTGATTCTTCTTTTGCAACTGTTAAACATAAATTAGTGTTATTCTTTAAACGAATAGTATTATCTTCATCCAATATAAATTCTTTTGTATTTTTACATTTTATAAGAGTTAAACTTAGTGGATTATTATAAGAAGATGGATGTACACAAACATTAAAATTAGGAAAAAACAATTCTTTTTGCTTTAATCTGTCAGCATCTAAACCTTGATCTATAGCAATTTCTCCTTGATAAGAGTAACAGGTATGTGCTTGAAGTCCTCTCTCTATTTTTGCCCTAGATTTATGTCCTTTTATGTCGATACAAAATCCTCTTTTATCATCTAAATTATTAATTAACTTAATCTCTACTAAATCAAATTCCGACTTACTCCAGACAACAGATGAAGTCAGACACCAGAGAAGTGTAAAGAATGTGATGAGTATTTTTTTCATAAACATAGTCCTAAAGTTTAAAATAACCCGCCTGTTAAAGTACCTATCAAGACACCACTTAGCGTATAGCAACATCTTTGTTGGTTACACTGCAACCAGTCATAAACTATAATATAAATATTATAGATAATTTATTAATTTCATTCCCCTAAAGAAAAAAC
>CAZWGZ010000241.1:0-2339 GCA_964633395.1 uncultured Rhodobacterales bacterium
CAATCTGACCGTAAAGTGTAAATGATGCACTTATTAAAAAAACACCCGCCACAGCAAATAACATTGACAGCCATTTAACATACCAATCAGGTGTGCCTGTAGGGGTCGTCGGTTTAATATCATCATACTCTGTTTGAAGTTCCTCTAATTCCTGCTTTAATCTTCTTTTCTCATGAGATAATTCCATGGCTAACCTACCAGCCTTTGTCATAGTACTACCAGTAAGATTAGAAGTTATTTCACTAATTTCATTAGTGTCTGTTTGTACTAAAGTTATATTTTGATCTTCCATGATCTTAATCCATAAAAAGTTTGACTTTAATTTTCTGTATCACAATTAATTACAATTAGATAATAAATTCTTTAATTCCATCTAATATATATTGAACACTAAGACCTGCTAAAATAATTGCTATAACACTTGAAAATATATTAATTACTTTTTCGTTTACTACTTTTTCAAATTTAGAAACAATAAAAAAAGCAATAAAAGTTATCACCATTACTAGTACTAAAGATGTCATCCCAACAATTTGATTTATAAAGTTACTTCCAATATTATTAACTGATACTACTACAGATATAATGGCAGCAGGTCCTGCTAATAGGGGTATAGCAAGTGGAAATACACTTATATTATCTGAATGAAAATTAGTATTTTCTTTTTTTCTTTGTTGTCTTTTACTAAATAACATTTCCAAAGAGACAATAAAGAGAATGATACCGCCTGCTATTTTAAGAGCAGAAAAAGTTATATTCAAATGATTTAATATATAATTTCCAAGCAATGCGAAAAATATTAATACTAACAAAGCAATAATAGTTGAGTTAACTGCAGTTTTTATTTTATCCTTAATATTCAAGTTTTTTGTAATTACAAAAAATATTGGGGTACTGCCAATGGGGTCAACCACAACAAAGTATAAAACGAAAGATTGAATAAATATTTCTAACATAAAATAATTAAGATTCAGTTCTGTTTCTCAGATTGAATTTATATTATATCTTAAAATAATACTTTTTGAAACCTTTGATTTTGTAATTGTGTTTTATTAGCTTTTAAATGTTTCCTTTTGTTTCTTTTTTATGATTTTATATTTTTATTTTATTCAGTTCTGATTTTAGAAATAATGCAATTTCTTCCATACCATTTTTGTTGTTAATTGATTGTTTTTCAGCGTTTAAATTATAATTTGTATTAGTATTTATATCATAGAAGATTGGAACACCATCTTTGTTCCTTATAAATTCAACTCCTGCGACTTCTATTTGATGTTTTTTTAAAAAGAGGGTTAATTCTTTGGCTAGCTCTTTATCAGGTGTCTTGTCTATAAAAAAACTAGGTTGAGAATTTTTTGTATCATTTATTTCATTAACAGGACAAAATTCATCAAAGTCAATTTCACATGTATCAGCAGGGCATAATTCAAAACTATTTTTACTATAGACTTTTAATGAGTATATAAAATTTCCTCCTACAAATTCCATTCGGGTTATAAAATCATCATTTGTAGAAATTTTTTCCTGTAACAACCATGTGTCATCCTTAGAAGAAGTAATTAAGTTATCTTTAAGCATTGTATCAAGTTCATTAATTGTATTTATCAATTTTACACCAAAGCCTTTACCACCTTGATTAGGTTTAACTATCATAGGATAAATATTTAAATTGGAAGCTGCTTCTTTAATTCTATTTGTTCCAACAGCAACAATTGTTTTTGGGGTTTTAAAACCACTCTTTTTTAACAATAACTGTTGCAATACTTTAGAAAATTCTAGTTTTAAAACATTAGTCCCATTAATAACTCGTCTGTTATGATTTTCTAACCATGTTAAAATTATATTTGTACTTTGATTAGAGTGTAAGTGATTACGTGTATAATTTGATGCGCTCATCCGAGAAAAAAAAACACCATTTGGTGGAGTTTTATCAATGTTTATTATCATATCATTTAAGAGCCATTCTTCATATTGAACATCAAACTTCTTAAGAGCTTTACGTAAAGGTATCAACCATTCTTCATTTTCATGAATAATGTATGATTTTAATTGATTTTTCATAAAACAGTTTTCCTAAATAAGAGTGAATTTTTAATAAACTAATGAATAATTCTATCTTGTTAAATTAATTGTTTTTACTTGAGATATTATTTTTTTAAAAAAAACAAAATGAGACAAATATTCTTAAATTAATTAAATAACCAAAAGTGTTTTCTTTTGATTTTTTTGTATTTTAAAATCCTATTTCTAACCAACCCAACTACTAAACCCCCATCCATGTTCAATGGACTACGGTCAATGGGCAGACCACCCCTTGACCAAAGATCAATCTTGATTAG
>CAZWGZ010000242.1:0-2318 GCA_964633395.1 uncultured Rhodobacterales bacterium
GTTCTTGTTTATAGCCCATTAAATGAATTCCACTAACACCTTTAATCAATTTATACTTCTCAATTAATTCAACACAAATTTTTATACCTTCTAATTTTTCATCTTTAGATTTTTCTATACGATTTATAATATGTTCAGGTATATTAATGCCAAACAAGTTTTGGTTCATCCATCGGGCGCTTTTAGCGGACTTAATAACTCCTAAACCAATGATAAAATATGCTTTATCAGTAATACCAAGTTGATTTAATTTTAACATATAATTTTTTAGTATAGTTTCATCAAAAGCATATTGAGTTTGAAAAAATTCAACTCCTACATTCAGTTTTTTAAATAGATTAGCTCCATCAAAATCATCTTTAATGGCAAAAGGAGTGTCAGCACCCCCAATAAAAAATTCTGGGGCATCTTCAATTTTTCTTCCAGAAGGATATTTTTTTTTAATTTTAATATCGAATGCGGTTTTTAATAGGCTAGTTGTATCAAGGTCACGAACTTCTTTTGCTTCAGGTTGATCTCCTCCAGAAACCTCATCTCCATAAAGGCATAATATATTTGGAATATTTAGCGCCCACCCACCCAATAGATCACCTTGGATTGCAATTCTATTTCTATCACGTGTTGTAAATTGTAAAACAGGTTCCATTCCATTTTGGGCAATAATAGCAGCAGTAGCTAGAGCAGACATATGTGACTTGGCACCTGCACCGTCTGTAACATTTATGGCATCGGCTAAATCTTTTAAACATGCTATTTGATCAAGAATAACTTTAGCATTTCCAGAATCTGGAGGTGATGTTTCTGCGGTAAAAACAAAGTTTTTTTCAATTAGTGATTTTCTTAATTTACTTTTCATAAAAAACCTCCAAAGTGGCATTAATATTTTGTTTATAGGGGGAAATAATAAATGTCTAATGATTTTTTTACTACTTCAAGTAGAATCAAATCAACACCCTATACCTCAAGAAATGAGGAAGCAGGTGTATTGAAATATACCGTATATAATAGAACTTTAATACCCACTATATTCAAATCTTTGCAAGAAGATTACTTCCATCTTATTAACTATGTTCAGCTTTGGGATGTTTCAGTTCAAAAAGTTATAGAAATTAAAGGTAAAAGCTCTTTAGATTTAATCAAATTCCTTTTTTGTAGAAATTTTGATAAAGTATCTCCAGGAAAAGCTTATTACGCTCCAATAGTAAATTTTAAAGGTGGTTTATTAAACGATCCAGTCGTCTTTTGTGTTCAAGAAGATACATTTCTTATTTCTATAGCTGACTCAGATTTATTTAACTGGATTTCTGCAATTAATGAAGTTAAAGAATTTCAAAACAAAGTAATTATGACTGAGATAAGTACTATTGCAGTTCAAGGACCTAAATCAGAAGCCTTAATGTCCAAAATTTTTTATGACGATATTAAAAACCTTAAGTTTTTTAACTTTAAGAATGCATCGTTTAATAATGATAATATTTTTATTTCTAAAACAGGTTTTAGTAAACAGTCAGGATTTGAAATTCTTATATCTAATCCAAATACAGGTATTGTTTTATGGGACTTAATAATGGAAAAAGGAAAAGAATTTAATGTAAGAGTAGGCTGTCCAAATATGATAGAAAGAGTTGAGAGTAATCTTCTAAGTTATGGTAATGAGATGACTGAAATGGATTTGCCCTATGATTGCGGTTTAGGAAAGTTTTGTAATCTAGATGCAGAATATGATTTTATTGGTAAGTCTGCGTTATTAGAACAAAAGAAAATAGGATTTAAGAAATCTATATATAGAGTTGAATTTAACTATGAGTCTCAACTGAAACCTATATTCTATAGCTATCTTCCAGTTTTTTACAAAAATGAGGAGATCGGAAAAGTTACTTCGATCGTTTATTCACCAAAATACTCAAAATATATAGGATTTTTAATTGTAGATAAAACAATTGAAAAACATATTGATGATTATTATATCTTTAATAATGATAAGATTAAATTTGTTGTATCTGAAATTATATAATCTATTAGATTAAAGTAATGGAGCGGGCGAAGAGATTCGAACTCTCGACATTCTCGTTGGCAACGAGATGCTCTACCACTGAGCTACGCCCGCTTATAATTAAAAAATGAAATATATCATTGTAATGAATACTAGCAAGAAAATAATAACAAATTTATTATTTCTTTAATTATTTTTAATTAAGTCATTAATATTTGTAGTTATATGAATAATATCATCTTCCTTTAAATATGGATGCATTGGAAGTGATAAAACATTTTTTGATAAGAAATTAGTAACAGGCAATATATTTCCTGCAACAGGG
>CAZWGZ010000243.1:0-2318 GCA_964633395.1 uncultured Rhodobacterales bacterium
GATAACCATAAATATTAAATGTTTACGATTCTAATTTTATTGTTATTTCAGGATTTACCAAAATTTTCTGACACAAACCATACTCTTTTCTCTCAAAGAGAAAACTTCTATATACTTAAAAAAGATACATTATTTAAGTACGAAGAAGACGTATGGTCAGCCACCAAACATAATTTAAAATTAAAGAATTATGACTTTAATGTAATTGAAGGCAGTGAGAACTTATATCTTATTGCAGAGGGGGGAGGTCTTGTTTTATTATTTAATAACGAAAAACTTGAGGTTATATCAAGTTCTGGTTTCTGGGAGTCAAAGTTTAAAAGTTTTGATTTTATAAAAAATGATACGCTCTTCTCCTATGGAGGTTATGGCCATTTCGATACGAGTAATAAACTTATTTTTTTTGATAAAAATTCCAAAGAATGGTTTGACATTAGGGTAAATGAAAACTATCCAAGTAATAGGAGACAACGTTCTATTGGGAGCTTCAATAATAAAACGAATGAACTTTATATTGGACTAGGCATATATGAAGGAAATGTATTCTCCGATATTTTAAAATTTGACTTTAAAACTAAAAAATGGAATAAGTATGCTGATGTGGGTAAACATTTTGGTGTTGACTATAAAATAATTACTAATTATAAAGTACCACTAATAATTGATGATGGGCAAAAAGTAACATTTGATTTTAAAAACAAAACATATAACATATATGAAGACCAAAGCTCCGCAATAAATTCTTTTTTGCAAATTCATTACAATCGTTTTACAAATCAGTTTTTTTTATCAAAAGAAAATAATGGGTTTATAGACACTCAAATAATAGATGAAATTCACTTTTTTAAGCATTTAAAATCTATACATTCATTTAAAAAAGACTTAAATAAACTAACTATTTTTCCGGTTGTTTCAATAGCACTAGTTCTTATATTAATATTGATTGCTTTTCGATATAGAAAAACCCCAACCTCGCTAATGCAGATTAATAAAAATCTAAAGAAAATTAAATTTGAATTAGATGAAGATGATTTAATCTTTTTCGAGAAAATAATAACGTCACATCCAAAGGCAGTAAAATATCAAGACTTAATGAATATGCTTGATAATACTCTTGCCTATGAAACAAAGATTAAAAAAATTGGAGATGCTAAAATTAGAATAGATACTGTTCTATGTAAGTATTGTAAATCTAAAGACTCTATTCTCCAATCAAAAAAGAACATTCACGATAGTCGAATTAAAGAAATGTTTTTAAAGACTACATAGTTTGACTTATTTATGAGGATTAGAAATTTATTTATAGAATTTCAACAGTATTTATATCAGTCCGCTTAGTACTATAAAATTATGTCTATAAACAAAACCCAGCTCTGGATAACAACTCAACGTGAAACGGCATCGATTATTGAGGCTTTTTACAGGGATAATTATTCTGAACAGGCTATTATGCAGTTTAAATTAAAGTATAGGCAGAGCTGTGATAGAGCCTTTGATAATGTAATGAGCAATACAAAGTTAGAAACTCTTGAGGTGCAATTAAGCATTGTCTGTAACCCTTATATAGATAATGAGGAATCAAGACTAGCTATGGAAGTTGCTACATTAAAATTCTTTAGAAATAGACTAACTGTAGAGTTAAAACAATCTGATGATATTTTTAATGTGGTGTATAAAAAGCTTGAAGATTTAAATATTTTTCCAGATGAAAATCATCCTTTACAAGCGTGGGAAGTGGATGAGAATGGAAAGCGCATCGGCCATATTGAGTCAGACACTTTAGGAAATTCGTATTTATGCTCATACGTATGGTTAGGAAATAATGTGTCTGATGATTTGAACAAACTTTTTGTAGCATTAAAAAATAATAATCTCATAGCCGATGATACTGACTCAGTATCATTTCTATCTGCATTCAATGGTGTTGAAATAAGTACAATTGAAAATAAAATCAAATGGATTACCTCAAAAAAATTATGTGTGTATTTCATTAATCAGTTACTACAAGAGCCCAAGCTTATCGAAGAAAAGAACATGTGGAGTAAGCTAGAAAACCTATTTATAGATAAAGAAGAGAAGCCTATGGACAGGGGAGCGCAGGAAAATCAAAAAATCTTTGGTGATTCAAAAGAGGCTAGACTACCTTCAAATTTTATGATTATAAACACAATTCTAAAAGGTTTTAGAGATTAGGTATACCCCTATCTATACCCCCTATACCCCTAATATTTTCCAACTTGATTTTCTAATTTTATCTCATATTAAAATTTAATTTAGAGTAATCGAATATGAGTAAAGAGACTTTTAAAAATTCAGTT
>CAZWGZ010000244.1:0-2314 GCA_964633395.1 uncultured Rhodobacterales bacterium
GACGTTGCAGGTGATAGAGGTTTGTACACTATTCCATTTTTATTCATCATGAACATAGCTAAATATGAGTCTTTATCTGATTTCCAAAAGAAAATAATAGATAATAATTCTGGAAAATCTTTAGCAAAGTACGCTGGTAAATTATGGGATAAATTTGAGATTCCAGCTAAAAGCCTAGCTGCAAAAGCAGGAGGTGAGTTTCTTACTCTTTCAGGAGCACCTTTGACTGATTTTAAAAAAGCCGGAGATCAAGTTGTTGCTGACTGGATAAAAGAAGCGAATAAAAATGGTCTTGATGGACAAAAATTATATGATACTGCCAAAGCATTAATTTCTAAATATGAAAAAATGTAATAAGCGTTTAAAAAAATATGATTAAATTACATAAATTTAACTTTAACAAAATACAACCCAATAATAAATTTGGGCGTGTTTTAAATAAAACAGCTAGTTTTCTGGCTGTTTTTGGTGGTTTTGTTTTATTATCAGCTGCATTAATTAGTATTTTTTCTATTTTTGGACGGGTGGTTTTTTTTACTCCTATACTAGGTGATTTTGAATTAGTTGAAATTGCCTGCGCAGTGGCGATAGGATCTTTCTTACCTTTGTGTCATTTAAAGAACGGAAATATTGTGGTTGACTTTATAACAGCTAAATTAAGCAAAAGTAAAATCAATATATTGGATGCAACTAGTTCACTTATTTTTGGATGTGTTGCCCTTTTTTTTAGCTGCCGAATGATACTTGGGGCTCAAGATATGTATATATATAAGGAAGAAACAATGCTTTTAGCATTTCCTATTTGGATACCTTTTGTACCAGTTATTTTATCTTTTTTTCTGCTTACAATATGTTGTTTTTATACCTTTAGTTTAAAATTATCATACATCATAGGAAAAGCTTAGATCATGGATCGCTTTACATTAGGTATTATTGCATTTCCTATTCTTTTTTCCTTATTAGCTTTTAGAATACCAATTGGTTTATCTATGCTACTTGTTGGATGTTCTGGTACAATAATTATAGCTGGTTGGTTACCAATTCTTTCTCAAGTTAAAACTAGCGCATGGCATCTTTTTTCTAACTATTCATTGTCTGTAATACCTCTTTTTTTGCTTATGGGTAACTTTGCTGGTAAAGCTGGTATGAGTGAAGCTTTATTTAAATTTACTGGGGCATGTTTGGGGCATAGAAAAGGTGGAGTTGCTATGGCCACAATAGGAGCATGCGCTGGATTTGGTGCAATATGCGGTTCATCATTAGCGACGGCAGCAACAATGGGAAAAGTCGCACTTCCTGAACTAAGAAGGCTTGGTTATTCTGGAGCATTAAGCACAGGAACGCTAGCTGCAGGAGGAACATTAGGTATTTTAATACCTCCTTCAGTTATCTTAATCATTTACTCAATTTTAACTGAACAAAATATAGCTAAAATGTTTTTAGCCGCTTTTATTCCAGGTATTTTAGCAGCGCTTGGTTACATTGCTGCTATTGCTTTATATGTAAGGTTTGTTAAAGATTCCGGCCCAACAATAGAAAGAGTTAATTGGAGCGAACGATTTCAATTATTTAAAAACATATGGCAAGTAATTTTAATTTTTATTGTTATGATTGGTGGAATTTATCTTGGTTGGTTTACTCCAACTGAAGGAGGAGCAATCGGGGCTGGTGGAACAGGAGTAATAGCTGCATTCAATAAAAATTTTAAAATTAAGGACTTAATAGAAGTTATTGAAAGTACAGCTATAACTTCAGGAATGATATTTTTGGTACTTTTGGGCGCTGAATTCTTTAATTCTTTTATCGCCTTAACTCAGTTACCAAACGAGCTGGGGAGAATAGCTCTAGGTAATAGTTTATCTCCCTTATTAATCGTCGCTTTTATTTTAATTCTTTATTTATTCCTTGGCTGTCTGATGGATAGTTTAGCAATGATACTTCTAACTATACCTGTTTTTTTTCCTTTAATTATGACTTTAGACTTTGGAATGACACCAGAAGAAACCGCAATATGGTTTGGAATCTTAACGTTAGTTGTTGTTGAAGTTGGTCTTATTACACCTCCAGTTGGATTAAATGTTTTTATAATAAATAAAATGGCTGTTGATGTTAAAATATCTGAGACCTTTAAAGGAGTGTTACCATTTCTCATAAGTGATATTTTAAGAATTGTTTTACTTTTTTCTTTTCCGGGGATTACTCTCTTTTTACTAAACGTTTTTTAAGAACTTAATAATGAATGATCAAAATAAAAAATACTTATGGAGTTTAATTCAAGCAACTGGTGATTATTTAGTTGGCAAACTTCCAAGCC
>CAZWGZ010000245.1:0-2282 GCA_964633395.1 uncultured Rhodobacterales bacterium
CGTCTATAATTTGTTAATTCTGCAAGAATTGATATAGCAATTTCGGCAGGTGTTTTCGCCTTTATATTTAGGCCGACAGGAGCATGAATTCTAGATACCTCATCTTCTTTTAAGCCTAAAGATAATAATCTTTCACATCTCTTGTAATGTGTTTTTTTACTTCCAAGTGATCCTATATAACCAACATCATGTTTTAGAGCAGTTATTAAGGCAGGGTCATCAATCTTTGGATCATGAGTGAGCGTAACGATATGTGTGGCTTTATCTAGTGTAACATTAGCTAAAGCCGTATCAGGCCATTCATTAATTATTTTACAATCAGGAAATCTTTTTTTTGTAGCAAAATGTTCTCTAGGGTCAATTAAAGTAATATCGTAGTTTGCAATGTTGGCTAATGATACAAGTGCTTGTGCAATATGTACTGCGCCAATAATAAATAGTCTAGGATGCGGGGCCACAACATGAATAAATTGATTTGTTAATTTATTATAGTAACTTGTCTCATTTGTTAGAGAGTTATTTATTAATCTTTCTCCAGTAATGCAATCTACTTCCAATTTAATTGCTTGCCTATTTTTTATATGTGCAACCATAGAATTGACAATACTATCTTCAATATCAAGAGGTTGCACGAGAATTTTTAATTCACCTCCACATGCTAAGCCAACCTCCCAGGCCAAATTATTCGAAATGCCATAATCTTTAACACGAGTTTTTCCGTCTTTTATAGATTTAATTCCTTCAGAAATAACTGCTCCTTCAATACATCCTCCAGACACAGATCCAATTATTTCTCCATTTACATCAATTGCCATTTGGCCTCCAACTGGTCTTGGAGCACTTCCCCACGTAGAAATAACAGTAGCAATAGCAACTTTTCTCTTTTCTTTTAACCACGTTGATAACGGTGTTAGAACATCATCTAATTCATCCATAAGAGCCTATAAAAAATATTTTAAAAAAAATTAATTTATGTTATTATTATAAATGAAGTATTTTAATATTTATATAATTATTTTTATTATATAAATATTTCACTTTTTAAATTGAAGGGCTATTTATATGTTTAATGATAAGGGTTTAACAACAACATGGATTGAGAGTTTTGCGCTTAAAGGAAAAAGTGAAGATAAATTTTCATTTCTTACATCTGCTTTTACAGTAGTAATTTGCAGCATTTTATTAATACTATCTGCAAAAATTAAAGTTGATTTATATCCTGTCCCAATGACATTGCAACCTTTAGCTATACTAATGATAGCAATGTTATGTGGAAGAAATATTGCCGTTTCTGCTATTGGTCTTTATTTATTTCAAGGAATAATAGGTTTCCCAGTTTTTGCCTATGGCGGAGGTTTTGCTTATTTAATGGGCCCTACTGGAGGGTTCTTATTAGGGTTTCTTATTGCAGGCATAGCCATAGGTGAGTTAGCTGATAGAGGATGGGGGAAAAATATATTTAAATCTGCTGCGGCTATGTTAATTGGTTTAGTAATTATTTATTTTTTTGGTATAATGCAATTAAGTTTAATTAAAGGTTTTGACTATGCTATCTTAAAAGGAATGCAGCCTTTTATTATAGGAGATTTTTATAAGCTTCTTCTGGCCTCTTTTTTGTTACCACAAATATGGAAGTTAACAAAAAAACCTTAGTAATTATTAATTAAATTTTAATTTAAAAAAATATAAAAATACATTTTTATAAGCTAAACAAACTCATAGTATTTATATTAAATAATATTTTGCTTAAAGTTAGTGTATCTTTAAATATAACATTTTACTGGTGATGAGATACTATTACCCACACATACTTTTATAATTTAATTCATAGATTTAATAGAGCAACTAATTGAATAGTGAATAAACTATAAGCTTTAATTTTTATTATATTTAAGCATCATTTGCGGCTTCATTTTGAGCTTCACTTGATGTTAAGCCAATATGTTCATTTTCTAAGGCATCTTCAAAAGCAAGTACATCAATATTACCAAACGACTCTATTAGTTCTATAAAAAACTCTTCGGGAGAAATATTTTTTGGATGCTCTATCTTAATAGCTAATATGGCAGCTACAGTAGATGTAACCTTTTCGTCATTTTTTTGGGCACACTTAATAAATGGTATTATATTAGATTCGTAATTATTTTTACCATTTTTTTGTTTCATAAAAGTTGCTCCATTCATTAATAATCAAGATATAAAGATAACTTCGACTACCTTAATTGTCTATTTATATAAGACTACATATTTAATTATTAAAAAGAAAAATTAAGTTATTGACC
>CAZWGZ010000246.1:0-2272 GCA_964633395.1 uncultured Rhodobacterales bacterium
CGAGGTGCTCTCCCGCTGAGCTATAGTCCCACATGTAACTTAATGGCTTAAAACAAATAGTTATAACAACCAAGACATTTGTAAATATATATAGAAATTACTGATTATCAACTTTTTTTGTTAATATAAAATAAAATATTAATGATTTCTATAGTAAAAAAAACCATCTGTTTTCTGGATCATTTCAAATATTAAAAGTTTAATTATAAATTTGTATTTTTTTATAGTTCAATCAAAAGTGTATCAAGAGCTTTTTTGAAAGTGTAATCAAGAGGTAATGGTTTATTTGTTTCTCTATCAACATAAACATGAATAAAAAAACCATCTGCAGACGATAATTGTTGGTTTTTTCGAAAAAGACCTACTTCATACCTAACAGAGCTAGTTCCAATTTTAGTTACTCTAATTCCTGCCTCTATATCTTCAGGATAAGCAAAAGAAGAAAAAAAATCACATCCAGATTTAACTATTAAACCAATGTTTTTACCATTTTGAATGTCTAATAAATTATTAGTTAACAACCATTTATTTACAGCGGTATCAAATAATTCATAATAAATAACATTATTCATATGACCATAGATATCATTGTCATTCCAACGAGTCCCAAGCAAAATAAAGTGATTATATTCACTTCTATTAGAAGGATTTTTCTTCATTTTATTCCTCGTTTTAATTAAATTCAGGTAATTCAGATATTAATTTAGCTAGGTAATCTATTTTATTTTCAGGTAATGAAGCAATGTTAATTCTTCCATCAGGCATTAAATAAATGCCTTTATCATTTCTTAAAGACATAACACCTGCATTAGAGATTGGTAACAAAGAAAACATTCCATTTTGTGTATTTAAAAAACTAAAAAAATCACTTTGTTGATATTCTTGAAGTGCAGAAGAAAATTTTCCTCTTAAAGCAACAATTCTTTTTTGCATAGTATCTAGTTCAGAAATCCAATCTTTTCTTAAGTTTAAATCTTCTAATAATATATTAATTACTGAGGCAGCATGATCAGGTGGATGAAAATATAATTCTCGCGCAATTTCACTCAACATGGTTTCTAAAGCATCTGATTTAACTCTTTCAACATCCGTTATAACAGCTATTAATCCACAACGGTCCCTATATACTCCAAAAGTTTTACTAGATGAAACTGTAATAATTACCTCTGGAACAATTCTGACTAAAGTTCTAATCCCTTCTACATCTTCTTCAATACCTTTACCTAAACCCTGATAAACAAGATCAATAAATGGTAACAAACCAATTTTTTTGCAGACCTCTGCAACTCTTTCCCATTGAGTTAACGATAGGTCTGATCCTGTAGGGTTATGACAACAGCCATGAATTAACACTGCGTCTCCAGAATTCAAATTACTTAAATCTTTTAACATTCCATCAAAATCTAAAAAGTTATTTTTAATGTCATAATAAATATGTTTTTTTATGGTTAAACCACATTTTTGAAACATAAAAGTTTGCTGTCCCCAAGTAGGATCAGGGACAGAAAAACATTTATTTTTTGTATAATTTTTTATTAATTCTCCAGCAATTCTAATACCTGAGCCTGCGCCTGGAATTTGAATTGATCCGATTTTACCTTCTCTTTCTTGTAAAATAGACTTTCCAAGAACTAAGTCTAAAATATTTTTGCAATACCTTAAGTTTCCCGCTGGAGTTTTATATGATTTTGAATCTTCTAAATCATAAAGAGTTTTTTCAGCTCGTTTAATAGATTTAAAAACTGGTGCCAATCCATTTTCATCTCGGTAAATACCTATTCCTAAATCAATTTTAGAATCTCTTTTATCTTTTTTCAAATCTCCAAACATTTTTCTTGTGTTATCTAGTTTAGGGTTTGGAATATCAAAAATTCTCATGAAAAAAACTTTCCTAAATAAATTATATTTTTTATTTTTGAATACATTAGTTAATGTATATGTTGTAGGTTTAAATAATAAGCTAAAAAATACAAATAATTTTTAAAATAAATAATTAATAATGAAATTTCTAATAAGAAAAAATCCAATAAATCCACTTTTAATTACAGTGCCTCACTCTGGAAATTTTTATCCAAGAATGTTTTTAAAACATTTCAATAAAAATATAAGTCTTGTAAGAAAAATTGAAGACTTTGAATCTGAAAAATTATTAAGTCTATTAGAAAATAAATCTGCAGATATTTTAATTGCAGAATGTTCTCGAGCTGTAATTGACTTAAATAGATCAAGACGAGCAATAGACAATAATATGTTTGATGGAGTAGTTGAAAAA
>CAZWGZ010000247.1:0-2249 GCA_964633395.1 uncultured Rhodobacterales bacterium
GCTGCAGGATGAATTTCTATACCTGTTAACATTCTTCCTATTTGCATAATTAATCTAGCTATGAACCTTAAATTATATCTCCAAAGAGTATTAGCTAATTTATAGAAAATCATTATATGAAAAGATGGATACAAAAAAATAACACCTAATCTACTTTCAGCAGCAGGGTCTCTTTCTATGATAGTATCAATTTCTTTAAGAAATTTTTTAATATTCATTTAACGGGTCCACAATAGTGTTTTATAATTACTAATATCATAATTTATACATAAGTAAGTCAGAATTTTATAAAAATAATAAAAAATTTATTGTCTTGAATCTATTAATACTTTGACACAACTGATTTCTATTATTATCTCATCAATTATAAGTATAAAATATAATACCTTTTTTTTTATACCTTTGCCAATATATGCTATTAACTTATATTATAATGTTAGATTAATTGGAGAAAAACAAATGCCCGAGGTAATTCTAAATGGACCACAAGGACGAATTGAATGTAGATATCATCCCGGTTCTTCTTCTGATTCTCCTGTAGCACTTATTTTGCACCCTGAACCTAATCAAGGTGGAAGTATGAATAATAGAGTCTCGTATGGAATGTATCATGAGTTTCGAAATAGAGGTTTCTCAGTCTTGCGTTTTAATTTTAGAGGTGTTGGTAGAAGTGAAGGTATATATGAAGGAGGAGAAGGAGAGTTAGCAGACGCAGCTGCTGTTTTAGATTGGCTTCAATCCCAAAACCTTCATTCTAGATATACATTTATTGCCGGTTTTTCCTTTGGTTCATGGGTTGGTATGCAATTAATGATGAGACGCCCTGAAATTGTTGGTTTTATCTCCGTATCACCTCCTGCAGATAAGTTTGATTTTTCTTTTCTAGCACCATGTCCAGCATCTGGGTTAATAATTCATGGCGAAAATAATAAAAGAGTTCCACATGAGCACATTCAAAAACTTGTTGACCGATTGTCAATTCAAAAAGGAATAAAAATAGATGTGGAATTCATTAAAGAAGCAAATCATATGTTTAGTAATCATAATGACGAATTAACAAACTCTATAAAAAAGTATTTAAATAGTGTTTTAGAATCTACAGAATATAAAGAGCTTTAATATAAAATTAAGAGAAGAATAATGGAAAAAAATATTAAATCTGCCTTTCTTAAAATTATGATAGAAAGAGGTTTTATTCATCAAATGACAGATAAAGAAGGCTTGGATAGTGAATGTTATAGCAGTTCAATTACTGGGTATATTGGGTTTGACTGTACTGCGCCCTCTCTTCATGTTGGTTCATTAATTCAAATAATGATGTTGCGTTGGTTTCAAAAAACTGGAAACAAACCTATTGTTTTAATGGGTGGAGGGACAACTAAAATTGGAGACCCTTCGGGTAAAGACGCTGCTCGACCTGTTCTTACAAGCCAAATAATTAATGATAATAAAGATAGTATAAAAACTATTTTTGAAAAATTTTTAAATTTTGGTAAAGAACAAAATAGTGCTTTGCTCATAGATAATTCTATATGGCTTGATAAGCTAAATTATATTTCATTTCTTAGAGATTTTGGTTCTTCATTTTCTATTAATAAATTAATTAATTTAGATAGTGTTAAGATTCGTTTGGAAAGAGAACAAAATTTATCTTTTTTAGAATTTAATTATTCACTCTTACAAGCATTTGATTTTTTAAAACTTAATCAAGAATATAATTGCCAACTCCAGATGGGTGGGTCAGATCAATGGGGGAATATTATAACTGGCTTAGATTTAGTTAGAAAAAAAAATTCTCGTCAAGCCTTTGGTTTAACGTCTCCACTTTTAACTACAAGCAGTGGTGCCAAAATGGGAAAAAGTGCTAATGGAGCAGTTTGGTTAAATGAAAATCAATTATCTAATTGGGATTTTTGGCAATATTGGAGAAATACTGAAGATCTGGATGTTATCAAATTTCTAAAATTATTTACAGAACTTCCCATGCAGGAAATTGAAAAGTTAGAAAAGTTAAAAGGTTCAGAAATAAATGAAGCTAAAATCATTTTAGCAAATGAGGTAACAAAGCTGTGCAGAGGTGAAAAAGAAGCAGAGCGGGCTTCAAATGCTGCCATAAATACATTTAGTAAGCTACAAAATGATGATGCCTTACCTAATAAAACAATATTAGAAGCTAAAATATCAATTATTGATGCTTTAAAAGTTCTTGATTTTGTAAAATCAAATGGCGAAGCTAGAAGATTAATAAG
>CAZWGZ010000248.1:0-2248 GCA_964633395.1 uncultured Rhodobacterales bacterium
TAGTCATAGCGCTTTGAATAATCGCAATTGGGATTGGATCAACATTCAAAATTGATCCATTTTTAAAATCTTTATCTAAAACATTTGTAAGCTTATTAAAATCTTTTTTTAAAATAACTAATTTGTTAAGAATTACTTCAGTAGAGCCATAAACACTTTCTTTTGAATTTGGTTCCTGTTCCCATTTTCTGTCGAGTAAATCTTTTATTGGACTAGGTATTTTTTTTATTTTTTTACATAAGTTTTCAAACTCTATATTTAAATTATTTAGAAGTTCTAAATTTTCATCATTATTATTTATTTTAAACTTTTCACCTGATTTATAAGAATTATAAATCACATACATCCGTCTTGAATTTTCAATAAGATTAGTTAATGAAAGTTTAACAAAAATACCCTTCTTTGCACTCTTCAGTACAGATCTTAATTCAGCTTCAATTTGCTCTTGTTTCTTTAACATAAAGTAATCACTATTAAAATAGAGTTTGTTTTTTATTCCGTTGTACAATTGTATAAACTATCTTTCATACAATTTTTATACAATTCTTTACCTTTATACTTTTCGCTACTATCCATTTTTTTTTCGAGCATTTCGATATTTTCTCTTGCGCCATTTGTATTTTGATCTTGAGCAATACGCCACCACAGGTAGGCTTTAGGATAATTCCTATTAATACCTAGTCCACTAAAATACATATTTCCTATATTCAATCTTGCCATAGGATGACCTTTTAAACCTGCATACTTATAGGACTTAAATGCTAATAAATAATTTTTATTAATACCTTCACCTTTTAAGTATGCGTTACCTAAAGCATACTTAGCTAAAATGTTTCCTTGATCTGCTGAAAGAAAAAACCAACTGAAAGCTTCATTATCATTTACTGGGACACCTAAACCTTTTTTATACATAATACCTAGATTGTACTGAGCTCTATCGTCACCTAAGTTAGCCTCATAACTTAAATAAAAAAGAGCCTTGTTATATTCTTTATTCTCTAATGCTTTATAACCTTGTAAATTTTGGTTTGCTATAGCCACTGAACTACAAAAGAAAAAGAACAACAAAATTAATTTTATCATATTTATTTACCTTATGAGAAAATTGATATTCAATTCATTAGATTACAAGATAAAATTACACACAAGTAATTTTATCTTAAATCATTTAAATATGTTAATCATTTAACTCGTATTATTTACTAATATAGCTCAATATATAAATCTTAAAATTTAGGTATTAAAATGTTTTTAATAAATAGATTAAATATAAAATTTAATAAAGTTTATGATACTATTCCGGCGCCACTTATTTCAATTTTTCTGATGATAATCTCAGGCTTTTTTTTCGTTTTAATGCACAGTGCAGTTAAGTACTTATCTCAAGAAGTTCATATATTTGAAATTGCTTTTTTTAGATGCGCACTAGTTATAGTTGTGCTTGCTCCAGTAATTTTTCAACAAGGCCAAAAAATTTTTAAAACTCACCAACCTAAAATGCAGGTACTGAGAATTACTACAAATTCTGTTGCTATGTTATGTTTTTTTTATGGAATTTCAACCACTCCATTAGCTCAGTTAACAACTTTAGGTTTTACTGTGCCTATTTTTGCAACTATTCTTGCAGTAATTTTTATGAAAGAAAAAATAAGATTAAGAAGAACAACCGCTTTAGTTATTGGTTTCATTGGGACAATAATTGTAATGCGACCTGATATTTCAATCGAGTTAGGGGCAGTGCTTATTATTTTTTCATCTTTTTTATGGTCAATATGCCTTATTTTCATTAAGAAACTTACAAAAACTGATAGCGCTGTAACAATCTCATTATACTTTGGAGTTGGGATGATCCCTGCAACCTTTGCGCTTGCCTTCCCTGTTTTTGAGATGATAGATTTTAGGCAATTTATTATTTTAATATTTATAGCAATTACTGGAACGTTGGCGCAAACTATTATGAATTCCGCTTTAAAAAAAGGGGAGTTAGCATTACTTCTCCCATTTGATTTTCTAAGATTAATTTGGTCGGTATTAATCGGATATGCTTTATTCGCTGAAGAACCTACCGCAACTTTATGGATAGGTGGATTTCTAATTATTGGATCAACTTCTTATATAGCTTGGAGAGAATCTATGTTAAAAAAAAATTAATCCATTCTTAGTGAAATAAGCTTAATCAATTTTTTGGATAATCTCTTACATATACCAATTTATTATCATCTGACTGATCAGATTGATAAGCGTAACC
>CAZWGZ010000249.1:0-2218 GCA_964633395.1 uncultured Rhodobacterales bacterium
AGGATCTAGAAATTGGCAGGTTGTCCAATTATGAAAAAGATGTTTTATTAAATCTCCATAAAGAAACTAATAATAAAAAAATTCAAGTTAACATTAAAAATATTAATTTTTTAGATTATAATGGTTATATTATTTCTAAATCCACACTTTATAAAGCGTTAAAAAGTTTATGTGACAAGAATCTGATTTCACATTTAGGAACTAAGCGCTCATCCATCTATAAATTAAATTGACTTAGAGTGCTAAAATATTACTAATCTTTCCATATAATAAGTAGAATAATTAAAACGGAAAATAGAAATGTTTAAAAATTATAAATACAAAATTTTTTTAATGCTTTATTTGTTTTTTTTTACATTTCCATCATATTCTAACAATATAAGTAAAATTAACGATAATTTTTTGATGTTAATAGAGAAAGAATTTCTAAATAATAAAATTAAAACTAAAAGTCATCCTGATCAAAAAAAATTTTCAATATTAGACCTCAATAAAATTGAATATAATATATCATTTAAATTATTAAAAAAAAATATAAATCAAGATTGGCTTTTTATTCCAACCTTAAAGGTTAAAAGCAAATTAGGTAATGTATCATACAGTCTAGCAAGGTCTCTAACGTTTGAAAAAGACTCTAATCTTTTAGAGATTGAAGCTATTGCAAAAATGCTTGTTAATTCAAGTGTTAACCAAATGAAAAAAAATGGAATACGTTTCAATATCACTGACCAGCAATTTAATGATAATACCGAAAAAAAACTTAATGTAAGCTTTAATTATTTTAATTCATGTGAAAGTAATCAAATTATAGAAATAATGGAAAAAGAATTTCCAGGCTTTATACATCTAGAGACACAAGGTTTAAATACATCTAGTAAGACACAAATTGCTTACTTTACTACCTCTACAAAATATAAAATCAAAAAATGGATTGAATTGACAATGAATGAATTTGGATTTAATTCCAAAGATTTTTTCATAAAAATTTATAATTCAAAGATTGACATTAATAAGATCAATAAATCAATATATATATATGTATGTGAATAGAATATGATATTTTTTAGAACTATAATTAGTCTAATATTTTTATTAGCATCAGTTAATTTAATGGCTTCGGATCAAAAACCATCAATATTAATCTTTGTATTAGATAAAAATGAAAACAATCAACCCATAAGATTATCAGTTTCTTCTCATTTAACTCAAAATGGTTTTATTACAAAAGATGGAAATATACTTTTAAAAAAAATCACCAACTCAAATATTAATAATTTAGAGTTTATAATAGAAAATTCAGACACTCTCAGCCAAATTTCAGATACTGAATTATTAATAATTTTAAAACTAAACCACCAATTAATTAATAACAAAGTATCAAAAATTTTTATATCTTCTCAAATTTTTAATACACAAACTAAAAACTTTATATCTTCGTGGTCAACCTCAAGGAAAATTATAAATTATTCACATAAATGTGACTCAATATGTAAAAATTTATTAATTACTGAAGCGGCTATTCTTCTTTCAGATCAATTAGGTAAAAGTATTACTGGTATTTTAAACGCAAAATCAAAAGAAGCTAAAAATTATAATAATATTTCTAAGACATACAATTTTAAATTATTTAATTTTAGGCAAAAAGACATAATTTATATAACTGATATAATGACTAATGAATTCCCAGGTTTTATAAAAATAAGTAATGAAGAAATTTATGGAAAACAAAGTAGTTGGACTTACTATTCATCATCTCATTTATTAAAATTAAAAAAATGGCTTGTTATTTCCCTTGCAGAAATTAATTTTAATCTTGATCGTGATTATGAATTAATCATTTCTGAAAATAACTTTTTTATTAAAAAATTTCCATTATTTAATTCTGGTGGTTCTAAAGGTAACACTAATAAATTTAATTAATCAAAAAAGCTTCTGAATTTTCCATATACATTATATGGAGAAAATATATGAACTCAGAATACTCAAATAACCCTCTAACAGAAGTTGCTCTAGCATTGTCTATGGCTTTTTTTTCTATAATGGTGTTGTCAATTTTTGCTTTGTCACAAAAAGATAATAAAACATTAGTAAATGAAAAAATATCAATTAATGCTACTTCTTCAGAAAAAGAAAATAAAAAAAAAAATAGAACAATAATCTTTTATTTTAATAATAATTTTTATGAAAAAAATTTTAAAAAATGGAATTTAGAGAATCA
>CAZWGZ010000250.1:0-2215 GCA_964633395.1 uncultured Rhodobacterales bacterium
CAACTCATTACCATGAATTAACAAGCTTAAAAGAAAAATTAGAAAATTTATCTTGTCATAAAATGGCTATTAAAGAATGGAATGATACAATAATATTTATGCATAAAATAAATAAGGGAGAAGCCGACAAATCATATGGTATTCATGTTGCACAATTAGCAGGGTTGCCGACTGAAGTTATTCAGAGAGCAAAAATATTACTAAGCAAATTAGAAAATGATAGTAATGAAAAAAAAATAGATGTGTGGGAAAATATATTACAAGACTTACCTTTGCCTAATGACAATGAAATATTCTTTAAAGAATTTGATAAGATAGAAGCTGATCAGATTAGTCCTCGTGAAGCACTAGATATTATTTACAAAATGAAATCATTAAGACAGTCAAATGAATAGAATAAATTTAAAAAATAAGTTTAGCTTATTTAGTAATAAATTAAATTCGAAACAAAAAATTATTGAAATGGATTCTTTAGAGAATTTATATCTAGATATTCCATTATGGTTACAGTGGTTAGAGCCAATAATTTATGCAAAAAAAAATACTGATACATTATATGAAATTAAAGATTTTGACATTGACGAGATAGATATAGACAATTTTAAGCATACGTTGTTTGTAAAACTCAAAAACCAATTAAATAAACAAAAAGAAAAAATAAAAAATAAATTTATAGAATCTTCTGACGGCTCACTTAATGTAGGGCTTAATACCATTTTAATGGATAGTCTTTTAAAAGTTATTTTTAAAAAATTTTATTTTAAAAAATTAAATAATAATGATTATATTTTTTCTTTAGTAGCAGTAGGTGGATATGGCCGTGGGGAGTTAGCCCCTCATTCAGATATTGACATACTATTTTTATTGCCAAATAGATTAAGTAAAAAAGATGCTAAAAAAATTGAAGAAATTATCCAATTAATACTCTATGTTTTGTGGGATTTAGGATATACAGTTGGGCATTCAACAAGGACAATTAATGATTGTGTTCAAAAAATAAAGTTAGATTTAACTATAGCTACCAGTTTGCTGGAAAGAAGATTTATAATAGGTAATGAAGCTGCTTACTTGTTGCTCAACGAAAAGTTTAATTTATATCTTAAAAATTCAAAAGTATTAAATTTTGTAGAAGCTAAACTTGAAGAGTCTGACTTAAGGCATAAAAGATTTGGAAGTTCTAGATATGTTGTAGAACCTAACGTTAAAAACGGTAAGGGTGGTTTACGAGATCTTCATACATTAATGTGGATATCAAAGTTTGCATACAAAGTGAATAGTATTTCAAGATTAATTAACATTGGGGCATTATTAAAAAGTGAGGCTTCATCTTTTGCTGATGCTCAAAGGTTTTTAATATCTGTTAGATGTCATCTTCACTATAGAGCATCAAGAGAAGACGACAGGTTAGCAATGGATGCCCAATTAGATATTGCAAAAAATATGAACTTTAAAAATACTGTAACTCAAAAAGATGTTGAAAGATTTATGAAAAGATATTTTCTTGCTACTAAAACAGTTGGGAACTTAACAAGAATATTTTGCTCAGCAATTGAAACAGATTTTAATAAACCATTAAGGTTGAATTTTTTAAGTTTTAAAAAGAAAGAAAATGTTTTTCCTTTTAGTATTGAGCTAGGTCGTATATACGCAAAAAATAAGGAAACACTATCGAAAAATCCTATTAACATTATTAAATTATTTAATATTTCTCATTTTAAAAATATAGATATTCATCCAAAAACACTTCGATATTTAACCAGTTTAATTAGGCTTATAAATGTAGATATTAGGAATGATGTCAAAGCTAATAAACTTTTGTTAGATATTTTAACAAGTGAAAAAGACTCTACAAGAACAATAAGGTTAATGAATGAATCTAATGTTCTTGGAAGGCTTATCCCAGAATTCCAGAAAATTGTATGTTTAATGCAATTTGATATGTATCACTCTTATACTGTTGATGAACATACTATTTTTACGATTTCTAATTTACATTTATTAAAAAATGGAAAATTCGAAAACTTTGCACCATTGGCAAGTAAGGTAATTTTAGAAATTCAATCATATAGGTCATTATTTGTTGCTATGCTATTGCATGACATAGCTAAAGGTAAAAAAGGCGATCATTCAATAAATGGTTCACTAATTGCTGCAATAGTGTGCCCTAGATTAGGCCTTAATAAAGAAGAAACTGAAACGGTTGAGTGGTTAGTAT
>CAZWGZ010000251.1:0-2203 GCA_964633395.1 uncultured Rhodobacterales bacterium
CTAAAATATATAAAAAAACACATTATTTTGATTATTTTTTTAACAAAACACAATATTTAGTGTAAAATAAACTTGTAAACACTTTTCTAAATATTATATTTTAAAAATCTATTAAATTAAACTTGTTGAACGCTTATATCGTTCTTATATAATTAAGATAGAAAATTTTTGTCAGAAAGCGTTGAGAAATAAATGATAGATGATATTTTAAAATTAGATCTTAAATGTAGTATAAAAATAATTACACCATCGACTATGAATGAAGATGATAAGCCGAATGAGGATAACGTTGGTGGAAACATTAAGCTTGAGACAAATCCCAAAACAAAAATTCCAGCTCTTTATAGGGTGTTAATGATGAATGATGATTATACTCCTATGGAGTTTGTCATTGAAGTCCTTGAAAAATTTTTTCAAAAAAATAGAGAAGCAGCAACAGAAGTTATGCTTCATGTTCATCAACGTGGTGTTGGGGTATGTGGAATTTATGCATATGATTTAGCTGAAACAAAAGCTATGCAAGTAATGAATTATGCTCGAAAGTATGAGCATCCTTTACAAGTTCAATTAGAAAAGGAATAATAATGCTCTCAAAATCATTAGAAGAAACTTTACGACGTTCTATGACAAATGCTTCATCATTAAAGCATGAATTTGCAACGCTAGAGCATTTAATGTGTGCTTTGTTAGAAGATCAAGACGCTATCGAAGTGTTGAAAGCATGTTCAGTAAATATAAAAACGTTAGAAGAAGACATTAATAAGTATTTAAAAGAAGACTTGAATGCAATTATTACTCCTGAAAAGGATGTTGACACTCAACCTACTGCCGGTTTCCAAAGAGTAGTGCAAAGAGCTGTTATTCATACTCAGTCTTCAGGTAGAAGTGAAGCTACTGGTGCAAATATTTTAGTAGCAATGTTTTCTGAAAGAGATTGTTATGCAGTTTATTTATTACAAAAACAGGATATGAAACGTCTTGATGCAGTAAGTTTTATGAGTCATGGTCTTGCTAAGGATCCTAATTATTCAAAATCTGCTTCACCTTCAGGAGTTGAAAGTGAAGCTACAGATGCAGATAATAAAAAATCTGAAAAGGCTCTTGAAAAATATGCTGTGAATTTAAATGAAAAAGCTGCTGAAGGTAAAATTGACCCTCTTATAGGTAGACAATCTGAACTAGATAGAACCATTCAAGTTTTATGTAGAAGAACAAAAAACAACCCTTTATTAGTTGGAGATCCTGGTGTAGGTAAAACCGCAATTGCAGAAGGCTTAGCTGATAGGATTGTAAAAGGAAATGTCCCAGAAGTTTTGCTTAATTCCGAAATATACTCTTTGGATATGGGCGCATTATTAGCAGGAACCCGTTATAGAGGTGATTTTGAAGAGCGATTAAAAGCTGTTATGAAAGAAATTGAACTTAATGAAAATGCAATTTTATTTATTGATGAAATACACACAATAATTGGTGCAGGTGCTACTAGTGGAGGTGCAATGGATGCCTCTAATTTATTAAAGCCAGCCTTACAGAACGGTGGTTTAAAGTGTATTGGTTCTACAACATATAAAGAGTATAGAGGTTACTTCGATAAAGATAGAGCTTTGGTAAGAAGATTTCAGAAGATAGATGTTGCGGAACCTAATATTGATGATGCAGTAAAAATTCTTATGGGGCTTAAATCTCGTTATGAAGAGCATCATAAATTAAAATTTACTAATATAGCTATTAAGACAGCGGTTGAATTATCAGCAAGGTATATTAATGATAGAAAACTGCCAGATAAAGCTATTGATGTAATAGATGAGTCAGCAGCAGCACAAATGCTAAAAACTAAATCTAAAAGAAAGCGTATAATAGGTAAAACAGAGATAGAGGAAACTATCGCTTTAATTGCAAGAATACCTTCTCGAAATGTCTCTACAGATGATAGAAAAGCACTATCAAAATTAGAAGATGATCTAAAAAGAATGGTTTATGGTCAAGATAAAGCTGTAGATGAATTGGTATCAAGTATAAAATTATCTAGAGCTGGATTAAGAGAAGTAGAAAAACCAGTTGGTTGTTATTTGTTTTCAGGTCCTACAGGAGTTGGAAAAACTGAAGTTGCAAAACAATTAGCAGAAGCTACGGGAGTAAAACTTATTAGATTTGATATGTCAGAATATATGGAAAGACATACTGTTTCACGTTTGATAGGAGC
>CAZWGZ010000252.1:0-2183 GCA_964633395.1 uncultured Rhodobacterales bacterium
AGTGTCTTATCTCTATCTTCTCTAATTTTAACAAACTCATCTTCATTGATTGTTTCGTTAATATGAATATTTCTAATTTTTTGCTCACCTACTGTTGTAGACCACATAACATTCCGTGTTTCAGGAGGATAGTCGTGACAAACAAACAATTTTGTTTCGTCAGGGTAAGTGAGAATTTTTTGTATTGATTTATAAAGTAGCCGAGCATCCCCTCCAGGAAAGTCAGCTCTTGCACTACCTAGATCTGGCATAAACATTGTATCACCTACAAAGATTGAATCTTCTATGACATGAGCTGTGCACGCTGGGGTGTGACCTGGTGTGTCAATTACTTGGCAACTTATTTGTCCAATTTTATACACATCATTATTTTTGAAAAGTTTGTCAAACTGACTCCCATCTCTTTGAAATTCAGAACCTGCATTAAAGGTTTTTCCAAAAATATCTTGAATTTCAGATATTTTTTCAGAAATACCAATTTTTCCACCAAGTTGTTTTTGGATATAGGGAGAAGCAGATAAGTGATCGGCGTGGACATGAGTTTCAATAAGCCATTCCACTTCCCAATCTTTTTCATTAATAAAAGAAATTATTTTATCAGCATTCGTATACTCTATTGAACCAGATGAATAATCAAAATCAAGAACGCTATCTATAACAGCGCATTTTTTTGATGAATTATCAGAAACCACATAACTTATTGTAGAAGTTTGCTTGTCATAAAAACCATTAACTGTATGTAGTTTGTTAGACTTAATGTTTACCATTAGAAAACCTTATTATATTAAATTATATTTGGAATAGGTCTCTTCGTTTCATCATTTGACATTAAAATTATTTCTAAGCTTTTTGCAATTTCAGACAATTGGGCATCTCTTCCAGCAGGAGCAATTAATTGAATACCAAAAGGCATATTTTTATGATCTAAGCCACATGGTAATGCCCAAACGCATGGAATTGCCATTGTAGAAGCATAACTTAAAGCTAACCATCGCATATAGGTTGGCATCTTTTCACCATTAATTTCATCAACAAATAATTGTTCATGAGGATATGGTGACACAGCTGCAGCTGGACAAATTAAAACATCAAAATTATCGAAAAAATTTCGAAAACTTTTATAAATTTTAGTTTGCATGACATGTGCCCATGAAACATCAGCAAGACTAAATTCTAAGCCTCTTTCGACATTATCTATGACGTTGGGCTCAAGTAAATCTCTATTATTATCAAATCTTTCTTTATGAGACGCCACAAAGTTAAATCCTCTTATAACTTCAAAGCAGTTATGAATATCTAAGAAATTTGGATGATCTTCATGTGATTGAAAGAAGTGATTTTTAAAAGTATTTATTTTTTCTAAAAAAACACTTTTAATATCATTATCCACTGGAGCACATCCTAAATCAGACGAAAATGCCATTTTAACTCCAGATAAGTCTGAGCCTAATAATGTATCAGGTAATGATAACGCATCTAGACTAGAAAAAGGATCATTTTTATTTACACTAATTTGAGCTTGTAGAAGAAGGTATGTGTCAGATACCGTTCGTCCCATTGGTCCTTGAACTGAAAAAGGATTTAATGCAACTGAGGCATCTGTCGCAGGAACAAGGCCTGGAGATGGCCGAAAACCTGTAACACCACAAAATCCTGCGGGTGTTCTAAGACTTCCACCATAATCAGACCCATTAGCTAGCGGCATCATGTTAGTGGCTAATGCAGCTGAGCTCCCTCCAGATGATCCAGCTGGAGTTTTTGTTAAATCAAATGGATTGCAAGTGGTACCGTAAACTTTATTCTTCGTATTCGCTCCAGCTCCAAATTCTGGTGTATTAGTTTTACAAAAAATGATAGCTCCTTCATCCCTTATACTTTTTACGACACTATCATCCTCTTTAGGAACTCTATTTTCATATAATTTTGAACCAGATGTTGAGCGAAGATTTTTAACTAAATTTAAATCTTTTATTCCAACAGGAAGGCCATGGAGAATTCCTAATTCATCTCCTGACATAACATCGTCTTCAGCTTTTTGCGCTTCTCTTAAGACGTCGTCATGATTAATTGCAACGACAGCATTTATTGATGAATTAAGTTTTTCAATTTGCTCAAGACAACTTTTTGATAATTCAACTGGTGATAGTTTTTTATTACCAATAAGTTCTCTAGCTTCAATTGCA
>CAZWGZ010000253.1:0-2150 GCA_964633395.1 uncultured Rhodobacterales bacterium
AAAGAGTAGAGCTAGGAAGAGCTCTGGCAATGGAACCAGAAATTTTACTTCTAGATGAGCCTATGGCTGGAATGAACGTTGAAGAAAAGCAAGACATGAGTAGATTCGTTCTTACAGTTAATAACGAATTTAAAACAACTATAGTTTTAATAGAACACGACATGGGTGTTGTTATGGATATTTCAGATAGAATTGTTGTACTAGATTATGGTAGAAAAATTGGATCTGGTTTTCCTGAAGAAATTAGAAATAACAAAGCAGTTATTGATGCCTACTTAGGAGTATCAGATGATTAATAAGGAAATTATTTTATGAGCGTTGATTTACTAAATTTTATTGAAACTGTTCTCAATGGCTTAATGTCAGGGGTAATGTACTCTTTAGTTGCCCTTGGGTTTGTTCTAATATTTAAGGCTTCAGGTGTTTTTAACTTTGCACAAGGTGTATTTGCTCTATTTGCTGCACTAACTTTAGTAGGATATCAAACAGGTCAGGTTCCATTTGCTCATCTAATAAATGAACTTTTTGGAACGAATTATCATCATTGGTATGCTTCCATGCCAAATTTTTTAGCAATAATTTTAACCATTATAACCATGATAGCCTTAGCATTTATTATTGAAAGGCTTGTCCTTAAACACTTAATTAACCAAGATCCAATTATCTTATTTATGGCTACCATTGGGCTTGCTTTTGTTTTAGAGGGCATTGGCGATTTAATGTGGGGATCTGATGTAAAAGTATTAGACGTTGGTATTCCTAGTGGTGGATCAGAATGGCTTGAACAAGCGACTATTGGCCTTGCCTCTGAAGGCAGTGACTATTATGGAATGTATATAGATGTTCTAAATGTATGGGCTACTGTAATAGCCGTAATTTTGGTAGTAACGTTAGCGATTTTTTCTCAATATACCAAAACTGGAAGAGCGCTAAGAGCTGTTGCAGACGACCACCAAGCAGCTTTGTCAGTTGGTATTTCATTAAGATCTATATGGGTCTTAGTATGGGGTATTTCAGGTTTTATAGCAATGGTAGCTGGAATAATGTGGGGGACTGAATCTGGTGTTCAATTTTCATTATCACTGATAGCTCTTAAAGCACTACCAGTCCTTATCTTAGGAGGTTTTACTTCAATTCCAGGAGCTATAATAGGTGGATTGTTAATTGGTGTAGGTGAAAAATTAGCAGAAATATACATTGGTGGATATTTTGAAACTGGTGCTTTAGAAAATTGGTTTGCGTATGTAATGGCGTTAGTCTTTTTATTATTTCGTCCACAAGGCTTATTTGGCGATAAAATTATTGAGAGGGTTTAAGATAAATGATTTATAAAGAAACAGGTCAATATAAGTCTTCATACAAGTCTGATCACGCAATTTTTCCATTAATTCAGGATAAAGTTGCTTTTGGTACTTTAATGATTTTTGCTTTTCTTGTAGTACCTTTTTTTATTGATAGCTATTGGGAAAAAGCTATTTTAGTACCATTTCTAATTTTTTCTTTAGCTGCCATTGGTCTTAATATCCTTACTGGATATTGTGGACAGGTTTCTCTTGGAACTGGTGGTTTTATGGCTGTAGGCGCTTTTTCAACATACAAGATAATGACCTCCTTTCCTGACTTAAATATAATGATTATTGTTCTTATTTCTGGAGTAATTACAGCAGCAGTGGGTATTATATTTGGACTACCTTCTCTAAGAATTAAAGGTTTTTATTTAGCTGTAGCAACGTTAGCATCTCAATTTTTTTTAGTATGGCTATTTAACAAAGTTCCTTGGTTTTATAATTACTCTGCTACTGGTCAAATCACTGTATCCGAAAGACTTTTTTTTGGTGTGCCTGTTACAGGTGCAACAGCACCTCCTTATGCAACATATTTATTTTGTTTGGTGTTGGTAGTTGTTCTTGGATTTGCAGCTAAAAACATGATTAGAAGTAAAATAGGTAGATCATGGATGGCAATAAGAGATATGGATATTGCAGCTGAGATTATTGGTGTTCCACCTTTAAAAACTAAGTTATCAGCTTTTGCCATAAGCTCGTTTTTTATAGGAGTTTCGGGTGCCTTATACTTTGCTGTTTTCTTAGGAGCGATTGAGGTTACAGAATCATTTGACATTATGACTATATCTTTTCCTGTTTTATTTA
>CAZWGZ010000254.1:0-2117 GCA_964633395.1 uncultured Rhodobacterales bacterium
ATACTAGTTCTTCTATTATTTAATTCACCAAAATCTTTTTTTAAAGCTTTAATGTCTAAAGATATAATATTCCATTGTTTATCTGTGTCATTTAAAAGATTATTTAAAGTATCTAACTCTTGTTTTAAAGAAGTTAATTCTTTTTTTAACTCTATCTCTTCAAGCTTCCTTAAAGAACGTAAGCGCATATCTAAAATCGCATTGGCTTGAATTTCATTTATTACAAAATATGAAATCAAAACTTCTTTTGGCTTATCTTCTTCTCTAATAATTTCGATAACTTTATCAAGATTTAAAAAAACTGTTAGATAACCATTTAAAATATTAATCCTATTTTCAATTTGACTTAATCTAAATTTACTTTTTCTTTGAAGTATAATTTGCCTGTGATTTAACCAAGATTGCAAAGCCTCTTTCAAAGATTTTACACCAGGTACATTTTTATCATCAATGACATTTAAATTTAAAGAAACTCTGGTTTCTAAATCTGTTTTTTTAAATAATGCTTCCATAATCATTTCTGGTGATAAGTTTCTAGTTTTAGGTTCTAGAACTAATCTTATATCTTCAGCACTTTCATCTCTAACATCTGACAACATAGGAAGAACTTTATTGTCCATCAGCTCGGCAATTTTTTCTAACAATCTACTTTTTTGAATTTGATAAGGTATTTCCGTAACAATGATTTGCCATTGACCAGAATTTAATTTTTCAATATTCCATCTTGCTCTTAATTTAAAACCACCCTTTCCTATTTTATAAGCATGATCTATAGATTCTCTGGGCTCAACAAGAATTCCTCCAGTTGGAAAATCAGGCCCTTTTATATAGTTTATTATTGTACTATCTGATGCGGAAGGGAATTTAATCAAATGAATTATGGCATCACTCAACTCACCTAAATTGTGAGGAGGAATAGAAGTTGCCATTCCAACAGCTATACCTTGAGAACCATTAGCTAGTAAATTCGGAAAAGCAGATGGTAAAACAACAGGTTCTTTTCCTTCGTCATCATAAGTAACTCGAAAGTCAACAGTATCTTTATCAATATCTTGAAGTAACAATTCAGTAGCTTTAGTCATACGAGCTTCTGTATATCTCATGGCAGCTGCGTTATCACCATCAATGTTACCAAAATTACCTTGGCCATCAACTAAAGGGTATCTCAAAGCAAAGTTTTGAGCCATTCTTACCATAGAATCGTATATAGCAGCATCACCATGGGGGTGAAACTTACCCATAACATCTCCTACAACTCTAGCTGATTTTTTATAACCTTGATTATAATTTAATTTTAATTGCATCATTGCATATATAACTCTTCTGTGGACAGGCTTAAGGCCATCACGAACATCTGGCAAAGATCTTGATGTTATTGTTGATAAAGCATAAGATAAATACCGTTCAGATATAGCTTGAGAAAAACTAGTTAAAATAATGTTATTTTCTTTTATAACTTTAGTTGTCATTTATTTTTCCTTTAAAGAAATTAAAGTTTTTCAATCATTTCTATAAATCTATTTCTTGCTTTAGGTAAATAATTATTTTTTTCATTATTAATAGAAGTTAATAATTTATTTTCAAAAAAATAAGTAGTAATTTTTAACCCTGCAAGAATTTCATGATAAAAATTTGTTTCAACACCATTCGCTCCACCTAAAAAATTAGGTAAAACTAATAATCTAGGAGCAAACTTGCCAGCGCCCTCTTTTGAAACAGCTTTTCCTGTTTTTGGACTTACAAAACATAAATTGTCTATAGTTCCAGTCACTGCACATTCATTTAAATTTAAAGAAAAACCAATTGAAGATAGAATGCCAATTTCCCACTTCACATAACCTACAATCCAAAGATTTATTTTTACATTATCATCCAATAAAAGTAAATTAACAAATGCTAGAGTAGCATTATATATTTCTTGATATTTTTGTCTTTCAGGCAAAATTTTTTCTATTAATGCACATAAAGAACTTAACGCTTGCAGCTTTAATTTATCATCAAAAATTTTGCCAGATACAGAAGATACTAATTCAATTTTATAATTGCCCATTTGTTCTATTAATCTAGATTTCCAAAATACTGAAACTAAATTTCCTGGTTGAATATGAGATAATGTA
>CAZWGZ010000255.1:0-2108 GCA_964633395.1 uncultured Rhodobacterales bacterium
AGAGATAAGGGAGGCTTTTTTTGTCTACCATTTTGTCTACCCACAATTGAAGTTTTAAACAAAATGCTTAAAATTCAAAGTGTTAAACCAAAGGAAAACCTAATTTTGGAGCGGGTAGAGAGAATCGAACTCTCGTCATTAGCTTGGAAGGCTAAGGTCTTACCACTACACAATACCCGCTATTAATTAAGTGAATGGTTTTATACAAACTATTATAATAAAAGTAAATAACTAACTTATTACTTTAGAACGTGTATTTCAAAAAAATATTAAAAATTAATCCACCCAGCCTTGCAAGTTTTGTTTAATTATCCCTTCTAAAAATTTTATTGAATAATTATTATCATTTAAACAAGGTATGTAATTAAAGTCTTCACCACCATTTTCAATAAATAATTCTCTGGCTTCAACGTTTATTTCTTCAAGTGTCTCTAAACAGTCTGAGATAAAACCAGGAGCTAAAATAGCAATATTTTTTGTTCCATTTTTAGCAAGGTCAATAATTGTTTTATCTGTATATGGTTGTAGCCAAGGTTCTGGGCCAAACCTAGATTGAAAAGTTACCAAAATTTTTTCTTTAGGCCATTTCAGTTTTTCCTTTAATAGCCTTGCTGTTTTAATGCAGTGACAATGATATGGATCTCCTGCTAAAAAGTATCTTTTCGGTATTCCATGAAAAGACACAATAAGTAAGTCTGGTTTTTTATTAATCTTTAAATTATCTTTAACCGTGTTTGCTAGAGCAGTAATATAATTGTCATCATCAAACCATGGTGCGATGGTTCTCAAAGCAGGTTGCCACCTTTGTTTAAGCATCCATCTAAAAACTTCATCTTTTACTGTAGCTGTTGTGCTTGCCGCATACTGAGGATAGAGAGGGGCAAGAAGTACTTTTGTGCATCCTTGAGCCATCATATTATCAAGACTTTTATGAATTTCAGGGACCCCATATCTCATCGCATAATCAATTATAATATCTTGATTAGAGTTAAACCTTTCTTTTAACTTAAGAGACTGGTTAACTGTAAATCTCCTTAAAGGTGAGCCATAATTATCTTTATCCCAAATTTTTTTGTATGCTTTTCCTGATTTAGAAGGTCTAAATGTAAGTATGGGGCCATTTAATATTAGCCACCAAAGAGGCCTAAAAATATCCACTACTCTTTTATCCATTAAGAATTGTTTGAGGTAACGTCTCATTGACCAATAATCTGTTCCTTCAGGCGTACCTAAATTAACTATTAAAATACCAACCTTAGGCGTTTTAGGAAAGAAAGGGTGATCTGAAGGTTTTGAAATTATTGTCACTAAATGCACCTTTAATTATTAATTTTATGTTACGAAATATTTTTATAATCTATATTTTCTGTTTGTTTAAAAGCATATTTGAGAGCGTCAGTTAATTCAGAAATCATTTTCTCTGTATGCAAAGGTCCAGGTGTAATTCTTAATCTTTCATATCCAGCAGGGACTGTTGGGTAGTTTATAGGTTGAATGTAATGTCCAAATTCTCTTAATAATATATTACTTATCTCTTTACATTTTACAGGATTATTTACCATTACTGGAACAATGTGTGTTTTATTATCTAAAAATGGAATATTTGCTTTTTTTAAATAACTTTTTAAACAAATGGTATTTTCTTTTTGCAACAATCTTTCTGCATTAGATACTTTTAAATATTTAATTGACGTTGTCGATGATTTAGCTAGTGCAGGTGGAAGTGCTGTTGTAAAAATAAAACCGCTAGCATAACTCCTAATAGCATCACAAATCAATTCTGTTGATGTAATATAACCTCCCATTGTACCATAAGCTTTGCCTAAAGTTCCTTGAATGATATCTATATGATTATTCAAGTTTAATTCTTCTGAAACTCCTGCTCCAGTTTTGCCATACATTCCGACTGCGTGGACTTCATCGATAAATGTCATTACGTTATATTTTTTTGCAATATCAACAATGCCAGCAATATCGCCAAAATCGCCATCCATAGAATAAATAGATTCAAAAATTATTATTTTAGCTCTGTCTTTAGGATAAGTCTTTATTAAATTTTCAAGATGATCTAGGTCGTTATGTCTAAAAATTTCTTTTTTAGCATTAGA
>CAZWGZ010000256.1:0-2065 GCA_964633395.1 uncultured Rhodobacterales bacterium
CTGGAGCTTCTGCTGCTGGAGCTTCTTCCACAGGAGCTTCTGCTGCTGGAGCTTCTTCCACAGGAACTTCTGCTGCTTTAGCTGCTTCCACAGGAACTTCTGCTGCTGGAGCTTCTTCCACAGGAACTTCTGCTGCTTTAGCTGCTTCTTCTTTAGCTGCTTCTGCCGCTGAAGCTAATTTTTCAGTTGCTTCAGCTTCTCTTTCTTTCCTCTTTTTCCCTGGAGCACTTTTAATAGGTTGGTCGTTTATTACTGGAGCTTTAACTAAACCATCTACAGATAACATTTTAGCTACTCTTAATGTAGGCTGAGCTCCTTTAGACATCCAATACTTTGCACGCTCAACATCTAAAACTAATCTTTCTGCATGATCTTTAGGAACCATTGGGTTGTATGAACCTAATCTTTCAATAAACTTACCATCTCTAGGAGACAATGCCTCAGCAACTACTATTTTATAAAACGGTCTTTTTTTAGCACCACCTCGAGATAATCTTATTTTTAACGCCATTATTTATTTCCTCATATTTTAAGTTTATTGATTAATATTATCTTCTTTTTTTAGATTGTTTTCCACCTAAACCAGGCAATCCCATTCCACCAAATCTATTAGACATATTCCCTAAATTTGGCATGTTACTTCCCATCATTTTTTGTAATTCCGCAATTTTATTAGCATCCATCATTGGACTATCAGCACTACCTGAAGATGCCATATCTGTATTTGGAAGATTTCCACCAAGTGAGGACATCATATTTTTTAATCCACCAAGACCGCCCATCTTTCCCATTTTTTTCATCATGCGAGCCATATCTTGTTGTTGTTTAACAAGTCTATTTACCTCAGAAACAGACGTTCCTGATCCTGAAGCAATCCTTTTTCTTCGGGATGCATTCAGTAAAGCCACATTTATTCTTTCTTTATTAGTCATTGAATATATTATGGCTTCTTGCTTAGAGATGGCTTTGTCATTGAAATTACTAGCTGCCATTTGTTTTTGGAGTTTACCTATACCTGGAAGCATCGACATAACTCCACCTAAGCCACCCATTTTTTTTAATTGTCCAATTTGTTTTAACATATCGTTCATATCAAAGCTGCCCTGAGACATACGTTTCATAATATGAGCAGCATCTTCTTCAGCAATGGTTTCAGCAGCTTTTTCAACTAAAGAAACTACGTCTCCCATATCTAAAATTCTACCTGCGGCTCTTTCAGGATAAAAAGGTTCAAGTCCATCTAATTTTTCAGAAACACCCACAAATTTAATTGGACAACCTGTTACAGATTTCATTGACAAGGCTGCTCCACCTCTTGCGTCACCATCTGATCTTGTAAGCACAACACCTGATATTTTAATTATTTCTGAAAAAGCTTTTGCTGTCTGTACGGCATCTTGTCCAGTCATCGCATCAGCAACTAACAAAGTTTCTGATGGTTTGGATAAACTAAAAATCTCTTTGGCTTCAGACATCATAGCAGTGTCAAGAGTTGTTCGACCCGCAGTATCAAGAATTAAGACGTCTATTGCTTGAACTTTAGATGCCGCCATTGCTCTTTTAGCAATATTAGCAGGGCTCTCTCCATCAATTTCTGGTAAAACAGAAACTTCAGCTTGTTCTCCTAAAATTCTTAATTGCTCACGAGCAGCAGGTCTATAAATATCAAGCGATGCAAGCATCACTTTTTTTCTCTTTTTTGATTTTAAATGTAAAGCTAATTTACCAGCTGTTGTTGTTTTACCTGAACCTTGCAATCCTACTAATAAAATTACAGCTGGAGGAGAATGATCAATAGAAAGCTCAGCTTCCCCTGATCCTAAAACTTCTATTAAAACATCATTGACTATCTTTATTACTTGTTGGCCAGGAGTAATAGACCTTAAAACTTCTTCGCCTATAGCTCTTTCACGAACTTTGCTAATAAAATCTCTAACTACAGATAAAGCCACATCAGCTTCCAATAAAGCTAATCTAACTTCTTGAAGAGCTAAATCTACATCACTTTCTGATAAAGAACCTCTTTTTGTAAGGCCTTTAAAAACATTGCCTAATTTATCAGTTA
>CAZWGZ010000257.1:0-2061 GCA_964633395.1 uncultured Rhodobacterales bacterium
GGGAAATCCCTTGAAGAGGTAATTAAAAACAACTCAAAAAACATTCCGCCAGACCAGGAGCTTCTCACCAGAGATGAAGCCTGTAAGCTTTTAAAAGTCGATTCTTCCACTCTTTGGAGATGGACCAACAAAGGTAAAATTACCGCCTATGGCATTGGCAGTAGAAGGTTCTACAAGAAAGAAGAGCTATTGAATTCTTTAATCCAATTAACCTCTAAAAACTAAAGCAATGAAAAAATATAATGTAAATGTTTTGCAAAAAATAAAGGATCCTAACATACAAGATATTAGGGATATCTCTGATGTATTTGAGAAAATAAAGAATGGTGTATTAAAAGAGAAAATTGAAGCGATTAGAAGCGCTAATGATAAAGCAAAAATAAATTTATTAAAAGAGAGTCTACCTTCGTTTACTGTTTCTGCAACTTTTAATGATAGAAGAATTAAAGAAAATGTAAAGGACTATAATGGGCTTATTCATTTAGATTATGATGGAGTTGATAATCCAGAACAATTAAAAGATGAGGTCTCAAAACTAGAAACTACATTTTGTGCTTTTACTAGTCCAGGTGGAAAAGGGCTTAAAGTTTTTATCAAAACTAACGCGACATCAGAATACCACGAATCATCTTTTAATCAACTAAGAAAGCTCTATGACACATATGTTGGTATTGAGTCCGATAGATCCGTGAAGGACGTCACAAGACTTTGTTATGCGTCTAGCGATACTCTTTTATATTCAAATAATAAATCTATTGAGTTTGATATAATAGAATATCTAAAGCCTAAAGAAACTACTCAGCACTATACTCCTGAATTTGCCTATAATTATACCTCTAATATTTTAACATTTACCAGCGGATCAAGAAATATGTTTACATACACTTATGCATGTAATACAAACAAGCTGGGGGTTAATGAAGGTGAATCAATAGATTATATTGCAAAATTTTCGGAATCTGATTTTACCTATGATGAAATTGAACGTACAGTAAGAAATGCATACAAAAGGAACACCAGCGAATTTGCAACATTGCAATATTGCAATACTGCAACATTCGAATCAGAAAGTTTACAGTCGCCGTTTATTAGTGATGAGGTTTATGAGGATTTACCTCAAATCTTAAAAGAAGCTTGTAATCACTTTGAAGAAAGAGAAAGGGATGTTTTTTTAATCTCCTCGATCACAGTCTTAAGCGGATACTTTAGTAACGTCTCCGGTTCTTACGATAGAAAACTAGTTTACCCGAACCTATATGCATTTATTGTTGCTAACGCTGCTAGTGGAAAAAGTGCTGCTAAATACGCTAAAGCTTTAGGTCAGGATTACCATAATATGCTTAAAAAGACAACTGAAGTTGCGATGAAAGAATACAAAAAAGCTAAAATTGAATATGATAAAAAGAAGAAGGCTAAAAAAGCAGAGGGTATTGAAGAGCCAGAAAAGCCAAATAGATTAATGTTTTTTATTCCCGGTGACACCTCAGAAGCTAGTCTTGTAGGACATATTGGTGAAAATGAAGGTAAGGGGTGTGTTTTTGAAACTGAAGCAGACACAATCTCCGGCGCTAATAAGCAAGAGTGGGGTGGATTTTCACCTGTTCTAAGAAAAAACTTTCATCATGAGGACATATCTAGAACAAGAAAAACAGATGATGAATTTACAGAGATATCAAATTCAAGATTTTCATTTCTTACTACCGGAACTCCAGACCAAGTAAAAAGATTAATCCCCTCTGCAGAGGATGGTCTATATAGTCGTTTTCTGTTTTATGTGTTTTCAATTCCCTATGAGTGGAGGTCAACTTTCACACAAGATATTGGTGATTCGATGGATGTAATTTTATCTAAAGTTGGCCAGTTATTCTATTCAAAATATAAAAATGAGGAAGAGAGAACATTTACTTTGACCCCTTCTCAAGGAAAAAAACTTGATAATACTTTTGAAAATATTTTAGAGGAGATAAAAAAAGAGACTCCCCGTGAGGAGGCAATTAGTGTCTTGTTTAGACATGGGCTGATGACTTTTAAAATTGCAATGATCTTTTCTGCACTAGAGTC
>CAZWGZ010000258.1:0-2061 GCA_964633395.1 uncultured Rhodobacterales bacterium
GAAGTTACCAGGTAGCCAAGATTACAAGCCCTGCTACCAAGTTAGCTAGAAGTTGATCAATTACACCCATGCCACATTGTTGGAAAAATGGCCTTGGAACATGGCTCAGCCATAACCTGTGACTCAACTATGTCTTAAGCTATGTTCTAAGTTATACCCTAAACTATGACCTAATCTAGCTTTAAGCAATCACCTGAGCGCTTAATAAAGCGGTATATTCAGCCTCAGACATAGCCAACCAATCCTGCAATACCACTTGGGTATGCTAGCCCAACATAGGTGGGGCTTGGGTATATTGCAAAGGTGTGGCTGAAAGTTTGATAGGTTTAGCTACACTGGGCACCTTGCCCAGTTGTTTGTGGTCTAAGGCAATTTTCATTTATTAATCTATGTATTACTAAATTTTAAAAAGGAAATTATATTAAGATATTTATACTTTTTTTATATAATAATACTTTGGCCTCAATAGATTAATCCCTTTATATATTATATGTATGTTACCATGCTAAAAAAAAGGAAAGTTAAATGAGCCAGTTAAAAATAGGTGTTGCGCACACTTCAAAGAAAAAAAATGAAAAACGAATTCCTATTCATCCTGACCATTTTTTACGCTTGCCAAAACACATAAAAAGTCAGCTTGTATTTGAAAAAGGTTATGGAGAGCCATTCAACATTTCTGATGAAGAGATGTGTGAGCAGATAAGTGGTGTGGCCTCAAGATCTGAATTACTTTCTAAAATGGATGCTGTAATTATTGCAAAACCTGTTTTAGAAGATCTAGAAGAATTGAAGCAAGGTGGTATACTTTGGGGATATCATCATTGTGTGCAGCAAACTGCCTTCACTCAATTAGCAATTGAAAGAAAACAAACGCTTATTGCATTTGAAGACATGTTTATTTGGGGCCCTAATGGAGAAATTGGTCGTCATAGTTTTTATAAAAATAATGAAATGGCTGGTTATTGCGCAGTTTTACATGCTTTACAACTCAAAGGCATTGATGGGCATTATGGTAATCAACGCAAAGTACTAATATTTAGCTTTGGTGCAGTTAGTCGTGGAGCTATATATGCTCTGAAGGCCCATGGATTTCGAGATATTACTATATGTATTCAACGCCCTGACCATGAAGTGCGTGAAGAAGTTCTTGATTGCCACTATATTCGTATAGCAAAAAGTAATAAAAAAAATGAACGAATGATAGCAATAGAACATGATGGTTCAGAACGACCTTTGCTTGATTTGATTAGTGAATCAGACATACTTATCAATGGCGTTTTACAAGAACCAAATGACCCTATTAATTTTATAATAGAAGAAGAACAATCTTATTTAAAAAAAGGATGTCTAATTATTGATGTAAGTTGCGATGAAAATATGGGTTTTTATTTTGCTAAACCAACAACATTTGACGACCCTATATTTAAAAAAGGCACGGTAGATTATTATGGAGTAGATCATACACCAAGTTATTTATGGGAAAGTGCATCTAGAGCTATTTCTGCAGCACTCATTGTCTACTTGCCAACTATTATAGGAGGACGAAAGAATTGGGAAAATGATGAAACAATTAGAAAAGCAATTAATATAGATTCTGGAGTAATTCAAAACCCTACTATTCTTTCTTTTCAAAATCGTAAAGAAGACTATCCTCATACTTTTATTTAATCTAATTTCATAAGATATAAGCAATTGGTGTACTAGTATAGATATTTATCTCAAAACTTTTAGTTAGGATAATATTTTGAACAAACTTTTAATAATATTACCTACACTCCTACACCCTTAGAATGCATTATCTTTGACCATGGTTGCTTAAGGACTCGAACCTGTTGCCTCAAAATACTTTACTCATATTTGTTTTAATAATTAAGAAGTAACATTAACAAATGAATTAACTATATTCATGGCTATTGCTGTACCACTAATGGCAGAACCAATCATAATGGCTCTATCACTCCATTGCATTCCAACATATATCCAACCAAAAGTACTAACCAGATAGGCAATCTGACCGTAAAGTGTAAATGATGCACTTATTAAAAAAACACCCGCCACAGC
>CAZWGZ010000259.1:0-2061 GCA_964633395.1 uncultured Rhodobacterales bacterium
GCTTAAGTGGTTTAAAAAATGATGATCAAATATTTAGCTATATAGATACAGTAGTTAATAGGTTAGATGAGATTCCGATTTGTTTGCAAGATTATCCTCCTACTACCAATGTATATTTTTCAATAAGCTTAATTAATAAAATTTTAAAAACATTTTTACAAATTGAAATGTTTAAGCATGAAGACTGCCCTGGTCATAAGAAGCTTTCACAACTGCTTTATACCCAAGACAATGTTGTAAAAAGAAAATACAGTATATTAGTAGGAAATGGAGGTCTTTATGTCCCTCAAGAACTAAGAAGAGGGGCAGATGGAATGATGACAGGTTTTGCATTTACTAATATGTTGGTAAAAGTTTACAATTTATTCTCTGAAAAAAAAATAGAACAATCTGAAGATTTATTTGATATTTACTTACCTTTAATTAGGCATGAACAACAATTTGGAATTGGTTTAGCAGTTAGAAAAGAAGTGTTAAAAAAAATGGGTATTATATCATCGTCTAAAACGCGTTCCCCAGGGCCATCTTTAGATAAGGATGATATGATGGAACTTGAAAACTTGTTAAAAAGACTTAAAAAAAACCTAAGCGAGAAAGGTATTCCTTTACCAATAGGAATATAATATGGAGCAATCATGAAAATTTTACTTTATAATCCAAATACTAGTGAATCAATTACTGATACACTTTTTCATACCGCTAACTTAGTAATAAGTCATGGTACTAAATTAGTGCCTATGACAGCCCAAAAAGGTTTTCCTTATATATCTAATAAAGCAGAGGCACAGATAGCTGGTGGGACAGTTTTAGAGGTGTTGTCTAAATATCACAATGAATTCGACGCTGTTATTATTGCGGCGTTTGGTGATCCAGGTCTTATAGCTGCTAGAGAGATGTTTGATGTACCTATTGTGGGTCTTGGTGAATCTGCAATGCTAAGTGCATGTTTATTTGGAAAAAAATTCTCTGTAATTTCTTTTACAAAAAATATGTCATCATGGTACGAAGAAAGTGTTGAGATTTTAGGTTTGCAAAACAGATATTCTGGATTTAGAGCAATAGATGGAGTTGTATTATCTATAGATGAAATACAATCACTTCAAAAAGAAGCTTTAATAAAAGCAGCAAAAGATGCAATTGAAATTGATGGAGCCGATGTCATTATATTTGCAGGAGCGCCATTATCTGGTTTTAAAAAATTTGTTGAAAAGGAAATTTCTGTACCAATTATTGATTGTGCTGAAGCAGCTGTTAAACAAGCTGAGTTAGCGGTTACAATGGCAGGAAAAATATCAAATTATAAAAGAAATTATAAACTTCCTCCAAAAAATTCTGATGGTTTAGAAGAAAATTTATCAAAATATATTTCTCATAACGGTTAAATGATAGAGAACAATTAAAAATGGAATTTTTAAATGAAAGAAATTTTATAGGTTATGGAAAAACTAAACCCAAGCTCTTTTGGCCAGACAAGAATAAATTAGCAATTTCTTTCGTTGTAAATATTGAAGAAGGAGCCGAACTTTCTATCTCATCTGGAGACAAAGAAAATGAGAGTGTTTATGAAAATAATTTAATTCAAATTGGAGGTAACATTCCTGATCTATGCATGGAATCTCATTTTGAGTATGGTTTAAGAGCTGGAATATGGAGAATATTTCATCTTTTAGATCAATATAAATTTAAAGTAACGTTTAGTTGTTGCTCAGATGCCTTAGTGAAATCACCGTGGCTAATAGATGAAATTTTAAAAAGAGGTCATGAAATTTCAGCCCATAGTCAGAAGTGGGTTTCGCATTCTAGTTTTGGCGAACAAGAAGAAAGAAAAATTATTCATGATTGCTATGACACTATATACAAATTAACAGGAATTGCTCCAATTGGTTGGCATACTAGATCATCAACTTCTCCTTACACAAGACAATTACTTATAGAACATGGGGGTTTTTTGTATGATTCGAATGCATATAATGATGATTTTCCCTATTCTTTAAAATTAGAGAATGAGAAATATATTATTATGCCTTATTCTTTTGATACTAATGACATGAGATTTGAAAG
>CAZWGZ010000260.1:0-2054 GCA_964633395.1 uncultured Rhodobacterales bacterium
GATTAAAGCCTGGAACAATTAAAGGATATAATACTTTCAGGGGTGTTCTCATGAATTTTGAAGAGTCAATAAGCCAGCGCCTCAAGTTTAATAATCTTGATGAAAGCTTAGCAGAGGATTTTTTAAAGTGGATGATTGACGAAAAGAAATACGCTAAGTCTCAAGCTGGACGTTTAATGAAGCGTTTGAAAAGCCTTTTAAAGGAGGCCATTCTAAAAAACATTCCTGTATCAATAAATCCTGAAATAATAGGCAAAGACTTTAACTATAAGCCTGAGAAGATTATTAACGTTATTAATGAGCAAGAGTTTATAAAAATTAGTCAACTAAAAGACCTCAGCGACTCCCTAGATAATGTTAGAAAATGGATTTTAATTGGTCTAATGGTTGGTCAACGAGTTTCTGATCTGCTTTCATTAAAAAAACATCAAATACGTTTTGTTGAGTCAGGTTTAGTAATGATTGATTTTAAACAAGCTAAGGGAGGTACAGTAGTAACTGTTCCTGTAAAAAACCAGGTCGTCGTTTCCATTTTAAAACATAAATTCCCTTACAGGATATCTGACCAAAACTTTAATAAATACCTTAAGGAGGTTTGTAAAAGAGCTGGGCTTACTGATGTTATAACTGGGTATAAGTTTAACTCATCAACTAAGAGGAAAGAGCTTGTAGAAGCTCCTAAGCATCAATTATTGGCTTCACATGATATGAGAAGATCATTTGCCACATATCACTATGATAGTGGTATCTCTGTAAATCTAATCATGAAAATTACTGGACATAAAAGAGAGTCTACTTTCTATGAATACATTGGCAGAAATCCCAACAAAGATTATGATGCCTACAACTTTTTAAATTCATAACGATGAAATACCAGGAGATAGAAAAGTGGTTTGACAGGTTCTTAATAGATGAATTACACTTTAGAGGTGGAATTAAATTAGTTATTCCTGGTGAGTCTGAAATGTTGAATGCCTTAGAAACTTATGTAGAACAACACTATTCAGACTTAATGAATGCTGAAGATCTAAGCTTAAAACATGATGTGTTTATTGACACCAAGAGTGACGCCTTGCATTCAATTTCTATTGAAGAAGCTGAGGAACTTATCATAAAAAAAGAAATATTTTTAGAAGAAATAAAAAAGACTAATACAAATTATAAACACCCTAATATGTCCCCTGATTTTGTAAAACTGACAAACATGTCACCTGGGTTTAAAAATGACCTTTCTCATAAAATATCTAGGGTAATCCAATTATTAAAAGAAAGAATTCGGAATATTGAAACAGAGGGAGAATATAATAGTCTTACAATTGCTAAAAAAATTGCCCTACTTGAAGTTCTAGGGTTCTATTCACTTCCAATGTTAGAAAACAAATCAAACTCTTATAAAGCAAAAGTCACACAACAATTGATTAGAGGAAGTATTGATTTACTAACTAGGAATATCAAAAATTTTAATGTTGTTGAAGATGATGTGGACACAAAATATGGAGCTTTTTTACATAAAGAAGAGATGGAAAAGCTAGTTAAAAAACTAAAATAATTAATTACGGTAAAAATATCCTGATTCTCGGTAAATAACCCATTTTATTGGGGAAACCTTTTTTGAAGTATAGCTCTAAAATTACAGAATAAAAAACTGTAATAATGGATAAGCTAGTTATCTCACAATTTTCTAAAGATGAGCTGCAAGAATTTCTACTTAAGCCAATTCTAGGCAGAATAGATAAAATAGAAGCTGAATTTGAAAAGAGTAATACTGACTCTCTTTATACAAGGGAACAGACTTCTGAACACTTTAATGTTGATCTATCAACTCTACATAGATGGACTAAACAAGGTAAAATAGTTGCCCATGCCGTAGGGTCTAGAGTCTATTATAAAGAGAGCTCAATTCAAGAGGCTCTTATTAAAATCAATTCGGTAAGGATATGAAAAATGATAAGCACCCTTTAGCAGTAAATATTATAAAATACCAGAGATATAATTTCGCTTTTTTAAATTGTCAGGAAATAGTTTTGTTTGAGACACTATTGGTTTTGGGAGGT
>CAZWGZ010000261.1:0-2038 GCA_964633395.1 uncultured Rhodobacterales bacterium
CTGTTACATCATGAGGAGGGGCAGGCATCATTCCGTTTGGTAATCTTGACATCCAGTCTTTTTGTCCCTCAAGCTTGATACCATGGCATGATGCACAGTTTTGAACATAGACATCTCTACCTTGTAATATAATAGTTTTATCCTCAGGTTTTAACGAAATGGAAGCATTAGCAGTCTGTAAGGGAGAATTTAAATAATAGACTAAGATTCCAATAGCGACAGCAATACTGAATAAAGATGCATAATATACTTTACTCATTCTTGTTTAACCTTACTTTTTTAACTAAACGCTCAAGCTCTTTTAACGGTATTAAACCAGGAACTGTTTGTTCACCAATAAGAAAAGAAGGCGTTCCAGAGAACCCAAGAGCACTCGCAAGTTTCCTTGAGTTATTTATATGAAGCTCAATTTTTGGTGATTTCATATCTTTTTTTAGTTTATCTAAATCTAATCCAACCTCCCTTGCTACCGACAGTGTTGAACTTTTCGTTACACGTTTGGTATTCATTAAGGCGAAGTGAAAAGTCTCATATAGTCCTTGTTTACGAGAAGCAAGGGCAGCTTTGGCCGCATACATAGATCCTTCATTCAAAACGGGCCATTCTCTTAAGACAAAACGGATATTGTTATCTTTTGCCAATATTTTTTTTAATGGCTCTATGGCACGTTTGCAATAAACACAATTATAATCAAAAAACTCAATTATAGTTACATTACCGTCTTTGTTACCAATAACAGGCGCATTGTTATTATTAAATAACAAATTTTTATTTTCTTTTATAACTAACTTAACTTTTTCTTGAGATGCTTGTGCTTCTTTTTTCTTAAGTAGCTGGCTCATTTTAATTAAAACTTCAGGCTTTTCTAACAAAGTTTCTAATATAAGTTCTTTAATTTTTGAAGTTTCTTGTGTACTAAATATTTTTGTATCTCCATACACTTTTCCAAAATATGTTAAAGAAATCAGTAAGCCTATAAATAAGGATATTAAAAGCGCAAATGTTTGTGAAAGAATAAATTTGTAAGAAAGTAAATTCATTTAGTGACAAGCCTTTCCAAGCGCTTTTAAACGCCAATAATTGTAAGGTAACGGAGTAATAAATCCTGCAAAAAGCATAAAAGGAATTACCCACCAAGTTAGCATTGCTCCACCCGTCAATATAAAGTCTGTTAAATTCATAGCGGCTTCCATTGACACCATTGATACTAAGGACATCCCTATTGCTGTTTTAAAAGCTAACTTAAATAACATTTGTTTTGATAAGATTATTGTTTCAAGGATAATGGATGTGATAATACCGTTTATAATTGCTAGTGTCATTATTAAGGATACTGGCCATGCTATTTCCATAAATTGAAAAAAGCCTATTGTTCCAAAATCACCAATACAACAACCTAATAAACACCATAAAGTATTCTTAGATGCCTGTAACCAAGTGTGCATACAATACCAATCAATAGTTAATGTACTTAGTATTGACATAATTACCTCCTATTATTACCTTATAAAGGTTGCTCTTAGGGGAAGGTAAAGAGAAAAATTATGAATATTGGAGAAGCCTCAAAATTATCTGGTTTAACTGTTAAAGCTACAAGATATTATGCCAATATAGATTTGGTTAAGCCAAGACAAGATATTCAAACTGGTTATAGAATGTACACAGAAAAAGATGTGTTAAAACTAAAATTTATAGGAAAAGCTAGATGTTTTAATTTTAGCATTGAAGAATGTAGAGAACTTTTATCTTTATATGAAAATGAAAACAGACCAAGCAAAGAAGTTAAAAAAATAACTTTGGAAAAAATTTCTGAAATTGATCAAAAATTAAATGATTTGAAAGCTTTAAGAAAAGAATTAAGTCATTTAGCTAATAATTGTGATGGAGATGATAAGCCAAACTGCCCAATACTTGAAGCTTTATCAAAAAAATAGTGTATACACAAAACTTAAAAAAAATAATACTCCATTAATTCCAACAACCCATCAATGAACCCCCATCCATGCTCCATGGACTACGGTCAATGGGCAGACCACCC
>CAZWGZ010000262.1:0-2031 GCA_964633395.1 uncultured Rhodobacterales bacterium
TTTAATGCCTATTATTAACAAAGCAAAAGATGAAAAAAAAGAAGAAAAGTTTAATAAACTGCATAAATTTTCAGTATTCATAAATTTTGTTCAAATGGTTTTATGCGCTTTATTGTTATTCTTTTTATTAAAATAATTATAGGTTTGAATTTTGAGTATTTTTAGATATTTAATATTTCAATATAAAAAGGGAGGTTAGCTTGGGCAGATCTAAATTTATGATAAGATATTATAAAAATTATAAAGATGAGTTGGAAGCTGAAACTAAAAAAAATTCATTTAAACCAAAGAAGTGGTGGGCTTATTTATTGTTCTATGGCTATCTATTATTTTATGGCTATATTTTTTGGATGAACCCACTGTCAGTGAATTAATAATTATAATTTTTTTTATTCTCACAGAGTTAATAATAAACTAGTCAACTTTATTAAGTGATATATAATATAACATGATTAGAAGCTTTAATATTTCTAGTATTTGTGAATATAGGTCAACACACCCTTGTAAAAAAAATTGTCTAAATATTATTGTTTTGCTTTAAAGAAGTTGGGGGATATATATGTTAGAAAATCAAAAATCAGTTATATGGGAACCTCTTGAGCTTATATATGAAGCAGGAAGTCTCCCTAAAGAAGCCTATCTGATATTAGAAGGCTATGTTAATATAGAGACCGAAGATGGTTTGAAGCTTAATAGATTAGGGATTGGAGAAATTTTTGGTGAGACTTCTATTCTATTAAACTTACCTAGGACCGTAACAGCCAAAGTATGCACTCAAAAAGTAGTGGCGCAAATAATACCTAAATCATTTTTTCTTAAGATGACAAAATCTAATGTTATATTGAGTGCTCTTATTAGAAAAACTCAGATCAGACTTATGGATTCAAATAAACAAAGTAATGAATTAGCTAATGAGATATCTGCATTATTGGATCAAATGGATTCAAAATCACCACTAAAGCAAAATGAACTAGCTGCAAGATTAAGAAAAGTTAGATCAAGCATTGATAAAATACAACAATTGACTGAACTATGATGAATTAATTAATTAATTAATTTAAGTTAAATTAAAACCTTTATAATTATTGTTCTTTGATTCATTGCAAATTTTATCGTATTTGGGAAGGCCCCCTGCATAAGGCATGAAAACTTGAGGCTTTCCTGGTATGTTTGCACCTAAATACCAAGAATGTTTAACTGTAGGTAATAGAGTTTTATTTGCGACAGCATTAACTTCATGCCCCCAATCCTCAGATGCTTTCTTACTCGTTTCTATTAAAGAATATCCTTTTTTGTTCATATAAGTAATACAATCTCTAATCCACTCTACATGTTGTTCTATTGCCATTGGCATATTTGTTAATACTGAGGGACTTCCAGGCCCTGTGATAGTAAATAAATTTGGGAACCCTGGCATCTGAAGTCCTAGGAAAGTTTTAGGTCCTTCTTTCCATAAATCACATAGTTTTAAATTTTTCTTGCCAGTAATATTCATATTTAATAATGGCCCTGTCATTGCGTCATAACCGGTTGCAAATACTATTATATCTAAGTCAAAATGATTTTGGTTAGTTTGAATACCTTTTCTGTCTATATGTTTAATAGGATCTGACCGAAGGTCTATTAGATCTATATTATCTCTGTTAAATGTTTCAAAGTAATTACTATCAATTGGAGGACGCTTCCCTGCGTATGGATGATCTATATCTGATAAAATACTAGCAAATTTTTTATTTAAAACGGTTGTTCTAATTTTATCTTTAATAAATTCTGAGGCTGTCTTATTTGCATCTCTATTTGTTACTAGATCATTAAATGTTGCGCGGAACTGTAATCCACCCTTTTCCCATGCTTTTTCATAAATATCATTTCTTTGATCTTCATTTACATCAGAAACTAACCGATCGGATATATCAAAAGGGTGTCCATTCGGAGTTCTTTTTAGAAATTCTCTATAATGTTGATAATTAGTTTTCACATGCTCTTTGAAATCGCTAGTTAGAGGCTTATTTCTTGCTGGAATACTATAAT
>CAZWGZ010000263.1:0-2022 GCA_964633395.1 uncultured Rhodobacterales bacterium
GTGAAATTGAGTATAATGGGCTTGAAATTCCTGATGAAAATAGATTAGGAGAAATTGGTCAAGGCCTAAAAATTGTACAAATTCGATTAGGTTTAGCTCGTCTTACACATTGTATGAGATGGATTGGCCTTTCGAAAAGAAGTTTAGAAATTGCTCTTGAATATGTGTCTCACAGAGAAGGTTTTGGTATTAAGTTAGCTGACAGAGAATCAATTCAAATTAAACTTGGCAAAGCAGCTATGGATATAGATATTAGCCGTCTTTTAGTCATGCGAGCAGCTTGGAAGATTGAGAATGGGAGCAAGGCTAGACAAGATGTTTCTATGGCTAAAATACAAGTTGCCGAAACTTTAAATGATGTATGTGATACCGCTATTCAATTAAATGGTGCTAGAGGATATAGTAAAGATACCATTTTAGAATGGATCTATAGATACGCTAGACAGGCCAAGTTAGTTGACGGTGCTACTGAAGTTCATCAAATGATAATCAATAGATTTTTTAACAATCATAAATCTGATTTCTGGCATTGGGGTATAGGACAAGATCTTTAATATTTTATAATATATCTGTTATTTTTTCTAATGATTTAACTATTTTATAAGGTTTGCCTGGTAACCTCTCTAATTTACCTTCAAATCTATTTACCCAAATTGTTTTAAATCCATAATGTGCTGCAGCATGCATGTCCCACGCATTACTTGAAAAAAAAGCAACATTATTTTTTTTAATATTAAACTCTTTTTCTACAAGATCATATACCTTATGCGATGGTTTATAGACTTTACATATTTCTACAGATAAAACTTTATCTAACAAATTCTGTATTTGTGCATTTTTTACCGCACTAGCAAGCATTACTTCGCTACCGTTTGATAAAATTCCTGTTTTGTAACCCTCTTTTTTTAAATGTGTTAAAACTTTTTCTACCTCTGGGTATGCCTCTAATTTTAAATATAAATCTAACAACTTATTTTTTAATTCAGCGTTTTTAATATTTAAAGTTTCCATTGCGTATTCCAACGCGTCTTCTGTAATATTCCAAAAGTTTATGTATTCATTCATAGAGTTTCTTAGCCATGTATATTCTACCTGTCTTAATCTCCAGAGCGCTGCTAGATCCTGCCATTGTTCTCCAACCTCTTTAGACAATTCCCTACAAGCTGCATTTACGTCAAATATCGTCCCATATGCATCAAAAATACAAACTTTAGTCACATCCATGGTTATAACTCCTTATTTCTATTTTATTATTTCTTCACTTAAAAAACTATAAAAATCACCTTTATATTTTTTTTGCCATTTCATGAATTTTAAATTCATTATTCGCCTTAATGCAAATTGGCGAGACACTTTTGGTACTTTGTCTTTCTTACACATAATTTGATATTTCTTATAAGCTAGATCTATTTTATGAGAAAAACCAGTCTCTTTAGTGACGGATTTTTTTTGTAAGTTTAATTTATAATGTCCATCGTCAATCATTTCTATTTTTCTATTACTACGTGCTAGAATAAAAGCGGTGTTATAAACATCTTGGCTCTTTATAGATTTAAAATTTTTGTGATTTTTTTTTAATATAAAAGGATGAAAACTACATGGGACTTGTCCAATGTCACTTAATTGGAGATAACCAATATCTTTACCAGTAAAGTTGCAAATCTCTTTATTTTGCTCATAAACTCTAGTAGGAGCAAAAGCTACTCCATTTTTTTTTACTAAATTATACATATTATTTATATAATTTTCAGACCATTCATCATCTGCATCTAAGAACCCTATATATTTTCCTTTTGCTTTTTGTATTCCTATATTTCTTGCATTACCTGGTCCAGTTTTAATCCCTTGTGTTTTGATAATTTTAATACTCACACCATTTCTTAATTTAGGAATTATTTTTTCATACCTTTTCCCATCATCTATTATTAATATAATTTCTAGCAAAAAATTTTTTATTCTAATATCTTGTTTGACAATTGAATTTATCGATGTCTCAAGTGTTTTTTGAGCGTTATAAACTGG
>CAZWGZ010000264.1:0-2002 GCA_964633395.1 uncultured Rhodobacterales bacterium
AGAACCTAAAGTTGGAGTTTCAAGTAAACCTGCAATATTTAATAGAGTAGACTTTCCAGTCCCACTCGGACCTGTTAATGCAATTATTTCTCCGTGGGATATATCTAAATTTATATTATTTAACACTCTAATTTGATTGCTTTTTTGAAAGTAAGTGTGTGAAATATTTTTTAATGATAATACATGTGATTGAATAAATCTATTATTCATATCTTAAAGCCTCAGCTGGAGAAATACGAGAAGCTTTCCAAGCTGGAAATACACTTGCAAACAAAGTAAGAAAAATAGAAACACAAATAACCATTATCACTTCATTTATATAAATGTCTGATGGTAGTTTAGATAAAAAATAAATTTCTGCTGAAAATAGTTCTGAACCAAGTATAGTCGTTAAAAAATTTCTAATTGCTTCAATGTTAGAAGATATGACTACTCCTAATATAGTACCAGCAAATGTTCCAAGTAAACCTATAATAGATCCAGTTAAAACAAAAATTCTAATTATAACATATTTTGATGCACCCATTGTTCTCATCAATGCTATATCTGACTTTTTAGTTTGAACTAGCATTATCATTGACGATATTATATTAAAAGCTGCAACTAATATTATAAGGCTTAAAATTATAAACATTACATTTTTCTCAACTGCTAAAGCGCTCATAAAGGCAGAATTTCTTTTTTTCCAATCTATGACTAATAACTCATTACCTAACTTATTTTTAATATTTGATGAAACTGAAGATGTAAATTTTTCATCTTTTAAAAAAATTTCAATACCATGAGCTATATTTTTGGTAGAAAAAAAAAGTTCAGCTTTTTTCCAAGGAATAAATATAAAATTATTATCATACTCGTACATCCCAATATCAAAAAAACCACCGATTTTAAAATTTTTTTTAATAGGTAATATACCCAATGCAGTTTCCATCCCATTTGGAGAGATAAGAGAAATAAAATCTCCTACATTAACATTTAACCTTTGCGCTAGGCGATATCCTATAATTATGTCTTCATTATTTTTATAATTATCAATAGTTAATTGAGTTAATGATTTCCAAAGTAATTTTTTTGCAGCAAGGTCAGACCAATTTACACCTCTAATAATTACACCTGATACTGTACTTTTAGATTTAGCTAGAGCTTGACCTTCAAGATGGGGGGTTACTGCTATAACATTTTTGATATCTGAGATTTTATTTATAATTTGATTATAATTAGATACATATGGTTCATTTTTTTCATATACAACTAAATGTCCATTTATTCCAAGAATTCTATCAACTAGTTCTGTTCTAAATCCATTCATAACTGACATAACTACGATAAGTGTTGCTACACCTAACATAATACCAATTAATGAAAACCAAGCTGCAATCGATATAAAGCCTTCAACGCGCCTAGATTTAATATATCTGAATGCTATCATTTGTTCAGTTTGATTAAAAAATAAAAATTTCACTGCATACCTATTAATTATTATTGATAAAGTTTAATAGCTCATTATAAGATAATTTTTTAATATCACCATTTTTTCTAATTTTTAAGTCAAAAATTTTATCTTTGATCCCTCTTGGACCTATGATAATTTGAACAGGAAGACCAATTAAATCTGCTTTTGCCAGTTTAGCACCAGCTCTGTCTGAAGTATCATCATAAAGAACAGTTTTAGATTGCTTTTTGATTGAATTGTAAACATCAAAACAAATCTTGTCACATTCTTCATCACCATTTTTTAGATTTATAAGGTGATAATACCATGGAGCTATTTCTTTAGGCCATATTATACCATCTTTGTCATGGCTTGCTTCAATAACAGCACCAACTAATCTTGATAGACCTACACCATAAGAACCCATGAATACAGGAATATTTTTTCCTTCATATGTATTTATATTAGCTTGCATTGGATTAGAATATTTTTGACCAAAATGAAATATATGACCTACTTCAATACCTTTAGCCTTAATTAAATTATTTAAATCTTTATCATAAGCTTTAG
>CAZWGZ010000265.1:0-1977 GCA_964633395.1 uncultured Rhodobacterales bacterium
TAATGCGTATTTTAAAACGTTTTAGTAAAACAAAATATGGCCAAAAATCTATTGGCTTTTTATTTTATTTAATAACAAAATTTATATGTTTTTCAATAAGATGGAAATGTTATGATGAAGATCAAAAGTCAAATATTTTTAATAATAAAAATCAATATATTTTTTGCTGCTGGCATAATAGATTATTTTTAGGACCTCACTTATTACCAAGAAATAGAATTATTAATGCACTTCAATCAAGTCATTCTGATGGAATGATAACTTCCATAGCTTTCAAATATCTAGGAATGAATGTTATTCTTGGATCTTCTATGAAAGGTGGAATGCAAGCTTTTAGAAAAATGGTTAAATGTATTAAAAATGGCGAAAGCATTGCCATTACTCCCGATGGACCAAAAGGCCCAAAAGAAACTGTTAAAGAAGGTGTTATAAAATTAGCTCAAATAACAGGCATTCCTATTGTTCCTTTGGTCTGGTCGACAAAAAAATTTAAATTAATCGATTCATGGGATAATTTTGTAATACCTTTTCCTTTTTCAAAAGGTATTTATACTTTTGGAAAACCAATATATGTTGATAAAAAGATTAGTGAAAATAATTTTGAAATATTAAGATTAGAAGTTGAAAGTGAAATTAAACGTCTTACAAAATTAGTTAATTACAAATGCAATTAAAGATATATTTAAATTATTGTATAGGAACCTGAATGTCATTATCTACATATAATTTTATATGGAAGCTTTTAGAATTCATTTTACCCAGGTATTTAGAAAAACGAAAAAATAATGGGAAGGAAGATATTCATAGAATTCATGAACGATATGGAATCTCCAAAAAAAATAGACCTTCTGGAACTTTAGTTTGGTTACATGCTTCCAGCGTTGGAGAGTCTGTAGCTGCTTTAGCATTAGCTAATTCTATGAGGAAAAATGGTTATGGAAATAAAGATAATGAATATTTTCTTCTTACTACCAATACTCTATCTGCAGCTAAATTAATAAAAGATAAAATAAAAAAAGGATTGCCTGCAATACATCAATATCACCCTTATGACCATCCTAAGTTTGTATCCAAATTTCTTAACCATTGGCAACCTAATTTAGCTGTTTTTTTAGAGTCTGATTTTTGGCCTAATTTAATATATTTAACAACTAAAACTAAAATTCCTACTATTTTAGCATCTTCTCAAATGTCAGAAAAATCTGCTCGATTTTGGAGTGGGATAGGAATATTTTTAGCAAAAAAAATTTTTGGAAATGTCAATCAAGTCTTAGCAGTCGATCCAAAACAAGCAGATCTTTTTAAAAGATTAGGCGCTAAGAATATTAAAAGTTTAACTAGTCTTAAATCAATTGCTGAAAAACCAATTATCAATCAAAACTATATTCACAATATTAAAAAAAAATTAGTTAAGAAAAAAATATTACTTGCGGCCTCGACTCATCCAGGAGAAGAAGAGCTGATGATAAAACTAGCTAACTTATTAAGACAAAATGCTGAAGATAAAATTCTAATTATAATTGCACCTCGTCATATTAAAAGAAGTTTAGCTATACAAAATCTTGTTAAATCTGCTGGCTTCGATATAAAATCTAGGAGTAAAGGAGAATTCCCATCTAAGACTGATCAATTTTATTTATCCGACACCATGGGTGAAATGGGTTCTTTAATAGAAGTTGCAGACTTAGTTTATGTAGCTGGATCTATGGTTCCTGTTGGAGGACACAGTCCATCTGAAGCTTCACAATTTGGAAAGCCTGTAGTAATGGGACCACATTCAGAGAAATGTAATGCTCAAATAAAAGATTTAGTTTTGTCAGGAGGAGCAATACAAATTGAGAAAAACCTAGACATGAATGTCAATTTCATTAACCAAATTATTGAACTATTAAACCATCCTGAACGTCTTGAAGATATGGGTAAAAATAGTTTAATTGCTTCTGGGTATGCTCAACAAAGAGCAGATGAAGCAAGCCT
>CAZWGZ010000266.1:0-1973 GCA_964633395.1 uncultured Rhodobacterales bacterium
AAAAAAATAAGTTTGAAGAAATTTTTATTCAAGACCGTACAGACTCAAAAAAAGTGATTGAGTTCTTTTCAAAAGATGGTTATTTAAGTCGTAAAGAAAATACAATAACCCTTTTTATGAATAAAGGAACGAGGATATCTACAAATCCAGATAATATTTCAACTATCATGGATTTTGAAACATATGATTTAATAATTAAACTTGATGAAGTAAAAGAAAAAGAAATAAGAGTTATTGAATATAATGAATACAACTTTTTTGAATTAATTAAAAAAGCAAATGATGACAAAGCTAATAAAGGAAAATTATTAGCAGAAGCTCATAATAGAAATACAATATGTTTTTTACCTATAATATTCACATTAATTATAATGATTAGTGCATTAAATGGATCTCATTCAAGAAATCCTTCTATACTAAGAACCATCGTAAGTGTGAGCTTGCTAATCTTAGTACAAAGTTTAACAATTATATTAAAAAATATGGTTCATTTTAATTTAGCTTTACTACCTATGATGTATTTATTCCCAATAATTTTAATTCTTATTGGTTTAACAATTCTTTATAAAGGCATAAATATATTTAATTTTAAAAGAAATATTTTACAATGAAAAAGAATAATATAACTACGTTTATTCTTTTCAAATATTTAACTAAAGATATGTTAAAATATTTTTTATTTGCTTTATTTTTTTTTATAATATTAATTTTTTTTATTGATATTGTTGAGCTATTTAGACGTTCTTCAAACAAAGTTGGAGTTGCTCATCTTATAAAAGCAAATGTTGTTGACGTGATTGGAATGGCTAGTTTAAAAATACCAGGTAATATAGAAAAAATTATACCGTTTTCTGCATTAATAGGTTCAATTTCTTGTTTTAATCAATGGAGAAAAAAAAATTATTATATAAACTCCAGTTTATTTGGAATATCTTTGTGGGGGACAATTTCTCCAATTTTAATTTCCTTTTTTTTAATTGGAATATTATCTATTAGTTTGTTGAACCCTATATCTAGCATGTTCAATAAAAAATTTAATCAACTTCAAACTATATTCTTTGGATCAAAAAACTTAAAAACTTTTTCTTTTGATACAAAAGGTTTTTGGATTAAAGAGACTTCAGGAGAGAATCAATTAATAATAAATGCTAAAAAAATTAATGAAAAAAATAAAATGCTTTATGATATAAATATATTTGTTGTAGATAAAAATAAAACAATCAAAGAAAGACTGACTGCTGTTTCTGGGCAGTTTAATGAAAATATAATTAATCTTTATGAGGTGGAATCAACTAATAGAAATACTCGAACAAAAAAAATTGAGAAATATAGCTTGCCTATTAAATTCTATTCTGATGATCTAGATGTTACTATTGCCCAACCTGAAACTATTTATATTTTAGATTTACCTAAATATATTTTAACTATGAAAGAGCATGGTTTAAATACTTCAAAACATCTTTTACATTTGTACAAACTAATCTGCCAACCATTCTTAGTTATTGCTATGGTTTTACTTTCTGCTTCATTAATGTTAAAGAGTAATGAAAGAAAAATGCAATTTGGTATAATTTCTATTTCATTAGTTACCGGGTTTAGTCTATATTTTATTGGAGATATAGTTTTTGCTCTTGGTTCATCAGAAAGATTACCTTCGTTATTATCAGGCTTTGGACCAACGTTAATTGGATTGTTCTCAGGTTGCTTTCTAGTTAGTAATATTGATGGGCCAAAAAAAAATAACCTATAGGATAAACTTTGATTAAAAATAAAATAAATAAGACGTATTTTAAAATCTTAATTATTATTGGGAATTTATTATTATTTTCAATGCTCAACAATGTTAATGCTAAAGAAAATTATATAGTTGCTTTAGTAAATAACTTACCTATAACAAAAATTGATGTGATAGAAAGAGCTAAATTAATTTCTTACTCAATATATCAAAATGTTGAATTTAAAAATTTAAATAA
>CAZWGZ010000267.1:0-1951 GCA_964633395.1 uncultured Rhodobacterales bacterium
ACTTATGGAGGACAAGTAAAATGTTAAAAGTAAAAGCTCTTCTTTTTGATGTGTTTGGAACAGTTGTCGATTGGAGATCAGGAATTATCAACGCGACTGAAATCATAGCAAAAAAAAATAAGATTGATATTAATCCAGCTGAGTTTGCAGATTCATGGAGAGCAGAATATCAGCCAGCTATGGAAGAAATTAGAAAAGGTAGACGAAAATTTACTATATTGGACGAGCTTCATATGGAAAATTTAGAAAAAATTGCTCCAAAATTTAATTTAAATAACCTTACCGATGATGACAAACTTTTTCTTGTGACAGCTTGGCATAGGCTTCCGGGTTGGGCAGATAGTAGTGAAGGGCTAAAAAAATTAAAAACTAAATTCATTATAGCGACCCAATCAAATGGAAATATTGCTTTGATGGTAAATATGGCAAAGTATTCTGATTTAAATTGGGATGTTATTTTAGGTGCTGAGGTTATTGGTCATTATAAACCTCATCCTCAGGCGTATTTGAAAGCCTGTAAAGCTCTAAATTTACATCCATCAGAGTGTTTGATGGTTGCAGCTCATGATGATGACTTGTTAGCTGCAAGTCTTCAAGGTATGAAAACTGCATATGTTGATAGACCTTTTGAAACTGGTAAAGAAAAGTTATTTGATATGGCTGAAAATAATGATTATAAAGATAAAAGAAACTGGGACGTTATTTCAAATGATTTCAATGATCTAGCAAATCAATTAGGATGTTAAAGCCAAATATTTAATTCAAATAAGGTGAGTATTTTTAAAAATGTCTATTGATAAGCCATTAATTGGAATTTCAACCAATGAATTAACAAATTTTAACGGTAGGCAAATATCTCATTCTACAGGGTTAAGGTATGTTAATTCTGTTGCACAATTTTCTAATGTTATCCCTATTTTAATTCCATCAAATATTAAAGATGAAGATTTGGATAGCCTTCTAATGAAAATTGATGGTTTAGTATTAACTGGAGGGAGAGCTAACATAGAGCCACATCATTTTGGAGGATTACCTTTTCCTCCAGATGAATCAATAGATGTTGGCAGAGACGAAATAGTTTTGAAGATGATACCCAAGTGTGTTGACTTAGGAGTGCCAATTTTTGGAATATGTCGTGGTATTCAAGAAATGAATGTAGCATATGGAGGGAACTTACATTATAGAGTTCATCTTTTACCTGATAAAAATGATCACCGTATGCCAAGAGGGGAAGATATAACTGTAGAAGAAATATTTACTTTGAAGCACAGAATTGATTTTATTGATAATAGTTACTTTACAAAATTAATTGGGAAAAATAACTGTTTAGTGAATTCACTTCATGGACAAGCAATAGACACTCTTGCAAAAGAGTTAAAAGTTGAAGCTTATTCAGATGATAGTGTTATTGAAGCTATTAGTATACCTAAGCATCCGTCATTTGCGGTTGGTGTTCAATGGCATGCTGAATTCCAACCTGAAAAAAACACACTTAATAAACGTTTGTTTGAAGAGTTTGGAAAAGCTTGCCTAAATTATGCAAAACAAAAATAGTTATATTAAATTTATATTAAATTTTCAGGACCAATAGGAATTATTCTAAATGGATTAATATGTTCATGAGAATAGTAGTAGTGTCTTTTGATATGATTAAAATCAGTTGTGGATTTAATAGCATCAATTTTAAATAATGTTTTCATATAACGATTAATATTTTTATACTCACTTATTTTTTTTAAATTACATTTGAAATGTAAGTAATATACGCAATCAAATCTTAATAATGTTGGAATAAACCTTATATCTGCTTCTGTAATAGAGTTCCCAACTAAATACGTTTGATCTTCTAATTTTTTTTCAATCATATTTAATGAACTAAATAGTTTTTCAGCAGCACTTTCATATGATGACTGTGTTTTAGAAAAACCTGTTTTATAAACTCCATTATTTA
>CAZWGZ010000268.1:0-1943 GCA_964633395.1 uncultured Rhodobacterales bacterium
TATCAATTTGTATTTTATCAACCATAGCAGCAGCAGCACATTTAATTATTAGCCAATCAAAATTTTTACCTCTACTTCTTCTCGTTTCCCATCCATCTCCCATATTCTTTCCTTGACCGGGAGCCAAAACATTTTCAGCTCTACCAAAGTGCTCGTTATTACAAGCTATAGGTGCCGAACCATTTAAAACAGAAGTTAGATTAATAGCTTTATTTCCAAATTTTTTACTTTCTAATTCTCCAAAAAGTCTAAGTCTTGCTACTCCTCCGTCAGGAAAAATATTTAATCTTACATGAGTAATGATAGAAGTTTTTTTAACATTAAAAAAATGATGCCTGCTGGGACCTGTAGATTTTTTGCTTAATATACTAGTCCACTTTTGATTTTTATCAGGCACACTTTTTTTTGAAGAACAAACATCTAGTGAAACTTTACTTGGTTGATTTCCATTAAAGTAAGAAGTGTCAATATCAACTTTATGAATTCTTCCAGGTTTACCTAATTTTAATATCAAATAATCATGACCTGATTTTCTTTTCCTTCTAGTTTCCCATCCATCCATCCATTTGCCATTTTTATCAAATACACCTTCTTTAAAAATTGGAGGGGAGGGTTCTATTATTCTTTTTGCTGCAGCAAAGAACTCATCAGTTTTATAAACTACTTTTGTTCCAAGCCTTGGTTGAGCAAGATCAATTAAACCATTTAAAATGATATTTTTATTTTTTTTCATTTATTAAATATTTGAATAATTCTTTATCCAATGTTTGGCAATATCTATTCTTTTACATATCCAGACATCTTTATGTTGCAGTACATAGTCTAGGAATCTTTCTAAAGATTTTAATCTTCCTGGCTTACCGACAATTCTACAGTGTAAGCCTACAGACATCATTTTTGGGTTTGTTTCACCTTCTTTGTACAAAACATCGAAACTATCTTTTAGGTAATTATAAAATTGATCGCCACTATTAAACCCTTGATTGGTAGCAAATCTCATATCATTATTATCTAAAGTATAAGGTACTATTAATTGTTTCTTGTTATTCTTTTTTTCAAAGTAAGGAAGATCATCACTATAAGAGTCACTGTCATATGCAAATCCACCTTCATTCATGACTAAGTCTCTTGTATTCGGACTACATCTACCAGTATACCAACCTAAAGGACGTTGACCAAAAATCTTTTTAATTGTTTTAATTGCAAGATCCATATGTTTCTTCTCAACTGATTTGCTTATATTTTGATAATCAATCCATCTCCATCCATGACAAGCAACTTCGTAATCAGATTCTTTTATTGCTTTACATACTTCAGGATTTCTTTCTAAAGCCATAGCAACACCAAAAATAGTTAGTGGTATTTTCTTCTTTTGAAACAATTCATGCAACCTCCAAAATCCCCTTTTAGAACCATATTCGTAAAGAGATTCCATACTCATATGCCTTCCTTTTATTGGTTGAGCTCCAATTATTTCTGATAAAAATGTCTCTGAATGTTTATCTCCATGTAATACTGAATTTTCAGCTCCCTCTTCATAATTTAATACGATTTGAAGTGCTAGTTTTGCATTATTAGGCCAAACAACTTTGATTTTGTCTGCACCATAACCAATCATGTCTCTTGGATACCTTTTGTTCATGATATTATTATATTTTAAAAGAATAGGCATAACAACGTTGAATAATCACAAATATCAGATGTTGACTCTATCAACTCATTCATTTTTAATTACCCTTTAATTAATTAATTAACAGAGGAAAATATAATGTTTAATAATTTGAAAAAATTGATTAGCCTAGTTTTTGCTACTGTTCTTTTAACTTCTATATCAACAACTAGTTTTGCTATCGATAAATTACACTTTGTAATTGGCGGTGGTGCAGGCGGTGGTTGGGATGGAACTGCTAGAGGAACTGGAGAAGCTTTAACTAAAGCTGGTT
>CAZWGZ010000269.1:0-1937 GCA_964633395.1 uncultured Rhodobacterales bacterium
TATAGAGATGGATCAAAATTAAGTCAGCCACTAAACTCTGCTTTACTTGATGATGATGACATTAATGAAGATGAAGATAACTCAACTAATGAACAAGACTTAACTAAGCGAACAAGTGAAGTAGTTGAAAAAATTGTTGAACGTTTCATAAAGGCAGAAAGAGATAAACTACCTCATAGAAGAAAAGGATATACTCAAAAAGCTACTGTGGGAGGCCATAAAGTTTATTTAAGAACTGGAGAATACGAAAATGGTAAAATAGGCGAAATATTTGTTGATATGCATAAAGAAGGTGCTGCGTTTAGATCTTTAATGAATAATTTTGCAATTGCTGTTTCAATAGGATTACAGTATGGAGTTCCTTTAGAAGAATTTGTAGAAGCTTTTACATTTACTCGCTTTGAACCACAAGGAATAGTAACTGGGAATGATACAATTAAAATGTCTACATCTATTCTTGACTATATTTTCAGAGAATTAGCAATATCTTATTTAGATAGAAATGATCTAGGCCATGTTGTCCCAGATGATTTAGAATCTAGTACAACTGGATCTGGTCAGAACCAAAGCTTTATATCTGAAAAAGTTGCAAGTAGAGGCTTTGTTAGAAGAGAGCTAAAAGTAGTTTCTGGTGGTGCCAGTAATGTTACAATTATGCCTACAACAAGCTTACTTAAAGAAACTGAAGTTAAAGTTGAAATATCTAGAGAAGAAGCACGTACAAATGTGAATAATAATACACGAACAATTTCTCAAGAAATTGAGGCTAAGATAAAAGGTTATGAAGGTGAAGCGTGTGGAGAGTGTGGTAACTTTACTTTAGTAAGAAATGGTACGTGTATGAAGTGCAATACATGTGGTGGAACATCTGGCTGCTCGTAGAGGATTAATAATGACAAATATTATTGAAAAAAAATTACAAGAATTAAATATTACACTTGATGAAGCAAGTAAACCTGCAGGAAGCTACGTCCCATATGTTATCTCAAATAATTTAGTTTTTATTTCAGGGCAATTACCTTTTATTGATGGTTTGATAACTATAAAGGGTAAAGTAGGTGAAGAGGTCTCAGAAGATGATGCTATCTTAATGGCTGAAGTTTGTGCTAAAGCACTTTTAAGTCAACTTAAATCTGCTTGTGGTGGAGATCTTGATAAAGTTAAAAGAGTAGTTAAATTAGGTGGCTTTGTAGCTTCAAGTCCAAATTTTATAGATCACCCAAAAATAATAAATGGAGCGTCAAATTTAATAGTTAAGATCTTTGAAGATAAAGGAAAACACTCAAGATTTGCAGTTGGGGTAGCATCACTTCCATTAAATGCTCCTGTAGAAATTGAAGGTATTTTTGAAATAGAAAATTAAAATTTTTATTTTTATAATAGTAAATGTTAAATTAAAAAATGAAAATTGAATTAGTATCTAACTTAATCAATGTTGATAAAGATCAATGGAATAGACTAAATGTAACTAATCATCCATTTACATCATATGAATTTTTAACTTCATTAGAGCTGTCACATTCAGTATGTCAAAAGACTGGATGGACACCGCAACATATTGTAATAAAAGATAACAAAAATATCTTAATAGGAGCCTTGCCCAATTATTTAAAGATGCATTCGTATGGTGAATATATATTTGATCATAGCTGGGCGAATGCGTTTGAAAATGCTGGTGGCCAATATTATCCAAAGTTATTATCCGCTATTCCATTTACACCTGCAACTGGTCCTCGATTTTTGATTAGAGATGATAATGTAGATAAAGATAAGATATTTGAATTATTAATAAATACAATAGAAAATCTTGTGAAAAATAATAACTTAAGCTCAGCTCATATTAATTTTCTTTCTGAAGATATAAGTATAAAATTAAATCATAAAAATTGGATAGAACGAAAAGGGCTACAATTTCATTGGCATAATAAAGAGTATAA
>CAZWGZ010000270.1:0-1935 GCA_964633395.1 uncultured Rhodobacterales bacterium
GAAATATATCGATATTAATTATAGATAAATCACTTAAACAATTATTAGAATTAGCGGATAATTTTTATATACTTGAAAAAGGAAAAACAGTTTGGAATGGGACTTCAAAAAATCTAACTAGTGAAATCGCGCAAAAGTTTTTGGGTGTTTAATCAATCATCATTTTGTAACTTAACTTTAACAGTTATAGTTTATTCTAAATTATTAATTACATATGTTTTCAATAGTAGTTTTTAATTTACTAGAGATCTCATTGATCTCATCTTCATTGATTATGAAAGGTGGAGCTATAAGAATATGATCTCCAATAATACCATCAACAGTGCCTTGCATTGGATAGCAGATTAATCCTAAGTTTAGTGCTTCCTTCTTAATATTATTAGCTATATTTAATTTTCTAGAAAAAGGTTCTTTAGTAGATCTGTCTTTGACAATTTCCACTCCTCTAAATAATCCTCTTCCTCTAATATCACCTACAAATTGATTTTGACCAAGGTCTCGTTCTAAAATTTTTTGAAGCATTTCACCTTTGTCTTTTACTTTTTTACACATATTTTCATTTATTAATTTTGTCAGAACAGCAAGTGAAGCTGCACAGGCAATAGGATGACCAAGATAAGTATGCCCATGCTGAAAAAAACCACTTCCATTTGCTATTGTATCATATATAAAATCTTGACATAACATCGCACCAATAGGTTGATATCCAGCACCTAAGCCTTTAGCTATAGTAACTATGTCGGGTATTATATTTTCTTCTTCACACGCAAATAATGATCCTGTTCTTCCCATTCCACACATCACTTCATCTAAAATTAATAAGATATTATATTGATCGCATATTTCTCTAATACGCTTAAAGTAACCTGGAACTGGAGTTAATGCTCCTGCAGTAGCTCCAACTACTGTTTCTGCTATGAAAGCCATTACATTTTGTGGCCCAAGACGAATTATTTCTTCTTCTAACTCATTTGCAACTCGTAAACCATAATCTAATTCAGTTTCATTAACCTTTTGATGACGATATGGATAGCATGGTGAAATCAAACTAGTATCAACTAAAATCTTTTCAAAAAAAGACCTTCGCCATACATTGCCTCCTGCAGCTAAAGCTCCTAGTGTATTTCCATGATAACTCTGTTTTCTTGATATTACTCGATGTCTTTCAGGTTCGCCAATTTCAATGAAATATTGTCGTGCTAATTTCAGAGAAGCCTCAACTGCCTCTGATCCACTAGATACAAAATAAACTTTATTTAATCCTTTTGGAGAGTTTTCTGCTAGCAGATTTGCTAACTTTTCAGCAGGATCATTAGTGAAAAAAGAAGTATGAGCAAAGGCTAATTTCTCTGTTTGTTTCTTTATAGCATCTTTAACTGTTTCATCTGAATGACCAAGACATGAAACAGCAGCGCCACCAGACGCATCTAAATAGTATTTATTGTTTTTATCAATTATATAACAACCTTCACCTCTTACTGCATAGGGTAATTCAAAATTATTATGGCGAGGAAAAACATTGCTAATTTTCATGGATCAATCCTTTTGTCTTAATGTATATTGATCAAAAAGGTTATAATGGAACCTCGAGTTTAGATAAATTTTTAATAAAACGTTCTAAAATTGACTATCTAAATGTGTAAAGTAGTTTTTTCTTAATTTATTTTTTTGAATTAACCTTGAGTAAGATACAACGTTTGCAAAGATAATTACAGCAAGCCTTCTTTCTTCTAAGTTTTCCATTTCTATAACTTTTCAATTAAAAAGAGGTTTCACCAAAATCTTGTGTAACTGCTCCAACAAAGTGAACGGTTTTAGGCGCCAATGTTTTTACATACTTTGAAATATTTTCTTCTATTAACTTCTCAATTTTTTTCATAGAATCATTATCAGGAAACTCCCATAAAACAACACTTACATTAGGAGTTTGAGGGT
>CAZWGZ010000271.1:0-1918 GCA_964633395.1 uncultured Rhodobacterales bacterium
ACTTAAGTATGGCAGATAATAAACAGGAATAGAAAAAATTTTCATTCTTACATGTTTAAAATAAATAGTTTTAGTCTTAAGGTCATGTTTAATACTGTTTGACTCGAGTCTCCAAATGGGAGTTTCTCCTTCTTTAATGTTACAATTACAAGCTGTGTAAATACCTTCATTAAAAAAACTCTCTCCTAAGTCATTACGTTTTAAACTCTTGGCAGCTATGTATGAATCATCAGCTAATCTTCCATTTAGCGGTATAGCAATTATCGATTTAAATTCATTTGTAAGTATTACTTCTTCAGATTCAAATTTTGAACCATCTTTTCCAAATAAAACAACATTACCAATAGCAATTGCCTTGTCTGCATCTTGGTCATACGTCACTTTATTTGCTGTTATTTTACGACCATCACTAACAATTATTACATTACCTGTTGCAGTCATTATATTTGTTTGTTCGTTTACTTCTAAATTATCACTTGTAAACGAAGTATCCTGTGAGGATTTAGTAATTTTATTACCTTGAGCTATAGCATTTCCGTAAAGTAAAAATATAAAAATAGAAAATAATTTTAAAACCCTCATTTTTTTCCTAACTTTTTTATCATTTAATTAATTAAATAATTTATAACTTATTCTTAATTAATAATAGTTTTTATTTATCAAGTATTAAGCTCTACTATAAAACTTTTCCTGGATTCATTATTCCTTTTGGATCTATTTGATTTTTAATTGCTTTCATCAAAGAATAGGCCACATTATTTTTATGTATTTTCAGGCTTTCTTTTCTTAATTGTCCAATTCCATGTTCCGCAGAAAAAGAGCCATTATATTTATGGACAATCTCATAGAGCTTATCAGTTAACTCTAGACTTTTACCTTCAAACCCGTCTGGTAAAGATCCATTTCCAAATACATTATAATGAAGATTTCCATCTCCTAAATGACCAAAATATATTGTTTTTAAGTTAGGTAAGAAAGAAGTAATCATCTTTTGTGCATCATTATGAAAAGCTTCAATAGCTTCTAGAGGCAGAGAAATGTCATGTTTCAAACATTTAATTAAATTAGATTTTTTTAATTCTTTTTTCTCTGATTCAGCTCCTGCTTCTCTTATTGACCATAAAGCTTTACTTTGTGCTTGAGTTTTACAAATAGTAGCATCTGTAATTAATTCAGTCTCAAGGCACTCAGCTAAAACATTTTCAATCTTACTTATAATAGGGATTTCTCCTTGATTATTTGAAATAATATCGTGATTTGAATAGCTTGAGATATCTATTAAGACACCCATTTCAGGGATGTTTTCTAGAGGCATTACAATGTTTTCAATATTATTCTTAGCAACAATCCAAAAATTGTGAGGCATTAGTTCAAATGATTCAATACATCCTGGAAATTCAGATTTAAAAATATTTAATAATTTTAAAGCATTAAATATTTTATTAGACTCTACAAACAGGGTAGTTATCATTTTAGGTAATGGAAAAAGTTTAAGTGTAACCGCAGTAATAATACCTAAAGTACCTTCAGCTCCAATAAATAAATTTTTTAAATCATAACCAGTGTTATCTTTTTTTAATTCTGTAAGAAGATTCATTATCTTACCATCAGGTAAAACAATCTCTAACCCCAGACATAATTCTCTAGAATTTCCATATTTTAATACATTTACCCCGCCTGCATTAGTTGATAAATTTCCTCCAATCATACAAGAACCTTTTGCTCCTAAATTTAAAGGAAAAAACAAATTTTGTTCTTCAACTCTTTCATGAATAGACGATAGAACAACCCCAGCATCAACTGTTATAGTTTGTGCTTCAACATTAAAAGAACGAATTTTATTCATTTTTTCTAAGGAAATCAAAATTGAATTCCCAGTTTTATCAGGAGTTGCTCCTCCACAAAGGCTTGTGTTACC
>CAZWGZ010000272.1:0-1907 GCA_964633395.1 uncultured Rhodobacterales bacterium
GCATAAGCTTTATCTGTTCCACTAGATTTTTTTATATTAATTGGTTTATTTTTTTCAAGTTTTTCTATATTTTTTTGGATATAACCATTTTTATTCATTTTACCTAAAACCCAATTTCGTCTTGCAACTGCCTGTTTTAATCTAAAAATGGGATTGTAGTTATTTGGAGCTTTGGGTAACGCAGCTAAAAAGGCAGATTCTGCAAGATCAAGGTTATCCAAACTCTTATCAAAATAATTTAAAGCTGCTGCAGCTACACCATAAGATTTGAATCCTAAATAAATTTCATTTAAATATAACTCTAAAATTTGATTTTTAGAAAAAGCTCTCTCAATTCTGATAGCTAAAATTGCTTCTTTTATTTTTCTTTTATAAGATAATTCAGATGATAATAAAAAGTTCTTTGCTACTTGTTGAGTAATAGTTGAAGCACCAATCAACCTTTTTCCTGAACCCATATTTTTTATATTAGTAAAAACTGCTCTAAGTGTTGCCTTTAAATCTAAACCAAAATGATTATAAAAATCTTTGTCTTCTGCTGAAATAAAAGCATTAATAACTTTTTGTGGAATTACATTTATTGGGACAAAAACTCTATTTTCAATAGCATGTTCAGCTAATAATGCACCATTACCTGCATGGATTCTTGTTACCACGTTTGGGTTATATTTTGAAAGTTCTTTATAGTCTGGAAGATCATTTCCAAAATACCATAAACCATATAAGAAAACTATTATTCCAGAAAATAGAATTAAAAAAAACGTAGTGAATAAATAAGCTAAAGTTTTCATTTTTTTTTTTTAAATCTAAAATTAGACCATTTTGAGACAAAGTCTAATATTTTGTTTTTAAAAGATACTTAACAATAGCTATTGTTAAATTTTTACTCAAATTTTCTAGATATTTTTTATTTAACATTTTTTTTTCTTCTTCAATATTTGATATAAAACCAATTTCTATTAAAATAGATGGTATGTCATAAGCTTTTAGAACAGCGAAACCCGCAAATCTGTGACCACGGTTAAATGCTAATTTAGTTTTTTTAAGATTCATTATTATATTTCTTGCTAAAAAAGCACTATCATTCATTGCTTGCCTTTGGATCATTTTTATTAAAGTGCCAAATATAATAGGATCATTGATTTCACTGCTAATTCCTGGAATTATGTCCACTGCATTTTCTTTTTCTGCAATCATTTTAGCTTCTTTATCAGAAGCTTGGTCAGAAAGACTAAATACAGAAATACCATTTGCAGCAATATTTTTACTCGCATCTGCATGTAAAGATATAAAAATATCAGCTTTATTTATTTTTGCTAAATTAATTCTTTTTCTTAATGGCAAATAAATATCAGTTGTACGTGACAATATTGGATTGATTTTATTTGTTTTTTTTAAAGCTTTTGCTAACTCTAATGAAACTTTTAAAGTTATATCCTTTTCAAGTGTGCCTAATGTTCCAATTGCACCTGGATCTCTTCCTCCATGACCAGGATCAATAAATACAACATAATTATCTTTTTTTTCATTTTGAATTTTATCATCATATTTTTTTAAATCAATTATTTTTTTCGGTCTTAATTTAGGAAAAGTATTGATCTTATTTTCATATAAATTTATTTTATTTTCATAATCTAATAATTTTTTTTTATTAACATTATCATTATCATTTAAATTTAAAATATTTCCATTATTTTGAGACAAAACATGTTTGGCTATACTAAAGCTAGCTTCGCTGGCTTTGGTTATCCCCATTTGTAGATTTATAATTTTATTATTTATATCTTTCTTATAAAAAAATTCTGAGATAATTGCTGGTTGGTCTAGTTCAATAACTAATCTGGATAATGATCTAGTCGGATAACCAAAACGAATTTGTTTAATTAAATCAGTTTTAACATTCATTT
>CAZWGZ010000273.1:0-1905 GCA_964633395.1 uncultured Rhodobacterales bacterium
ATTTCATTTGGAAGACAAGCTTATGTGGGTTTAACAAAAGATATTCAAATAGATGCAAATAGAAGAGATTTTACAGTCAATTCTTTATATTTAGATATTTTAGGACAGTTATTTGATCCTTTTAATGGGCTTGAAGATATAAGAAAAAGAAAATTAAGATTTATTGGTGATCCAATTAAAAGGTTTGAAGAAGACTATCTCAGAATTTTAAGATTTTGCAGATTTTATGCATTTTTTTCAAAAAAAAATATTTCAGATACTTTGAAAAATAAAATTGCATTAAAGCTTAATAATATAGAATTATTATCAAATAAAAGAATGAAAGATGAATTAACAAAAATATTTGACAATCATAACTTTCATATCAGTCTGTTAATGATGAGAAAATTAGATTTAGATAGATATATCTTGTTAAATAAAAATAATAGAAAAAATACTAAAATTCACGATGGTTTTAAATTAGATAATTTTAAAACAGTTAAATATATTAAAACTTTTGGGTCAAATATAATCAATGAAGCAAAATTAAATTTATTATCTGTTTTGATGCCTCACTTATATGATTTTGATCAATTAGAAAATGTTATTTTAAGGTTTGAGCTTTCAAAAAAAACAATAGCTTATTATAACTTTTTAAGATTAATTGAAAATTTATCTAGTGATATTGATATTAAAACTCTTTTAGTAAAAAAAAATAAAAAAATAAAAATTTTCAAAATTATTTGGAAAATGAGGAATAAAATAGACTGTGTTTATGATTCAGTTTCGTCTAAAAATAGAATGCCTATAAGTTGGTGTAAATTAGGATTGTTTCATATTTTGCCTTTTTTTATTTTAAAGGAATTAGATATATTCAATATTGAAATGCCAAAATGTCCAATTAAAAGAGACGATCTTATAGATATATGTAAAATAAATGACTATAAACAAATAAACACATTATTATCCAAAGGTGAAGAGTTTTGGGTTAACAATAATTTTAATCCTTCATTAGAAGAAACTCTATTTTATTTAAAATCAACTTTATAATAGAAGCTATAAAAACATGTCAATAAAAGAAGAAATGATCCAAAAATTATATAATCAAAAATGTGAAGATAATGAAGAAACTTCAAATTTTAAAAAGGAAATGGCTAAAGGATGGTTTGCAGATCTTAGAGATGAAATATGTGTTTCATTTGAGGATATTGAAAAAAATTTTTCCAAAGATAATAAAAAGATAATTTTTGAAAAGAAGTCGTGGGATCGAGATGGAGGTGGGGGAGGAACTATATCGTTAATGAAAGGAAACGTCTTTGAAAAGGTTGGGGTTAATATTTCAACAGTCTATGGAGAGTTCTCTGAAGAATTCAGGAAACAAATTCCTGGTGCTGAAAAAAATGGAAGGTTTTGGGCAACTGGTATTTCAGTCGTTTCGCATATGTGTAATCCATTTATTCCTGCTACTCATATGAATACAAGATTATTAGTAACAGGTACAGGTAAAGAAAAAAAAATTTGGTTTGGAGGAGGTGGTGATTTAACCCCAATGTTTGAAGATATAGAATCATCAAATATTTTTCATAATGGTTTTAAAGAAAGTTGTAATAAATATAATAATTTATACTATTCTAATTTTAAGAAATGGTGTGATGATTACTTTTATATCCCACATAGAAAAGAACCTAGAGGTACTGGTGGAATTTTTTTTGATTATCTTTATACGGATGATTGGAATGAAGATTTTCAGTTTATAAAGGATGTAGGTAAAAGTTTTTTAAAATCTTATATAGAAATTATTAATAAAAGAATTAATGATAAATTTGACGAAGAAGATAGAAAAAAACAATTAATAAAGAGAGGAAGATATGTTGAGTTTAATTTGTTATATGATAGAGGAACAATTTTTGGTTTAAAAACTGGAGG
>CAZWGZ010000274.1:0-1863 GCA_964633395.1 uncultured Rhodobacterales bacterium
AAATCTACATTAGTTAAAATTTTTTATGGAGTATTGGAACCTGATTCAGGAACCTTAGAAATTAATAATAAACAGGTAGATATTTCTTCTCCTAACTTAGCAAGAAGCCATGGGATTGGAATGGTTTTTCAACATTTCTCTCTTTTCCCTGCTTTAAATGTAGCTGAAAATATATTAATAGCCCTAGATAATAAAATTAGCTTTAAGCAACTAATTTTAGATATCACAAGCCTTTCTAACAAATGGGAATTATCGATAGATCCTCTTAAACAAGTTAATGAGCTTTCTGTTGGAGAACAACAGAGAGTTGAAATCATACGTTGCTTGATGCAAAACCCTAAATTATTAATCATGGATGAACCAACTTCGGTTCTTACTCCTCAAGAAATAGTTAGTTTATTTAAGATTTTAAAAAAGCTGTCACAATCTGGTTGTTCTATTTTATACATTAGTCATAAATTAGAAGAAATCATCGAATTAGCAGACAAAGTTACAGTTTTAAAATCTGGAAAATCTATCGCAACTATTGATGCTAAAAAAACTACGACTTCTTTTCTTGCTGAAACAATGGTTGGGAAAGAAATAGTTAAGTTAAAAAAGATATCGAAGAAACATCATATTAAAGATGTGGCATTACAACTTAATAATTTAAATAAACAAAAAGAGAACCATTTTGGAACTACACTAAATAATATTAATTTAACTGTGCATTACGGGGAAATAATAGGAATAGCTGGAATAGCTGGAAATGGTCAAGTTGAATTAATGGAAGCATTAACTGGTGAGAGTATTTGTAACAATGACAATGAAATTTTATTGGATAATAAGTCAATAGGCTATAAAAATGTTACACTAAGAAGAGCTTTGGGCATAGAAACTATCCCAGAAGAGCGAAATTATCACGCCACAGTTCCAAGTCTGAAATTGAATGAGAATGTTTTTCTTACATTTTATTATAAATATTATGAAACAAAAAACTTTTTTTCTAGATTATTCATAAATCCACAAAACAGCTTAGATCAAAGCATAAAAATAATAGAAAAAAATGACGTTAGATGTCCTGAAAAGAATCCTTTTGCAAATCAATTATCTGGTGGCAATTTACAAAAATTTATTTTAGGAAGATCATTAGCTTCCAACCCTAAGGTTGCCATTTTTTCACAACCAACATGGGGCGTTGATATAGGCGCTGCAACATCAATTAGACAAAAATTACTAGATCTAGCACATAATGGAAAAGCTGTGATTGTAATAAGTCAAGATTTAGAAGAGATTTTTCAATTATCCGATAAAATTGCTGTAATCAACAATGGTAACCTAAGTGATATAAGATACGTAAAAAATATAACTGCACGTGATGTAGGAATTTTAATGGGTTCAAATTCAAGTAAAATACATGAAATTAAGAAAAATAAATGATCATATTTACTCCAAGAAATAAAGTTTCTCAAAATTGGATGATAGCAGCTCCGATCTTATCTATATTTTTAACTATAGTAATGGGAACTTTAATATTTTCTTTGCTAGGATACAATCCTGCTGAAACTTTGTATCAAATTTTTGTATCACCCTTTTCTAGAATTGACAGAATTAGCGATATTTTTGTAAAAGCTTGTCCTCTAATTATAATAGGAACAGGGTTGATGTTTTGTTTTAGGGCAAATGTATGGAATATTGGAGCGGAAGGTCAATTTATTATTGGAGCACTATTGGCTGGCTCCTTTGGATTACTCTTTCCAGGAGTGGAAACAAAATTTTTAATTTTTATGATGATCATTGTTGGCTTTTTAGGTGGAGCTTTATGGGCTTTTATTCCAGCAATATTAAAAACAAAGCTTAATGTTAATGAAATTCTGGTAAGCT
>CAZWGZ010000275.1:0-1850 GCA_964633395.1 uncultured Rhodobacterales bacterium
AATAAAGTACCTCAGGGGCCTGAAGTCGTATTTCATGCCCGTCAATATTTCCATAGACCGCCCGAAGGGGTTTTAGCGCAGTCAAGTCATCTAATACTTTAGGGTTTCCTATATCGCCCGCATGCCATATTTGATCTACTTGAGAAATATAGCGGGTTATTTTTTTATCTAAATGCCCATGGGTGTCAGAGAGTAACAAGATTTTTTTCAATTCATTAAAAATTAAATACTTTAAAAATGCAGTATTTTTGCAGTAGGTTATTTGTAGATATTAGAGTTGTAATATTATATTTTTGACATAAATATACAGCATGACCCCTAAGTACAATCAAAATTTTATATTTGAAATTGATTTTCCAGAGAATGTGAAAACAATTTTTTTTAACGGTAAAACTTATTCAAAGGAAAAGTTTAATTCCGAGAAGGCAAAGTATCTCAAAAGAAAAGCATCCAAACAACTCAAAGTTGTCAATTAAAGATTTTTTTGAAATACTGATCATTATTGGTTTAATATTGATTATATTTTTATACTTAAAAAAATAAATTTGTTTTTAACGCTACTCTTTTCGTTATCTAGTCTTTGGCCAACCGATGCCAGAGGTGTTCAGGAGCATAAATCATTAAATGATTCCATTCAAGAATACAAACAAATTGCTCCAAACAAGGCAATAGATTTTGCCTTTGATGCAATAAATTTAGTGGATCATGATAACCCAACCATTGATTTAGTCTCTACCTATTCTTTACTTGGAGAAATACTGAACATGCAAGGAAGTGAGGCAAATGCACTTTCATACTATGGTCTTGCCTTAAAAACCTTTGAAGTAGTTCCTCCTTCACAAAGAATTGAAAAGAATATTGATAAACCAGCTTGGTTACTTCTCAACATAGGGAATTTATATTTTCAAACGGACGAAAAAGACTTAAACAAAGCAGAAGAATATTACCGAGAATCCGAGAAAAACTTTTTATTATACAAAAGTGAGAAGAACAAGAAAAAAGGTTTAAATACCGTCTATGATAACCTTGCTTTAATTGCCCTTTCAAATAAGGATTTCGTTTTAGCGGAGCAGTATTATTTAAAAACTCTTAAGAGTAGAGAAGAGTTAAACATTCCAGAGGATATAATGTATTCTTTTAACGATCTAATAGGTTTAAATTTATCTAAAAATGATCTCACAAAGGCAAATTACTATAGAATAAAATTGACTGATTTATATGAAAAACAAAATAAAAAAAATGGAATAGATCTTACAACTAACATTCAAAGAAATTATGGTTATTCATTTTATGATTATGGTTTTTACTACTTCTCTAAAAAGGAGTACGAAAAATCCATTGAGTATTTGAAAATAGCAAAAGAGGCTCTAATTAAATTCCCTATGGAACATCCTCCCATTAACTCTAAATTAGCGAAATGTTATTTAATGCTCAACAACCTTTCAATGGCCGAGAAAATAGCTATTGAAAATTTACAGATAAAGAACATAAGAAATAACGATAAAAAAGAAAATTATAAGATTTTAGAGAAAATATACGCTACTAGAAACTCATCAAATGATTTATTAAGGATAAAGGATTCTTTAATTCAACTTGCAGGTTTCAGTTATTCAAATAGTGTGTTAAAGGAGTTTAAGAATTTAGAAACCCAAATACTACTTTCGAAAAATCAAAGCCAATTAAATCAAAATAGGATACGTTACAACACCTATTTGTTTATTCTAATTATTGGATCTACTATTCTTTTTTTTACGCTAATAAGCATTCGCGTGAACTACAATTATCAAAAAGAAAAAAATTTAAGACTTGAGAAAGAGCAACAAATAATTTCAAAAGAACTTGAAAAAAAG
>CAZWGZ010000276.1:0-1849 GCA_964633395.1 uncultured Rhodobacterales bacterium
CAGATCCAAGTAAGGCAATTATAGCTTTGAAATGGGCTGTAAGAGAAATGGAAACGAGATATATGTCCATGAGTAAATTGGGCGTAAGAAATATTGATAGTTATAACGAAAGATTAATAGAAGCTAGAAAAAAAGGTGAAGTTTTAACAAAGAATATTCAAGTTGGGTTTGATCCTGATACAGGGCAGGCCATATATGAAGATCAACACATTAATTTAACCCCTTTACCTTTTATTGTTGTTATTATTGATGAAGTGGCAGATTTGATGTTAGTTGCTGGAAAAGATATAGAGGCAGCAGTTCAAAGGTTGGCGCAAATGGCAAGAGCGGCAGGAATTCATGTTGTAATGGCTACCCAAAGACCTTCAGTTGATGTTATTACAGGGACTATCAAAGCTAACTTTCCAACTAGAATATCATTTCAAGTAACAAGCAAAATTGATAGTAGAACAATTTTAGGTGAACAAGGAGCAGAGCAATTATTAGGCCGAGGAGATATGTTATATATGGCAGGCGGAGGAAAAGTTACTAGAGTTCATGGCCCTTTTGTAGAAGATTCTGAGGTTGAAAAAGTTACTAAATTTTTATCTGATCAATCAGTTCCAGATTATGATGAAACAATAACTGAAGAGCCTAACAATATTAATAATGATGCTTTTTATGGATTAACAGAGAAAAAAAACAATCAAAATGATGAATTGTATGATCAAGCAGTTGCTTTGATAGCAAGAGAAAGACGAGCCAGCACATCTTTTATTCAAAGACACTTCAAAATAGGTTATAATAGAGCTGCAACAATTATAGAAAAAATGGAAGAAAACAATGTTGTGTCCAAGCCAGGAAGAGCTGGTAAAAGGGAAGTGTTAATTGAGGATCATTGATTGAGAAGTTTAACATTATCACTAATAATTATTAAATATCTTTCTGTAATTATATTATCAGTCATATTTAGCTGTTCACAAGCAGTTTCCTCAAATGAACAAAAATTATTAAAAACAAAAATCGAAAATTTTTTTATTAATCTCAATACACTTGAAGCAAATTTTATCCAAGTTAGTCCTTCAGGCAATATAAGTAATGGTAAAATATTTATAGATTTACCAGGAAAACTAAGACTGGATTATATTCAACCAAGTAATTTATTAATCACATCCAAGGGTTTTTGGCTTGTAATTCAAGATAGAAAGCTGAAGTCAACTAATAATATTCCTATTCAACAAACTCCATTTTCAATTTTATTAGATAAAAATATAAATTTTAACAATAAAAAAATTATTTTAGACTTAAAAAAATCTTTGGGGATTATAACCTTAAAGGTCAAACTTGCAGAAAACACTCAGGCTGGAGAGTTAATTTTAGAGTTTTCTGATAATCCATTTATTTTAAAAAAATGGATTATAAAAGATATTATAGGAGATGAAACAACTGTTTTCATTCAAAACTCTAAACTTGGACATAAATTACCATTTATTCTTTTTTTTCCTGAAGATTTCCCTGAACCAAATAATTAAAATTATTAAGGCAAATATAAATGTCCATTAATATTCGTTTTCAAAAAGCAAATAAATTTTTTATAGAAAATAATTACCTTAAAGGTCTCGAGATTCTAAAAAATGTTTGGATTCAATATCCAAAAAACACAAGATTAATTGATGAAATCAATAGACATTCAAAAAAATTTAAAAAATCAATCATACCCACGTTTTCTGAAAAAGAGATTGAATTTTTTTTCAATATGAATCGTGATGGTAAAATTAATTCTGTTATAGAAAAGCTAGTTCAAATCTATAAGAAAAAACCAGATGATATTTTATTAATTAGTCTTCTAGGAACATTTTATGGTTTAAAT
>CAZWGZ010000277.1:0-1830 GCA_964633395.1 uncultured Rhodobacterales bacterium
CAATTAATCAAAGCATTAGTTGGGAAGAGTGGAAATTATGTATTCCTGCTATAATCAGAGGTACATTTGTTGGATCGACTATTGGAATTCTTCCTGGCTTAGGTGCTAGCGTTGCTTCTTTTTTATCTTATGGTTTAACAAAGAAAGCAGCAAAAGATCCATCAAGGTTTGGCAAGGGAGCAATTGAAGGTATTGCTGCTGCTGAAAGTGCTGATAATGCTGTGGTCCCTTCAAGTTTAGTTCCTTTATTTGCTCTAGGTATTCCGGGCAGTGTAATAGCTGCGATTTTAATTGGTGCTTTTATTATTCAAGGAGTAACACCAGGGCCATTGATGTTTGTACAACAACCAGAACTTGTTCATGGTATTTATTTATCCATGATTTGTGCAAGTTTATTATTACTTTTAATTGGTTATTTTGGTCAGAAATTATTTTCCTTTGTTTCTTTAGTTTCGCTGAGAGTAATAATTCCTTCAGTTATATTCTTTTGCTCTGTAGGTGCCTATCTTCAAGGTGGTGGAATTGTCGGAGTTTGGTTAATTTTATTTTTTGGAATATTTGGCTACCTTGCAAAAAAACTAGACTTTTCATTTGTCACTTTTTTAATTGGTTTTGTTGTAGGTCCGCAATTTGAGCTTTCAATGAGGCAAGCTATAGCTATCACTCCTAGTTTTGATGATCTTATGGAACATCCTATTGCAATAGGTTTTGTTTTGATAACGATTATAGCTGTATGGAAAATTGGAATTAAGAAAAAAAAACTTAATTAAATTTTTACATTACATACTCATAAATTTCTTTTTTTTGTTAGAGTACAAAAAACTACCAACTAGTATATTTTTATTGTGAAGTTCTTTTAATATGAACAAAAGATTTTGAGCAGTAATTTGAGCTGCTTTACTAATTGTTTTTATTTTAGGCCAGCATATGACTACTGATCTAGATATTTGTGGCTCTATAATTTCTCTAGCAAAAAAAATATTATTCTTTCTTTCCTTATATGATGCTTCTGCAGGTCCAATTGAATAAGCTAAGCCTTCATTGATAAAACTTTCAGTATATGTTTGTGAATCTGAATCAATAATGATTTGAAGTTTTTTATTAAGTTTGTTTGATAAATTATTCAGTTTTTGTCTAAGTATAACCTGTGCACCAGTTAAAATAAGTGGATAATTAATTAAATCAGAGAATTTAATTGGTTCATTTGTATTATTAACAAGATCTTTTTTACCATAAAAATAAAGGTTATCTGAAATAATAAGTTGGGAATTAATATTTTTGTTAAACTTCCAATCAGGAAGTACCCCAATATCTATTTCGCCATTTTCAATTAAATTACTTCCTCTTAATCCAAACCCTTCTTCAAATTGAAGGTTGATTTTAGGATATTTTATATTCATATGTTTATATAACTTCATACTAATCAAATTTAACAGCTTGGGACTTAAAAAAATTTTTACATTTCCACTTGGCTCGTCAGTTAGAGTTTTAATATCCTCTTGAGCTTCTAATAAATCATTTAATATTTGTTTTGCTTTCGGAAAAAATAATTTCCCAGATTCAGATAATGTTACACCTTGTTGATTACGTATCAATAACTTTGTATTTAAAATAAGTTCTAATTTTTGGATGCTTTGGCTTAACGCTGGTTGTGCGATCCCAAGAACGTTAGCAGCGTTCGAAAACTTTCCAATTTCCGCACTTATAACAAAATGTCTCAATTGCTGTAATTTAATATTATTATTTATCATAAGTAAAACTTATATTAGTTATAATTAATATATGTTTTACTTTTGCTTTGCTTATGTCAACAATAAAAATTTGGAGGGT
>CAZWGZ010000278.1:0-1829 GCA_964633395.1 uncultured Rhodobacterales bacterium
ACAATCAGATTGAATTAACAGCGATATTGCGAGGTGATGTTAATAGATCATATAACGTAGAGCAATATAATCAAGAACTAGCTTTTGTAACATTACCAATGAATAATGATGATGAGTTAATGATACTTTAGATGGATATTGCTTAGAGGCCATATTAAAATATTTCAAAAATAAAAAAGTGAATTACTATTTTAATGAATATACTTAATATTATTTTTCAGTAAAAGCTTCCCTCTTGAGCTTTTGGATTGGCGTTAAAATATATTCTAATACAGATCTCTTATCACCTTGCAACTCAACAGAAGCTTCCATGCCTGGAATAATTTCGAATTTCTGATCTTTTTTCTTATCAAACATTTTAGATTTAGTTATTATCCTTGCAGAAAAATATTTGCTTCCATCGGGGCGTTCAGTTGTGTTTCCTGCTATATTTTGAACTTCACCCTCTAAAAAACCATAAACTGATGGATCATAGGCAGTAACACTAATTCTAGCCTTTTGACCAGATCTTACAAAAGCAATATCTTCAGGTCGAACTTCTGCTTCTACTATAAGTTCATCAGAAGTAGGAATTATTTCAAATAAATTAGTCCCAGAAGATACTATTGCTCCAATAGTTGATATTTCAACTTTAGATATTAATCCATTAACTGGAGCAAGAATTTCAGTGCCCATTAATCTTTCATCCAATTGATTGCTTTTCAAAACAGATTTATTAAAACGATCCTTAGCAGCAATTATTTCTTCTTTAGCTTTTGATATAAAGTCATTTCTAAGATTTTTTAATTTCTGTGTTATTTTTCTTACATCTATTTGAATTCCAGGTATGGCTACTCTTGATTTTAAAATTTTACTATCAAGAGATGCAAGCCTTTGAGAAGTTTGAACTAGTTTTAACCTAGGCTCAAAACCCTTTTTTACTAAGGGGGATAAAATTTTAAGCTCTTCGTCTAAAAATTTTCTTTCAGTGGTATAAGATTCAATTTCAACCTTAACTTCTTCAATATTATAGATAAGCCTTTCTAATTCATTTTTTAATAATTTTTCACTATCTTTTAATTTGTTAACTCTTGCTTTGTAAACTTGAAGCTGAGCGTTCATCAAATCGGGTCTTTTACTCTTTAATTCAGAGTTAAAAATAGGTTTTTTAAAATTTGATTCTCCTTCTAATCTATCTATTAAGGCCAAAGACGAAAAATAATCTTCTTTATTTATATTAATTTCAGTAACAAAATCAGAATCTTTTAAGGTAAGTAATATATCTCCTAATTTAACGTTATCACCTACTTTGAAATTTATAGAAGATACTTTACCTTGAAACTCTGATTGTATGACCTTTGCATTACTGGCTGGAACAACTTGTCCTGAGCAACGAATTACCTCATCTAATTCAGTAAATGTTGCCCAAAACCCTGTCCCAACAAAAACAAAAATAATAAGTGTTAGAAATAAAGATGAAGGATTTAGATAATTTAATGTTTTTAAAAAGAGATTGCTATCTTGATTTTTATGTTGCTTTGAATTCTCTTTAACTTCATTTACACTCTCATCATGATTATAACTATTAAGATCAAAAACTTCATTAAAGTCATCTGTAATATTAGAATCATTTAGATTATCAATATTTTTTTGTTTATTAATTTCATAAGATTTATTTTCATTGAACGCCTCATTAAATACCTCAGAAACAATAGAATCTTCTATTTTATTAGTATTTTCTACTTCCTTAATTTCATATTGCTCTTGGCCATCAGACACATCATTAAAAGAATTAGAAATAATATTAGCTACTAATTCATTAGTATTTTCCACTTCCTTAATTTGATAAG
>CAZWGZ010000279.1:0-1811 GCA_964633395.1 uncultured Rhodobacterales bacterium
ATCAGGACAATAATACAGAAAAATCAATGGAAAACGATAAGAATATTATGTTATTAACAAAGCCATTTAAATTAAAAACATTATTTAATTATCTCAAAAACATACAAAATGAAGAAAAAAAAAATGAAACAACAATTCACTTAATGGAAAAATTAGTTTTTCTACCATTTCAAAAAATTATTGAAAATAAAAGAACAAACATAAAACAACATTTAACAGAAAAAGAAAGTAATCTTTTAAAATTTATTTATCAGAACAAAAATTCTAAAATCTCTAAAAAGGAATTACTTACAAATATTTGGGGTATTAATAAAAATATTGAAACACATACGTTGGAAACACATTTATACAGACTTAAACAAAAACTATGTAAAATAGAACCAAACTTAAATTTTTCAGTAACAAATCAAAATGGCATTTATATTTTTAATAGTTATTACTAAAATATGAATTAAAATTTTATAGTAATAAATATATTTACAAAATTATCGTTATAAAAATGGAGCTAAAATTGAATACAAATATCTTTAAAGAAAAATTAAATAAAGACTTTATCTCAAATAATTTTGGGAAACAATATTTGTACAATAAAGATTTCCTTCAAAACACGTCTAGTATTATGAGTTTAGATATTTTAAATGAAGTCTTGTCTATGAGTAGCAATTGGAATAACCATAACTTTGTAATGATGTTAGATAAAGAGCGAATTAAATATAATGAATACTCATCATTATCTCTTGAAGCATCAGGACAATTTATGAGGCCTGATCCAGAAAAAGTACAAAATTGGGTCTCTAAAGGAGCTTCTATTATTTTAAATGATATAGACAAAGCTAATTCTGGCTTAATAAACATATCCAATCAGTTACAGGATATAACAAATGGAAGGTGCCAAGGAAACTTATATTTTTCTATGCAGAGTCGTCAAGCTTTTGGACCACATTGCGATGTGCATGATGTTTTTGCGATACATTTTGAAGGTGAAAAAGTTTGGAATATATATGAAAATATTGAAAATAATCCAATAAATCATCCATTATTTAAATATAGTCCTGAAGAAAGAATTAAAAAAGCAGGCCGAATGATTGATCAAATTACTCTTAAGCCAGGTGATTTATTATATTTACCTAGAGGGCAATATCATGATGCGTTAGCATCTAAAAGTGGTTCAATACATATAGCTTTTGGTTTAACTTATTTTAAACCGATAGATCTCATGGGCGTTATATGGGAAAAATTAATTTTGAATGATTTTATGCGTACAGATTTTAATAAAAATTCAACTAAAGAAAATTTAAAAAATAATTTAAAAACTCTTTCAAAAGAATTAGAAAAAATTATTGATAATGATCAAACTAAAGAAGTTCTTTTTGATAGTATACAAAAATGGCCCTATAAAATAAAAAATTATTCTTTGAATCATATAGTGTTGGAAGGTAGAAAATACAAAGTCTCTAAATCAATCAAAATAGAAAAAAATGGCCTTCAAACTTATTTAACTAATGGGAAAGATAAAGTGATTATACCAAAAGACTATTTGGATTTAACAACATATATTTTAAAACAAGATTTTATTACTTTTAACTCGGTAAAATCTAATTTTAAAAACTTACCTGAAAACATATTAAAAGAAGCCATAGAAAATCTAGAAAATATGAAAGTAATTTATTAATATATATACTTAAATATTAATGCAAATCTTGAAAAATTGGAGCAATTCATTGATTCAATGAGATGATTTTTAATGGTTTCTCGTGAGAAACCTATTAAAAATTTAATAAATAAAAAATTAATTATTATAAATAATTAAT
>CAZWGZ010000280.1:0-1808 GCA_964633395.1 uncultured Rhodobacterales bacterium
TTAGGCTTGAGATGGGCTTTTATGGGGCCATTTGAAACAATAGATCTTAATGCTCCAGGTGGCATTAGAGATTATATGGCTCGTTATGGACCTATGTATACAGAAATGGCAAAAACTCAAACTTCATTTCCAGATTGGTCGGATCAAGTAGGAGAAAAACTCGAAATGGAAAGAAGAAAAATACTCCCTGAAGATCAATTGCAAGAGAGAGCTAAAAAAAGAAATCTTCTTTTAAAATCGCTTAGAAAAATAAAAATAGATAATAATGAAGCGTAATTTTATAATTTTAACCAGAAAGATTTTGTTTTGTTACCCTTAGAAAATCTTAAAGTTTTAGATCTATCTCGTTTAGCTGCAGGTAATATGGTTAGTCATATGTTTGCAGACTTTGGTGCTGATGTAATTAAAATTGAAAGGCCTGGTAAAGGTGATGATCTTAGGAATTGGAAAGTTAATGGTGTATCTCACTGGTGGGCAGTCTATTCAAGAAATAAAAGAAGTATTGCTTTAAATTTGCAAGATAAAGAAGGTTTGGACCTCCTTAAAGAACTAGTTAAAACCGCTGATGTTTTTATTGAAAATTTTCTTCCTGGTACTCTTGAAAAATGGGGTATTGGTCCTGATAAATTATTTGAGCTTAATAAAAAAATTATTATTCTTAGAATTTCAGGCTGGGGACAAACTGGAATATTTAAAAATGCCCCTGGCTTTGGTTCTTTAGTGGAAGGCATGAGTGGCTTTGCAACTATGACTGGTGATAAAGATCAAGTTCCACTTCTTCCACCAACCGCGTTAGCAGATATGGTTGCGGGTCTTACAGGTTTTGGTGCTATTTTAATGGGAATTTTAGCGTCTGAAAAGAATAATTTAGGGGGGCAGGTAATTGATCTTTCTTTATTCGAACCACTTTTTTCTATATTAGGGCCTTGGGCAGCAAGCTACCAAATATCAGGAAAAGTTCCCTCAAGAATGGGAAATAGGAGCAGTGTTGCAGCTCCTAGAGGAATATATAAGACTAAGGATAAAAAATATTTATCTCTGTCAGCATCCATGCAGTCAATGTGGGAAAAGCTTGCTATAACAATTGGAATAAAAGAATTAATATTTGATCCTAGATTTTTAAGTAATAGTGATAGATTAAATAATCAGGATGTTTTAGATGAAGTAATATCTAAATTTATGAGTAAATATAATAGAGATGAACTCTTAAAGATATTTTCTGAAGCAGGCGTTACTGTTGGGCCTGTTTTAGATATATCAGAAATAATTGAACATCCTTATATTATAGATAGAGAAATCTTACTAGAACATAAAAATAGTGAGTTTGGAAATATTCTGATGCATCAAGCTTTCCCAAGATTAAGTAAAACTCCAGGTAAAGTTTCAAATTCAGCACCTTCAATAGGTGAGAATACAGATGATATTTTAAAAGAAATAGGAATAACTCCATTACAAATTGAACAATTAAGAAAAAAGAAAATTATTAATTAATTCAATTGTTCACATGTTAAATCAATTATTGACATCAAAAACATTAAAGAACAAACTATACACATTGGGAGGATTATTATTATGGATGGTTTAAATAGAAATATAAGTGATTTTGATTTAATTATCAAAAATGGAACACTTGTAGATGGAACAGGTAATAAACCTGAGTTTGGTGATATTGCATTAAAAGATGGCCTTATAGCAGCTGTAGGAAAATTTCAAGGTAAGGCTGATAAAGAAATAGATGCAAAAAACTTAATAGTGTCTCCTGGTTTTGTTGATATTCATACTCATTATGACGGACAAGCTATATGGGA
>CAZWGZ010000281.1:0-1807 GCA_964633395.1 uncultured Rhodobacterales bacterium
TCATTATCAGTACTTAATACTTGTTTTGCAATAATTTTATGTATTTCTTGATAATCCGATGATGGTAAAGTTTGAGGAGATTCTTCATAAATTAATCTGTGAGCAAAATACTTGTAACGTTGATCTCTAAATTGATTCGAGATATGTATTTTTTTATCCCAGTCAGCATTAAAAAAATCAAGCATTTTAGTTTTATCATCATTATCTGGAAAGCCTCCCATGTACAAACTATCTTCAGGTTGAATGTCAATTTGTGATTTTGAGAATTCCTTCTCTTCATTTTCTTCAAAAATAATTCTTTGTATTTTATTTTTAAAATCATCATTATTTTTAATTATAGCAGCCCTATTTTTCAAAACATCCAAACCTATAGTCTCATAAGCAGGAATCTTATTAACATAACTAGCATCCATTAAAATAGGATTCTTATTATTTTTTATATCTCTAATTATCTTTGGTCTTAGTTTCATCTTAGCCTTTAAATCCTTCATTGACATGTCTAAGTAATCAATTGGATCGTGAATAAGGTCAAAACACTGAGGATAATTAAATTGATTCTTACATATATATGTTACTGCATAAGAATTGAATTTTCCAAAAAAATATTCATCCATACAGACGACATCATTTTTTATGAGAAAGTTATCTACTTCAATTTTATTACTATTATTTACACCTGATTTCCATATATTATTTGCTTTTAAAGATAATATTTTGGCAATTTCTATAGTGGCAATTACGTCTCCCATGGCATCATGTGCATTATGTATAATATTATTCATTTTAGTTAAAACTTCTAATTTAAAAACTTTATTTCCTTTTTCATTCATGCCTACTTCTAAGCAATTAGGATAATAAAACTTAGAACTTCTTGTCATACCTAAGACATCTGCTCTCTTATTTCCATTAAATTGAGTTGTATATGGCTCAAGCAATGATTTAAAAAAAGTTTTTCTTAAAAATTCTTCATCAAAGCCAATAGTATTAAATCCAGTAAATATAGCTGGCGACCATTTTTTAAAAATATTTTGAATTTTTGTAATTAATTCATAGTGCGAAAGATTAACTTGATTTAACATTTCAACTGATGTGTTATTTACAATTAAGGCACCTGGTTCTGGGATTATACCAGGCTTTAAACGACATCTTCCTTCAAATCTATCAATTTCGTTGAAACTACTGTCTACTAAAATAGCTGCAACTTGAATTATTTGATCCCACGTAGGATTTCGTCCTGTAGTTTCAAGGTCATAAAAAACAAAGTTCATATTATTATTCTCTAGATTTACAAATTAAATTATATTTTTGAAATCGATTTTTCCATTTTCTTGAGCCAAAAAAAGTAATTTTTCTAGAATCTAATAAATTCTTTTTTTCAAGAGAATTATTTTCAAGAGTAATAATTAGAGGATTATAACCTTCAATCTCTATTTCAAACTTTGGCCATTCTAGCAAAATTATTTTTTTTTTAAATCTTCAAAAACACCTATTTCTTGAACTTCTTCATAATTATTAAGTCTATAAAAATCGCAATGCCAAATTTCATTATCATTTGAATTAGATAAGGGATACGTCTGAACTAAATTAAAAGTTGGACTTGGCACCTCTTTAATTTTGGTAATATTATTAATAATCGCTCTACAAAGAAAAGTCTTGCCTACACCAAGTGTTCCGTTGAAACAAACAACGTCTTCAATTTTTAAACACTTAGATAAAGATTTACCAATTTTTTTCATTTCACTTTCAGATTTGATATCAACTTGTAATAATGATTCCATTATTAATATCTATAACTATCTGATTTAAA
>CAZWGZ010000282.1:0-1801 GCA_964633395.1 uncultured Rhodobacterales bacterium
TTTTCAATTCATTGTTCACGATAACCCTTTTGTATTATAAAATATTTAAAATTAAGTATTCAATAAAGCCAATAGTTTAGAGGCAGCATTTTCTTCAGCATTTTTTAAATTTGAACCTTTAGCTAACATAGTATTTTTTTCATTGATATTCACTGATACAGTAAAAACTGGCATATGGTCTGGCCCTGATTTTTCAACCATTGAATACTTAGGCAATTGTTTAAATTTATTTAAACAAAATTCTTGAAGTAAAGATTTAGAATGTTTAAGAGGGTAATCAGTTTCAGAAACAATTTTTAACATGTTGTTAACTATAAATTTTCTACATTCATCAATATTAGAGTCTAAGTATATAGCTCCAATTACAGATTCAATAACATCACTCAAAATAGACTTATTATTATCTAAGTCATCTCCTTTTTGAGTTTTTATAAAGTCTGAAATTTTTATTTTCTTTGCACATTTTGAAAGAAAATCTTGATTTGCATATTTTTGAAAATAATCATTTAAAAATCCTTCGTTAGAGTCAGGAAATAATTTAAAAAAATATTCAGCCAATACAAGCCCTAAAACTCTATCACCAAGAAACTCTAATCTTTCATAGTTTTTTTTGTTTTCATTAGAATTCACTTTTGTTGAGCTTGAATGCGTCAAGGCTTCAAATAATAAACTTTTGTTATTAAATTTATAATCAATTATTTTTTCAAAATCGTCAATTGTCACTATTCAATAGCCTTACCTATTCTAGAAAATCTTATAGATTTATGCCATTTCCAAAATTCATAAAAAGAAGCAGAATTACTATGAGAGAAGAAAATTATCTGAGCTTTTCCTATCAAATTTCTTTTAGGAACAAAACCTACTTCAGAAGTCCTACTATCTCTACTATTATCTCTATTATCTCCCATAAAGAAAAAATGATCTTCAGGGACTTTAAACTCTATAGTATCGTCAAAGGGATCTGTATCACTTGATTCAATTATTTGATGAATATTAGTATCTTCAAAATTTTCTTTATATTTAGTAAAAACTTTTTCAATACCGTATATATTCTTCATCATACCAAAATTTGTTTTAACTCTATTAGCACTTTTACCGTTTATGTGAAGAACACCTTTTTTAACTTGCACCATATCTCCTGGAATTCCAATTAAACGTTTAATATAGTCAACACTTTCATCACCAGGTTTTCTAAATACAATTACATCACCTCTTTTTGGAGATTTATCCAAAATACGCTCACTAATAGGAGCAACACCAAATGGAAAACTATACTTTGAATATCCATAAGAATATTTAGAGACAAACAAGTAATCTCCAACTAACAACGTAGGGATCATTGATCCTGATGGTATATTGAAAGGTTCAAAAAAAATAGATCTAAATATAATAGCAATCGAGCCTGCAACCATCAAAGTTTTTAATAGCTCTCCAAAACTATTTTTTGATTTGCTAATCTTAACGCCCATATCTAGATCTCCCAGTCAATCAAAATTTTGAAGTATATTTTAACTTATGCATTACCTAAGCATTCGGAGCAAGATAAATAACTACAAAAGCTAATACATAAGGTGGTTCGTCAGATAATGAAATATTAAATTTAAATTTACTATTTAGTTTGATTTCTTTATTTTTAATATAAATTTTAGTTTTACCGCTAAAATACAAATAAGGTTTTCCATTTTGATCATTTAATGTTTCAATTTCTTTAAATGAAACCCCATCACCACGATTAGGATTAATGGCCTTCCAAAAAGCTTCTTTTGCAGCAAATCTTTTGGCTAAATATAAGTTTGAATTT
>CAZWGZ010000283.1:0-1775 GCA_964633395.1 uncultured Rhodobacterales bacterium
TCAATTTCTTTTGCTTTTATTGACAATGTAATTCTTCTCTGTTTTTTATCAATATTTGTAACAGTAGCATCTACCTTATCGCCTAAGCCATATCTATCCGTTTTTTGATCAGCTCTTTCTCTAGCTAAATCATTTTTCTTTATATACCCTTTGATGTTATCACTCACTGTTACTTCTAATCCTGCATCTGTAATAGTTACAATTGTACATGTAACTGTGGAGCCTTTTCTTATATTATCAATCTCAGAGGATGCTACGTCTTCTGTTAATTGTTTTATTCCGAGTGAAATTCTTTCTTTATCTATATCAATGTCAAGAATTTTTGCTTTAACTTGATTCCCTTTTACATAATTCTTTATTAGTTCATCTCCATTACCATCCCAACTTAAGTCCGATAAATGAACTAAACCGTCAATATCCTCTGTAAGAGCAACAAACAAACCAAACTCGGTAATATTTCTTATTTCACCTTCTATTATTTGGCCAGATTTATTATTTACCTTAAATGTTTCCCATGGATTATCAATACATTGCTTTATACCTAATGAAATCCTTCTTTTAGGTACATCTATATCAAGAACTACAACATTTACTTTTTCAGAAGTAGAAACAATTTTTCCAGGATGAACATTTTTTTTAGTCCAACTCATTTCTGAAACATGCACTAATCCTTCTATCCCATCTTCTAATTCTACAAAAGAACCATAATCAGTTATATTTGTAACAATACCTGACATTTTAGAACCAACTGGGAATCTTTCGAACACTTTTGTCCAAGGATCTTCAGATAATTGTTTAATTCCAAGAGATATTCTTTGTGTTTCGTCATTAAATTTTATAACTTTTACTTGAACTGATTCTCCTACCTGTAAAGCTTCAGATGGATGATTTATTCTTTTCCATGAAATATCTGTTACATGAAGTAACCCATCTACTCCCCCTAAGTCAACAAAAGCACCATAATCTGTTATATTTTTGATAATTCCTTGTAGCACTTGTCCTTCTTGTAAATTAGCTACCAATTCTGATCTTGCTTCGGCTCTACTATCTTCTAATACAGCCCTTCTTGAAACTACAATATTACCTCGTCTTCTATCCATTTTTAATATTTGAAATGGCTGGGGAGTACCCATTAAAGCTCCAAGATCTTTTATAGGTCTTATATCAACTTGGCTTCCAGGTAGAAAAGCAGTTGCTCCTTCGAGATCTACTGTAAAACCACCTTTTACTTTACCAAATATTACTCCATTAACTCTTTTTTGAGCTTCATGAGCTTTTTCTAAGTTTACCCATGATTCTTCTCTTCTAGCTTTTTCTCTGCTTAAAACAGCATGCCCGTTAATATCTTCTAATCTTTCGATATAAACTTCAACAATATCGCCTACTTTAATTATAACATCGCCATCATCTGTTGCAAATTCTCTAAGTGGAACTCTACCTTCTGATTTAAGTCCTACGTCAATCAATATCATATCTTTTTCAATTGAAAGAACAGTTCCAGATACGACTGAACCTTCTATACTTGCCATTTCTTGGAAGCTTTGATCTAATAAATCTGAAAAGCTTTCTTGGGCAGGATTGGCTGTTAAATCAGCTTGGGACAATATAATTCTCCTTTAAAAAAAATGTGCATAAAAATGCATTTTGCTGACATTAGAAGTTATACCTATGGATTTAAAAGTTATTTCACTTTTAAGTTTAACTAATTTGAATTTTAAATTCTATCAGCTAGTTATGGGTTAATTTTGAAGACAATAAAATCCATTGTTATTGTC
>CAZWGZ010000284.1:0-1769 GCA_964633395.1 uncultured Rhodobacterales bacterium
TATTTTTTGCTGGAGGCATTTATGACTACACGTGCGCTTTTTTTATTTTTTATTTATATGATATCTATTGTATCTAATGGAGTTTCAGAAACCATTCCTGATGATAAATTACTGAGAATTCTTATAACACCTAATCGTTTTCAAACGAAATTAAACCAAACTGCTTCAAATATCATTGTTATTGATAAGACAGATATTGAAAACTCAAATAGTAATTCACTATCTGAAATTTTAAATTCTCAACCCGGTATAAATTCTGGCAATCAAGGTGGAGTTGGACAAACTTCTTCATATTTTATTCAAGGATTTGAAAAGAAATATATTTCCATTTTGATTGATGGTGTTAGTTATGCAGATAACACTGCTACTCAGTCTGAAACATATCTCAATTCTATTTCCTTAGATGAAATTGAAAGAATAGAAATTTTAAAAGGTCCACAAGGTGCAATTTATGGTTCTTCTGCAGCAGGTGGAGTAATTTCAATAATTACAAAAGGTAATTCCAAAAAAGGAATGAACACATCTTTTCAATCAAATATTGGATCATACGGTACAGCATCTAGTACGCTAAATACTGGATATTCAGCAGAAAAATGGGACTTAAATCTTTCTGTAAATGGATTACATTCAGATGGATTTTCAGCAAAAAATGCTGTTGAAGAGGAAGAGAACGACAGTTTTAATTCTATCAAAACTTCATTAAAAGGATCTATCAAAAATGATAATAACCTTAAAGTTTCTGGAACACTAAGACAAATTGATAATAAAATCCAATATGATAACGCATATACTACAAATGATTTTAATAAGTTAAGACAAACAGCTGGAAGTATTAAAATTGAGAAAAAAATAAATAAAATAGATAGCTTTATTCAGCTTGCAAAACAGAGAACTGTTCGTCAGTTTGGAACATCTCAATATTATGGAGATACATTTAATTTTGATTTTTTAAATCAATATAACATTTCTTCTAATCATAATGTAACTATGGGCTTTGAATATGATGATGAAAAGTATAATGATAAAACTTTAAGGGCTGACAAAGATAGACATTCGTTTGTAACTGGTTTTAATGGTAATTTAAATAACAATGTAGGATATGACTTTTCTTTACGAGAAGAAAACGATTCTACATACGGTTCTCAAAAAAGCACTCGAACAGAAGCTTACTACTTGTTTAATCCAAGTTTAAGACTTGCTCTTTCTAATTCAACTGGATTCAGAAACCCATCTTTATATGAGACTTTTGATTCAACCTACGGAACGAGAACACTTACTCCTGAAACTACTGAAACGAAGAGGATTAGTATTTCTGGTAAAACTAAAATAATCAATGGCGGATATTCATTAAATGCTTACAAAAGTAAAATTTCTAACTTGATAGCGTCAGCTTCTGGGACTTATATTTATTATAATGCAGACGGTGATACTAATATTTCAGGGATAGAAGGTAATATAAATTCAAAATTAGGAGAAAAATTGTTTTCTAATTTTGGATTTGTAACAACACATAAAAAAACTTCGGATAATAAAAAAAATATATTGCTTCCTAGATATTCAATTTCAGGATCTTTAAACTATATTTTTAACAAAGATTTTAATTTAAATACTAATTTAAGTTATTCTGAAGGAGCATACGATACAAGCAAAGTGGAGTTGCCAAGTTATACACTTGTTGGTTTGAAAGCTAATTACAAAATTAATAATAAAACTAAATTTAATTTATCGGTTGTAAATGTTTTTGACGAAGATTATGTTGTAAATAGAGG
>CAZWGZ010000285.1:0-1760 GCA_964633395.1 uncultured Rhodobacterales bacterium
AACATAAATTAAGTATCTGAGAATTAAAATTATTAATGTATAATTGTGTTAATTTAATCAACGAATAAATACAATAATTTTAAAATAGAATTAATTTTATTTCATAACAAAACCTCACAACAAATTATGCTCTAAAGTAATATTTAATATCTATTTATATCTTCTTCAGATTTATTTTTAGAAAACCATTTTAAAGAAAATGATATTATTAAAGAAAACAAAGCCAAAGTAGCTAATGAATGATGCCAAACAGAAATTATTTGATAATCAAAAATACTTTCATTCTCTTGAAGAAATAAGATTAGAGCATTTAAAAATGATCCTAAACCAAGAGGAAGAAAAAAAATTAAACTTCCATCAACAATTTCTAAACATATTAGTATAATACCGGCAATAATCCATAACTCTGGTAAAAAAAGCCAATATGATAAGAACATAACAACATCCATTTACTTTCCTTTTTTTGTAATAGAATGCATTAGTGTTTCTATTCCACCAAGTATTCCTGTAATTTCAGTAGGCAATATTAAAGTTTTTGATGAAGGAGAGCTTGCTAATTCACTAATTGCATCAACTTGTCTTTTCATTATTTCAAAATTTACTGCAGGTTGACCGTTTTTTGAAATAGCTTCAGCTAATAAATGTGTTTGTTCAGCATCAGCTTTTGCTTTTGCTTTAATAGAATAGGCTTCAGCATCAGCAGTTATTTTAATAGCTTCTGCCTCTTTTTGAGATTCATAAAGTTTTGCATCGGCTTTTAACTCTACAGAACGTTTTTCACCCTCCGCTTCAGCAATAGTTGCTCTTCTTGTTCTTTCTGCGCTGAGTTGCTGTCTTTGAGATGTTCTTGTTTGTTCATCAACTATTATGTCAGTTATTTCAGTTCTTGTTATCTCAATACCCCAAATATCTGCAGCCTGTTGTAAATTTTTTGAAATTTCATCATTCATAGATTCTCTACTAGATTGCAGTTCGTCTAATTCAAGACGACCTGCTGCAGATCTAACAATAGAAGTTGCCGCAGTATTAATAGCTGATTGCACATCTCTAATCCTGTAAACAGATCTACCAGCATCAACAATTCTATAAAAAACAGTTGTTTCAAGCTTAACTTCAACGTTATCTTTAGATATTACAGAAATAGTAAACTCTTTTAACTGTCTTTCTAAAATGCTTATCTTATGTGCAACTTTGTCTAAATAAGGTATTATAATAGACAACCCTGCATGAAGTGTTTTGAAGTATTTTCCAAATCTTTCTATTACAAAAACATCTGATTGAGGAACAATTTTTATTCCTAGGTAAATTGTAAGTATTACAAAACCAAAAAACAATAAAGATATTATGCTATTTAAAGTATAAAAGATTTCCATATGATATTACCTCATTGTAAATATATAATATAAAATTATATATCATTTTTTAAAATTAATATCTGTTTATTAATAAATATAATAAAAAATCCAAAATCAAATCAGTAGATTTAATTTATAAGAAATAGAATTTAGTATAGATAATTGCTTTCTAAATTCAAACTTAGAAGAAAATACAATTTATTTACTTAATATTTAGTAATATCGTACTTAAGAAAATAATTATTTTTTGAAATTTATAGACTTTAAGAGAAGAAAGTTGTTAAAGAACAGAATAATTATGTATTTAATTTATATTAAAATAACATAAACACACTTAATTAAACTTAAAAGTAATTAAAAAGCTATCAGGAATTATAAAATGAAACTCATTGCTCTTAATTTACC
>CAZWGZ010000286.1:0-1751 GCA_964633395.1 uncultured Rhodobacterales bacterium
AGCAGAAAATGATCTTCAAATTTTTGAAAATTATATTTCAGTTTTTCCTGAGGTTCGAGAATGTCATATGTTAATTGGAGAAGTAGACTTTCTTCTTAAAATAGTAGCCAAGGACTGGGATGACTTCCAACAATTCTTGACTGGGAAATTAACTCAAGCTCCAAAAGTAAGTAATGTTAAAACATCATTAAATATTAGAAGTAATAAACGTTTACCTGGAGTTCCCCTTGATGTTACGATTTAAGAACTTTTATAGATAAGACCTCGTAGTTTTTTTTTCCTCTTGGTGTAATTACTTCAACAGATGATCCTACTTCTTTTCCAATTAAAGCTTTCGCTATAGGCGAAGCTATTGAAATAAGACCAGAATTTAGATCTGCTTCATAAGGCCCAACTATTTCATAAAATGTTTCTAAATCTGTTGCTTCGTCAACAATTTTTATTTTAGTTCCAAAAGTTATAGTTTTGCCTGTTAATTTTGTTAAATCTATTACTTCTGACCTACTTATAACATCTTCAAGCTCAGTTATTCTTCCTTCTGTAAAAGATTGCTTGTCTTTTGCTGCATGATATTCAGCATTTTCTTTTAAATCACCATGTTCTCTTGCAACAGAAATTGCTTTAATTATTAAAGGACGATCTTCTTTTTTAAGCTTACTCAGTTCTGATTTAATTTTATTTAATCCCAAAAGAGTGAAAGGTATTTTTTCCATTATTAAAATTCCATTTTTTATTCATTATATTATATAAATACTAATTATTCAAAATATGATTGAAGTGATTTTACAGTAAGAACTTCTTCTTTAATAACTTTTATTGCTAGCGTTGCAGCGTTAGCTCCTTGTAAAGTTGTATAATAAGGTATTTTATTTAATAAAGCAGTTTGTCTTAGAGAGAAGCTATCTTTAATAGAAGTGCTACCTTCGACCGTATTAATCACTAGTTGAATTTCTTTAGACAACATCGCATCTACCGCATTTGGTCGACCTTCAATTACCTTCTTTATATAATTAGTTTGAATTTTATTGTCATTCAGAATTTTAGCTGTTCCAGATGTTGCACATATTTTAAAACCCAAGTTAAATAATCTTTGAGCAATGGGAATAATTTTTTGTTTATCATCATTTTTTATAGATATGAATACTTGACCGTTTATTGGTAACTCTATGCTTGCCCCAAGTTGACTTTTAGCAAAAGCTTCACCAAAAGTTGAACCTATTCCCATAACTTCTCCAGTAGATTTCATTTCTGGTCCAAGTATAACATCTGTTCCAGGAAATCTGGAAAATGGGAATACGGCTTCCTTTACAGATATGTGATTTAGATTTTGATTTTGTATTTTAAAATCAGGTAATTTTTTACCAATCATTATTTGGGAGGCTATTTTTGCAAGAGGAACTCCAGTAGCTTTGGCTACAAAAGGAATGGTTCGACTTCCTCTAGGATTTACTTCTAAAATGAAGATTTTACTTTCTTGAATTGCAAATTGAATATTCATCAAACCGATAACATTTAAAGCTTTAGCAAGTATAGTAGTTTGAGTAATTATTTCATCAATAATATTTTTATTTAAAGTTTGAGGAGGAAGAGCACATGCAGAATCACCTGAATGAATTCCTGCTTCTTCTATATGCTCCATTATACCAGCAATATAAGTTTCATTTCCATCTGATATTGCATCTACGTCTACTTCAATGGCATTTCTTAAAAAACTATCTATTAAAACTGGATTATTACCAGAAACTTTTACA
>CAZWGZ010000287.1:0-1742 GCA_964633395.1 uncultured Rhodobacterales bacterium
CATAAAGAAAAATAAAAAGAACCAATACAAAAAAAAAGTTTTGCTTATAATATTCTATAATATTTTGTTGTTTTGCTTTTATATAATCGAGAGTGGTATATTGTTGTATGTCGTAAAAAAAGAAAGCTATAATAGCCAACACTATTACAATAAGCAGTCCAATTTTTATTTTATTTTGATCCATAATATTCTTTTACAGTAAAAAGAATTCTTTAAAGTTTTTAATTTTAAGACTTAAAATTCTTTTATACTTTCAAACAATCCAAATCTTAAATCAATTATAAAATTTTATCGTTATAATATAAAATTATATTTTTATTCTTACAAAATAAAAATTGAACCATGAGTATACCTTAATGAATGCAAATACTTTATGTCTATTATTAATTATAAAGTAGCTAAAATTATTTTAAATTCTAAACTTAATCTGGAGTAAATATATTCAAACCGTCAACACTTTTGACTTTTCCTGAAGTACCCAAATAATCTTCTGATATCATTTTCGAAAGCAGACCTTTATCATCAGGAGTATTTGCTATGAAGCGACTTCCATCTGTAAGTCTTCCAAATAAAATTCCAAATGAAGGTCCTTTTCGATCATGCATTATTGTATAGGTTTCTATTATAGCCTCACCATTTGCAAATTCTGTTACAGACGGTCCCTTTTGAGAGTTAATTTCAGCTTGATAAATACCTGGATCTTTTGGAACAAACTCTTTCTCGGGCGGCTCAGTCGAATAAATGCCAGCTGACTGCTTAGTTACATAATTTCCATTGGCCGTAACTAATCCCTTTATACCAGGGCTATCCCTTACCTTATTAATCATTTCGGCAATTGAGTGCGTAACATAATTATTACCTGGACCACCAAAATAAGGCAATCCTCCAGTGATTGTAAGACCTCGAGGGTCATTTAAAGCAATGCCCATTTCATCACACGCAATCTGAACTGCCGATGGAAAACAGCTGTATAAGTCAAGCGCATCTATATCATCCAATGTACAATCAGCCATCTCAAATGCCTCCTTGGCAACCTTTGACATTGCGGGCGATGAATAAAAGTTTATACGGTCACTTAAATACCAATGATCATAAGCGTCAGCACAACCATGCAGATAAACCCACTTCTCCTTTGGAATACCAAATGCTTTTGCTTTAGCCACCGAGGTTAAAATAATAGCAGCTGATTGATCGATAAATGCATTAGAATTCATAAGTTTTGTGTAAGGAAAGCCTATAAAAGGATTTTTGGAGCTAACTGTTGCTATCTCCTCTGGTGTAAATCCCTGTCTTCTATCCGCCAATGGGTTATCCGCCGCAACTGAAGCAAAATCTGAAAAAAGTCTTCCCATTTCTAAAGAATGCTCGGATATTGAGCGGCCTCTATATCCACGAATAGCATTCTCAATCATTGGGTAGGCAAATATAGCGCCAGCCATACGATGACGATCTTCAATATCTGACCATCCACGTTTATCTACACCCCATTCCTCATATTTGCCTCCAGGGTCCTCATTCCAGTCAAGTTCAAGACCTTCTCTTTGCGCACTTTTCTGGGTTGCTAATGCTTCTCCACCAGCAATCATAGCAACTTCTAGCTCTCCGCGCGTTATCATTTCAAACATACGATTGACAGACCACTGAGGCATGTTTCCACCAGGGTGTGTGTAAATAAGACGAGTAGCATTTTCTACACCAAGACGATTAGCTAACGAGAGGGGTGGGTTAGTATATTTACCAAA
>CAZWGZ010000288.1:0-1716 GCA_964633395.1 uncultured Rhodobacterales bacterium
TATACCTAACAATAAAAATATTTCTGGAATAAATATAATAGCATTTTCAAAATAATAAAAATTTTTAAAAAAATCTATAATCAATGAAAAATAGTTCATTTATAATACTTAAGAATTATATTCAATTTAAATTTTCCATTATATTAATTAAATAATTAGAGCTATTATCAAACAAATCTAATAATAGATTAGGTACAAAACCTAAGATGATAATTAAAAAAAATAAAGGAAAAAAAGTTAAGATTTCTTTTTTAGAAATATCTAAAATTTCAGAACCATAATTTTTGGATGCACCATAAAAAATATGTCTATTTAAAGAAATCATAAAAAAAGATCCTCCAATTAGACTAAACAAAGATATTGTCATAAACGTTGAATTGGATTTCCAAGATCCTAAAAAAATAAGAATGTCTCCAACAAAACCACTCGTTCCAGGAAAACCAATTGATGAAATTATAAAAAAATTAAAAATCAGTCCGAGTTTTGGTATAATATTTTTTAAATCTCCAAAAAAATTAATTTCTTGAGATTTAAAAACTTGATTTATAATACCTAATGATAAAAACAACCCTGCGAAAATTAACCCATCAGAAATCATCTTAAACATAGCACCATCTAGACCTTGTTTGTTCAAACTAAATATACCTATTATAATTAAACCAAAATGAGAAAAAGAATAATAAGATATTAGTTTTTGAAAGTTTGTTTGAAAAAAACAAAAGATTAAAGAATACAAAATTGTTATAAGAGATATATACAGAATATAATCTTGAAAGAATAAGCTAGCATTTGGAAAAAGAGGCAATGAAAAACGTAATAAACCATAACAACTTATTTTTAATATAATACATATTAAAATTATTGAAAATGCAGTTGGGCATTCAGAATTTATTTCAGACACCCATAAATGAAAAGGCCACAAAGATGTTTTAATAGCGAATGATGCCATGAATGCTAAAAATAACCAAATTTGAATCTTAGGCATTATATCTATATTTAAAAGAAAAGATAAATTTGTTGTTCCAAAATTTATATATATATAAATAATTGCAAATAAAAATATAAATGATGTTAGAAAACTAAAAATAATGATTTTATATAAGGCTTTTAAACTGTTATTACCTCCCCATATACCTACAATTAAGAAAATAGGTATAAAAATAGATTCTACAAAAATATAAAATAAAATTAAATCTAACGAAGAAAATATTCCAATAATTAGCGTCTCTAATAATAAGAATAAGATCATATATTCTCTAATTTTATTTTTTATACTTTTCCATGAAAAGAGAATACAAATGGGAAAAAGAAAGGTTGTTAATAAAATCAATGGAAGTGACAATCCATCTACACCAATAGAATAGTATATGTTTAATTGTTTTACCCATTTAAATTCTTCAATAAATTGATAACCCGAAAATGAGCTATCAAAATTTAAAAGAATAATAATAGAAACTGAGAGAGTTATTAAGGAAGTCCATAAGGTGACAAATTTAATATTTCTATGAAATATATTAATATCTAAATCCTTATTACTATTTGACATACATAGTAAAAAAACCGCCCCAGTTAAAGGGAGGAAAATAATAATACTTAAAAGTGGCCAATTAAAAATCATTTATAAAAACCATGTCTATATAAAACAAAGATAATATTGATAATAAAAATAAAATAAAATAATATTTTCTAATAATATTTTCTAATATTGGAAGTATA
>CAZWGZ010000289.1:0-1714 GCA_964633395.1 uncultured Rhodobacterales bacterium
ACATTTTCTAATGCTTCTACTGTTTCTATCATTGCAAATGAAATAATATTATCATTAGCTTCATCATGATAACCCGCACCATGTATCATCATAGCTCTAGTTGGACCTGAGCTTCTATTCCCTACTGGAGCATATTTGGTTGCACCTACAAAATTGATAGCATCTTCAGGTGTATTTATCATTGGACATATAACACCAAGTGCACCAGCATCTAATGATTTCATAATAATCCCAGGCTCATTCCAAGGCACTCTAACCATAGGCGTCTTTCCAGATCCAGAAATAACTTGAAGCATGTTTAGAGCCACTTGATAATCCACTAAACCATGTTGCATATCAATTGTTATAGAATCAAAATCATTCATCGACATCATTTCAGCCGTTACAGCATTGGGTATTGAACACCATGCATTAATAGCACCTTTGCCTTTTAACCAAGTTTCTCTTAAAGATTGCTGTTTCATTTCATTACCTCCTATAAAACATTTTTATTAATAATAACTTCAGGGTCTATTTTATTATCAAAAACATCAAGTACATTTTGTACAGCTTGTTTTGACATCCGAATAGTAGCTTCTATTGTTACTCCAGCTATATGAGGAGAAAGTAAAATGTTATCTAAAGAAAAAAGTGGATTAGACGATGTGGATGGCTCATCATCATAAACGTCTAAGCCTGCTGCTCGTATTTTATTAGATGTTAAAGCATCATAAAGTGCTTTTTCATTAACTATCCCACCTCTTGCACAATTTATTAAAAAGGAACTATCTTTCATAATATTGAATTCTTCTGTTGAAAACATATCAGTTGTTTTATCATTTTTTGGACAATGCAAAGTTACTGCATCCATCTTTGAAAGAATATCTTTATAATTATCAACAACAACGGCTCCAGATTTTTTAATATCAGATTGATCGACATATGGATCATAAACAAATACATTCATATCAAATGCTAGAGCTCTTTTAACTAACCTAGATCCAATTCTACCAAAACCAACAACAAGTAAATTTTTATCTGCAACATCCCAAGCTTTTATATCCCAACGACTACTCCAATCAGCTTTACGAGCAAACTTATCATAATAAAAAACATTCTTAGAAAGAGCCAACAACATAAACATTGCATGTTCTGCAACAGAAATCATATTTGAATGAGCAGCTATAGCTAATGGGATACCACAATCATTTAATGCATTAACATCAATAGAATCATAACCAACACCATGTCTAGAAACTATAGAAAGATTTTTAGAGTTTTCAATTATTTTTCTTGATATATTTGCTGTTCTAACTGTAATGCCGTGAACATCTTTAGCTGCTTCCATAATTTCATCTTCATCTGAAGACATTATAGTTATAACTTCAATGTCATCTCTAGCTCGCAATAATTTTTGACCTTCTTCATGAAGGCCTTGAACCATTAAAACCTTTTTCTTATTTGTTTGATTTTTTTCAGTCATGTTCTACTCCATGAGAATATTTTTACAAAATAAGTGTGTTAATACTTAATTGAATAAAATTTATTAACATATTCATTATAATCAAAATAAGCCATTAATACAAATAATAAGTTTTGATCAATAGTTACAGTATATTTAGAGGACGTGGTGCCCGGGGGCAGTAAGATGTTCCTTATATATGAACCATTGTCATTGCTACACAAGCTCTATCCTCATATTATGTATTACTGAATCCGTGTCAACAGGCACATA
>CAZWGZ010000290.1:0-1712 GCA_964633395.1 uncultured Rhodobacterales bacterium
CTGAAAAATTTGATACTCCAAGTTGAAAAAACTTTTTTTCTTCTTTTAACTCTTTCAAAGTTTCAAATGTTTCCTCAAGTGCAATATTATCATCCCAATGATGTAGAAAAAAAATATCTACATAGTCTTGATTTAATCTTCTTAAACTATCTTCTAGTTGTGTTCTAATATTTGATCCACTTGAGCCACCTACGGATCCAGCTTTTGTAATCAAAATAATATTATCTCTATCTTTAGATATTAGCTTTCCTAAAATTAATTCAGATTTGCCACCAGTATAAACATAAGCAGTATCAAAAAAATTTATTCCGCTATTACGACAAGCTTCATACATTTCCTGACTATCTTTTTCATCAGCTCCATCACCAAATTGCATGGTTCCAAAGCATAGAGATGAATTTTCTATTTCATTAGGTCCGTATTTTCTTATAATTGCCATTAAAGTAATTTTCCTATTTAAGCGTTTTCAACCAACTTAATCCTTCTTCAGTATTGGTTCTAGGTCTATATTCACCTCCAATATAACCTTCGTAACCTGCCTTATAAAATTGAGGGAGAAGATGTTTAAAATTTAATTCTCCAAAATCTGGCTCTCCTCTATCAGGAAGAGATGCTATTTGAACGTGTCCAATATTTAAAACATTATCCTGAAACCTTTTTAAAACATCTCCTTGATTAATTTGCACGTGATAACAATCAAACATAATTTTAACATTATCTTGATCAACTAATTCACAAATTTCTTTAGCTTGCTCTATTTCAGTTAGAAAATAACCGGGAACGTCTCTTCTGTTTAGAGGTTCAATTATTATATTAATTCCTTTTGAAACAGATAAATCCTTAGCAAACTTTAAATTATCAAGAAAAGTGGTTAAAGATTTAGCTGATAAGTCTGCTTTACCTGCCATAACATGAACATTTTTAATTCCAGCAATATCTGCATATTCAATAGCTTGAGCAATATATTCTCTAGCTTCTGTCTCTCTACCTTTAATTGCAGCTAGACCAAAATCGCCTTTTTCAATATTACCTTTCAAAGTATTAATGCCCAAAACAGGTAACATGGTTTCAGCTAAAACATTTTTTATGTCAATAGGATTTATTTCGTATGGCCATTGAAGTTCAACTGCATCAAATCCATGTTTTTTTGCTTTATAAATTGCATCAATTAATGATAAATCCGTCCATAAAAAACCTAAATTTGCAGAAAATTTAATCATGTTTTCAATCCCATTCTATATTAAATTTATTTACTACTGATTTGATTTGATTTTCATCTAATTCAATAGCACTAGACCCTCTCAAAATTAATACTAGCTTAGCAGTATTTTCAAGTTCTTCAATTGCATTAACTGACGCCTCTAACGTTTTACCAGACACAACAGGACCATGATTTGCCAGTAAAACAGCTGATCTCTTTCCAGCTAACCCTTTAATTGCCTCTCCCATTGCTGGATCACCTGGAACAAAAAAAGGTAAAAGTTTGACTTTACCTAATAACATTATTGAATAAGGTGTGTAAGGTGGCAAAACACTATCTGCGTTAATGCCTGGCAACATCGAAAGTGCTACAGAGTTAGTGGAGTGCAAATGTACAACCGCACCAGATTTCATACCTCTTGTTTCATAAAATGCCCTATGAAGTGGTAATTCCTTAGTAGGAACAGAAGATCCAATCAAAGATCCTTCTTTTGTTACTTTAACAATTTCAT
>CAZWGZ010000291.1:0-1711 GCA_964633395.1 uncultured Rhodobacterales bacterium
GATGGAAGCTTAGGAAATTCTATTGTAATTGGGAATAAAATTGTAAATAAAAAAATTTTAAATTTAAATGAGTTAATTGGAAGAATTTTTTTAAATGATCAAGAAATCTATCACAACAAAGCCTCTTCCATTTTAAATAATCCTTTAAACGCCTTGAAATGGTTTTTTGATAAAATAATTGAATTAAATAAAGTTATTAAAAAAGGTAGTAAAGTAAGCCTTGGGAGTATTACCCCTTTAATTTGGATATCAGAACCTGCGAAAATAAAAGCTTCTATTGATAATATAGGTGATTGTGAAATAAAATTTGTGAAATAAATAATATAAAACACAATAAATCTTTTATTTTAATATTATGTTATTATTGACTAAATAAAAAACATCAAAATTAACGATAACAAGAAAGATACTAATCGTAAAATTAGATGAGATTTAGATATCACAGAAAAAGATAATAAGAATAAAGATAAAGCAATTTTTACAAACGCCATCAAAGCTACAAAAGGATTGTTGCTTAAATCTAAAATTGTTTCATTCGCCATCATTGCAAGTGGTATAAAGTATAAACCTATCCCTAAACTCATAGAGGTTATAGACACTTTAAGCCAATTTTCAGAAACCATACCTGAAGCAATAAATACAGCTCCACAAACAGGTGGAGTGATAGTAGATAATAATGCAAACCAAAAAATAAAAAGATGTACCTGTAAAAGCTCTAATCCCATATCAACTAAGGCAGGACCTGCTACAGAAACACATATAACATAAGCTGCAGTAGTTGGTACTTCCATTCCTAAAATTAAACAAGCTATTCCGGTTAAAATCAAAGCAACCCAAATATTATTGTCAGAAAAGGAAATAATAAGAGAGGTTAATTTAATACCAAGGCCAGTAATAGATAAAACACCAATTATTATAGATGCACATATTATAATAGAACCAATAAGAGATATTTGCTTTCCAGCTAATACAAATGATTTATATAATCTACTTAATCCTAATTCAAAATTAAATTTAATTTTAATATTAAAAAATAACAAGCAGGCTGCCAACAAAATAGAAATAGCAGCTGAATATTGAGGTGTATAACCAACAAACATAAAAAACAACAAAGTTGAAAATGGAATAATAAAGAAAATAGATGTTATTAAAACAGTTTTAATAGGTGGTAAATCAGAAGATTTAATTGATTTTAAATTAAATTCTTTACTATAAAAATCAATACCTACCCAAACAGTAAAAAAATATAAAATAGCAGGTAAGAGCGCTGCTAAAATTATTTCATTATACGGAATACCTGTAAGTTCTACCATTACAAAAGCACCAGCACCCATTAAAGGAGGCATTATTTGACCACCAGATGATGCTACTGCCTCAACGGAAGCTGCCAAACGTTTAGGGTATCCAAGTTTCAACATTGTTGGTAAAGTTATCATTCCAGTTGAAGCAACATTAGCTGATGCAGAACCAGATATAGATCCAAAAAGAGCTGAAGATAGAACAGAAACTTTAGCAGCGCCTCCTCTTAATCTACCTGCAAACGCTGTTGCAATGTTCATAAAACCTGAACCTGCTTCTCCTGAATTTAAAAATGATCCAAAAATTACAAAAATTGAAACAATAGACACTGAAACCCCTGTAAGAGTACCCCAAATTCCACCTTCTGCAATTGTTAATGTTCCCAAAAAACTATTAATAGGAGTGCCAGGAT
>CAZWGZ010000292.1:0-1702 GCA_964633395.1 uncultured Rhodobacterales bacterium
ATTTAGCTAATCATCCTTCTACTCGAGAATTTATTTCGTGGAAATTATGTCGACATTTTATATCAGATGTTCCTCCAAAAGATGCTGTTAAGGCGGTAATAAAAGCTTGGAATGAAAGTAAAGGTCATTTACCTTCAATTCATCAAGCAGTTATAGAGCAAACATGGAAATATACTAATTTAGAAAAAAAATTCTTAATGCCAGAAACTTGGTTATTACAAATAGCAAATTTATGTGACGCAAAATGGCCTTTGTCTGCAAGTGATATGGAATTTGATTTTAAATCAATTTCATACCATGCAGAGAAAATGTTTAAATTAACTAAAGAGCTTGGTCATGCTCCCTTTAGAGCAGAACAGCCAAATGGATTTCCTGATACTGAAGCTGAATGGTTGTCACCCGAGCTTCTAATTAGAAGGTTTGGTTTAGTTAACATTGAAAAAAGGAATAGATTAAAAATAAAAACAAATAATATAAAGCAAATTATTGTTAAAAACTTTGATAACTCTAAAGAAATATTTGAAAAAATAAATTTTTTACCTAATGACAAACTTAAAATGTCATTATTATTATCGAGCTCTTGGATGTTAAAAGTATGAATATATCAAGACGACATCTTTTAATTGGATCATCTGCATTGTTTTTACTAGGGAACAGTAATTTTTCTTTAGCAGGAAATAAAAGAAAAAAAAATCTAGTAATTATCATGCTCAGAGGGGGAATGGACGGTTTAACAGCAGTTCCTCTTAAAGATGACAGATATTTTAAAAATTCAAGACCTGATATAATAGTTGATAACTCAAAATCTATTAGTAGTGACTTTAGCTTGCATCCTAAATTAAAAAGTTTTTATAATTTATGGAAAAATAACGAGGCTGCTGTTGTTCATGCTACAAATATTCCTTATACGGGTCGCTCTCACTTTGATGGACAAAATCTTATGCAAAGTGGTGGTCGTGTTCCATATGAAATTAAAACAGGTTGGCTTGGAAGAGGTGTTGAGTTGGCTGGTTTAGAATCTTTATCAATGTCTTTACCCATGCCTTTATTATTACGTGGTTCTCAAAATCCAGATAATTATTTTCCTACTAAATGGTCTTTGCCAAATGATAAGATCGTTAATTTAATCAAATCAACTTATGACAATGAAATTGATATTGCTAATACGATAGAAAGAATAAGAAATCGTCCAATATCAATGATGAGAAGAGCATCTGGAGGAAGAAAAGCTGAGAAATTAGCAAAAGTTGCTGGTGAACAATTATCTCGTCGAGATGGACCAAGAGTTGCGGTTTTTGATGTTAATGGTTTTGATACTCACTCTGCTCAAGGAGGTTCTAACGGTTTGCATGGAACTAAATTAGTTCAGGTTGATAAAATAATTTCAAATTTAAAAAATAGTTTAGGTGAATCATTTAAAGATACATTGATTTTAACGCTAACTGAATTCGGGCGTACACTGAGTCAAAATGGTGGCAATGGAACAGACCATGGATATGGTTCTGCTATTTTAATGGCAGGCGGACTTATCAAAACTGCGCAAGTTCACACTGATTGGCCAGGGTTAAAAAATAATAATCTATTTGAAGGCAGAGATTTAAATTCTACTATAGACTCAAGATCGATTTATTGTTCAGCAATATCGACATGCTTTGATCTTGATTTTGAGTTAGTTAAGCGCAAAGTTTTTTGGAATGAAAAA
>CAZWGZ010000293.1:0-1697 GCA_964633395.1 uncultured Rhodobacterales bacterium
AATCATCCTTCTACTCGAGAATTTATTTCGTGGAAATTATGTCGACACTTTATATCAGACACTCCTCCAAAAGATGCTGTTCAAGCGGTAATAAAAGCTTGGCAGGAAAGTAAAGGTCATTTACCTTCAATTCATCAGGCGGTCATAGAGCAAACATGGAAGTATACTAATTTAGAAAAAAAATTCTTAATGCCAGAAACATGGTTATTACAAATAGCAAATTTATGTAATGCAAAATGGCCTTTATCAGCAAGTGATATGGAATATGATTTTAAATCAATTCCATATAAGCAAGAAAAAATATTTGAATTAATGAAAGAGCTTGGTCATGCTCCTTTTAGAGCAGAGCAGCCAAATGGGTTTCCTGATACCGAAGCTGAATGGTTGTCACCTGAACTTTTAATCAGGAGGTTTGGTTTAGTTAATATTGAAGATAAGAATAGATTGAGAATAAAAACAAAGAGTATGAAGCAAATGATTGTTAAAAACTTTGATAATTCCATAGAAATCTTTGAAAAGTTAAACGCTCTACCTAATGATAAGCAAAAAATATCATTATTATTATCTAGTTCCTGGATGTTAAAAGTATGAATATATCAAGACGGCAACTTTTAATTGGTTCATCTGCTTTGTTTTTGTTAGGAAATAGTAACTTTTCTCTTGCAGATAATAAAAGAAAAAAAAATCTTGTAATCATCATGCTTAGAGGTGGGATGGATGGTTTAACAGCAGTGCCTATTAAAGATGATAAATACTTTCAAAACTCTAGGCCAGATATTATGGTTAATAACTTAAAGTCCATCAGTAGCGAATTTAACTTACATCCTAAATTAAAAAGTTTTTATAAGTTATGGAAAAATAACCAAGCTGCAGTTGTTCATGCTACAAATATTCCTTATATAGGTCGTTCTCACTTTGATGGACAAAACTTAATGCAAAGTGGTGGTCGAGTTCCATATGAAATTAAAACAGGTTGGCTTGGAAGAGGTGTTGATTTAGCTGGGTTAGAATCTTTATCAATTTCTCTGCCAATGCCTTTACTCCTTCGTGGCTCTCAAAACTCAGATAATTTTTTTCCTACTAAATGGCATTTACCTGAAGATAATATTGTTAATTTAATTAAATCAACTTATGAAAATGAAATTGACATTGCCAATACGATAGAAAGAATAAGAAATCGACCAATATCAATGATGGGTAAACAAAGACAATTTAAAAGATCACCTGATAAATTAGCAAAAGTAGCTGGCGAGCAATTAGCTCGACCAGATGGACCAAGAGTAGCGGTTTTTGATGTTAATGGTTTTGACACTCATTCTGCTCAAGGAGGTGCTAATGGAAGAGTTGGAGAAAAATTAGTTCAGGTTGATAAAATTATTTCAAATTTAAAAGATAGTTTAGGTGAAGCTTTCAAAGACACACTAATTCTAACTTTAACTGAATTTGGGCGGACACTTAGTCAAAATGGTGGCAATGGAACAGATCATGGATATGGTTCTGCTATTTTAATGGCTGGGGGATTAATAAAAACTGCACAAGTATATACTGATTGGCCAGGGTTAAAAAAGAGTAATCTTTTTGAAGGTAGAGATTTAAATTCTACTATAGACTCTAGGTCGATTTATTGTTCTGCATTATCAATATGCTTTGATCTTGATTTTGAGTTAGTTAAGCGCAAAGTTTTTTGGAATGAAAAA
>CAZWGZ010000294.1:0-1685 GCA_964633395.1 uncultured Rhodobacterales bacterium
TGACCGATCACGGTGTTTTGTTTCAGGGTGACTACAAGCTGGTCATCAACCAACCGCCGGTAGGTGATGGCCAATGGCGACTGTTCAATATCGTTGACGATCCCGGTGAAACGGAAAATTTATCCGCCTCAAAGGCACTACGTTTTCAGCGCATGCTGTCCCATTATGAGCAGTACCGTCGCGATAACAAGGTAGTGCCGGTGCCGCCAGGTTATAGCCAATTAAAACAATTGTTTTCGAATACCTTATTAAAAAGCAAGAACGGCATGCTGGTTTTTTTGTTAACGCTTCTGCTATTAGTCCCATTTTATGTGGCCTATCGAATGAGTAGGGAGATAAAAAAATGAATAGCAAAATAGCCTCAATCCTAAAAAATAAATATGTGACTTATACGCAGTCAGATAAAAATATTAAATTTCGGATAGTTGTTCGCAGCGTCATTTTCTTCTGCACCTGGCTATTCATATCGGTAGCATCAAGTAACGATCTATCTGGTGTTTGGAAGCACAGCGAACGCACCATATGGATCGAGATTACGACAGAGAAAGGTACTGGCATCATAGTGCGTAACGACAGATTTCCAGACCGTGTTGGGCGTACTTTCATGACAGATATTAAAGCTAATAAAGACCGACCAAACGTCTGGTATGGGCTAGCCTATATCGAAAAGTTAAAAGACTTTAAAAAAGTCGAAATCTCCCTAGCCGAGGCCGATAAAATGCTAATAACAGGAAATATGGGGTTTTTAAGCCGCACCGTAGAATGGACAGGTTTCGATAAACTACCTGCACTTCAGTGAACTAATTTAATTTTTTGTTTCAGGGAATTCATATAGCTTCCCGCAACCCTCTTGGACAAAACCAACAACTATGAATAATAACTATTATCCCGATTTTAAGCGCTTTATTGCCCCTGGCTATTCAGCTGCAGAAGAGTTTGCCAACGCACTCACACATGGGATAGGTTTGCTAATCTCAGTTGTCGCACTGATCTATATGATTAACATAATGCCGACAGATTACAGCATGCTACAAAAGACCGGTGCAGTAGTTTATGGTGTCAGCTTAATACTGATGTTTTTAACATCAACCCTATACCATGCGATATCTCAGCCCAACGCGAAAGACATTTTAAAGCGCCTTGATCACTCTGCTATATACCTGTTAATCGCTGGGACCTATACCCCGATTTTAACGATTGCGTTAAATAATGTGCCGGCAACCATACTGCTTATTATTCTTTGGTCCGCCGCTATTGCTGGCGTTGTTTTTAAAGCTTTTTTCGCCGGACGTTTTAAATGGTTTTCTATTAGTACTTATGTTGCCATGGGTTGGTCAGCGGTATTTGTGATTTATGAGCTTTTTCTGGTCATTTCACCACCAGGGTTTGTCTTGCTAATGGTGGGAGGTGCCGCCTATAGCATCGGCGTAATTTTTTATGTCTCCAAATCCATCGTATTCAACCACGCCATTTGGCATTGTTTTGTTTTAATTGGCGCATTAAGCCATTGCTGGTTTGTCTTGGAATATGTGTTGATTAGTCGCTAAATTTGATAGCCGCTGATATTAGAATAAAGGCACTATTAACGAGCACATTTGCACACAGACGTTGATGTGCGTTATGGATGACAAGACTAGGCTGATATATCAAGCGGCTCTAGATCGCTATTTGTCGGCTAAATTTTT
>CAZWGZ010000295.1:0-1681 GCA_964633395.1 uncultured Rhodobacterales bacterium
ATTTAATTTGAATAAATTATAATATTAGATTATTGATTATTTTTTTTGTCAAGGAATTTAAATGTATATTATTTTTGGAAGTAAAAAAAACGTATATAGCTCAGTGCCTCTTAATGGTGTTGAAACAGTTGAAAGTTATCAATATAAATTTTATGGAAAAGTAATTCTTGATTTAAATATTGGTAAAGTAACAAATAAAAAAAGCAAAATAAAAGTTATTGATGAAACTGAAAAAAATTGTGTAAATTTAATTTCAGTAAAATTTTTTGGAAAATTTAATAATATTGAAGAAGCTAGAAAAGAAATCAAAACGCTAGTTTCATATGGAGATTTAAAAACCGATATGAAACAAATTTTTTAAAAAATGAATTAATCATAATATTTTTAACCTCCAAGGAGCGCTATTTTATGAAAACATTTTTAACATTAGATCTAAATGATGCAAAAGTCATGTTAGAAGCAGCTATAATTAAATCTAAAGAAATAAATGTTTTGGAGACAATATGTGTTGTTGACAGCTCTGGGATACCTTTAGCTCTTGAGAGAATGGATGGTGCGAGAGTTACTGGTCCACAAATTTCATGGAATAAAGCTTTTACTGCAGCAGCTCATAAAAGATCAACACATCTATTCAACAAAGTACCGGATGGACCAGCTTTGCCTGGAAATGAAGCATTCGGAATTCAATTTAGCTTTGATGGCAAGTTTACAATTTTTGTGGGTGGTTTTCCAATATGTATTAATAATGAAGTTGTTGGAGGCATTGGTATGAGTGGAGGAAATGGTAAAGAGGATACCCTTGTTGGTTTAGCTGCTTTACAGGCTCTTTCAGATCATTATATTGGTACAAAATATAATGTTGAAGTTGCTTCGGATATAAAGAAATAATGAAAATTTGTTTTATAACGAATAATAATCAAGTAGTTAATTTTGATGAAGAAACAAGTTTGCTTAGAGTATCAATTAGATATAAAGCGGGCATGCCTTTTAAATGTGGAGGTGGCATCTGTGGAACTTGTAGGTGCGTAGTTGAAAAGGGAATGAAAAACACAAATAAATTAACAAAAAAAGAATTAAATATTTTATCTCAAGATGAAATTAATTCTTCAATAAGATTAGCTTGTCAGACTATAGTTAATGGTTCACTTTCTGTTAGTTGGGAAGATATCATAAAAAAAAAATAAGAACTTAGTCTTAATTTAATTAAAAAGTAATTTAATAACATTTAAGCTTAGTAATAACTTTATATCAATTAATAATTTAATAGGATTTACTATGAAATTAAAAAAACTTGGTCAATCTGATTTGTATGTATCTCCATATTGTTTAGGCACTATGACTTTTGGGGAAGCCACTTCTGAGAAAGATGGACATTCACAAATAGATCAATCAATCTCTTCTGGCATTAATTTTATTGATACTGCAGAAATGTATCCTACATGCCCCTTACGTGAAGAAACAACAGGTATTACAGAAAAAATTATTGGTAATTGGATTGATAAAAATAAATCCAAAAGATCAGAAATTATACTAGCAACAAAAATATCTGGTAAAGGTTATAAAGCTGTTAGAAATGGAGAAGGAATCAATGAAAAATCAATTAAAATTGCTATAGAAGGCAGTCTTAACAAACTTAAAACAGATTATATTGATTTATATCAATTACATTGGCCAAATAGAG
>CAZWGZ010000296.1:0-1680 GCA_964633395.1 uncultured Rhodobacterales bacterium
ATTGCCCAAAATTTTCTTATCATTAATTCAATGTCTGATTCAGAAAAGTTTATTTTAACCCATTTATTGTTTTTTATTTTTTCAGTTTTTACTCCAGGTAAATCAACAGGTAATTTAGCTCTATTAAATACTGCACATTTATAAAATATACCATTCTCAATCTGTGAAAAACTCAACACATAATAGTTATAGTCAAGTTGACATTTACCTTTTATAAATTTTAATTCATTAAATTTCATTTTTAACCTCTAATTTATTAAATTATTTAAAACTCAACTTTATATATTAATATTTTTAACTTTAATCTAAAGAGTAATTACTAAGACCTTCTATCACAGAACCTTTGACCTCGCTAAAGAGGGCTTTATCAATTTCATTTGCTTCTTCTAAAAACTTTGTAAATTTAAAAAGTAAACTTAATATTATCTTATAAAAGCTCTGAATTAAATTATTTATCGAATATATTAATGATAAAATTACTACTTAATATTTTTTAAAAAATTTTCAATTTATCTTTATTATTATTCATTGTTTTCACCGGTAATAATATAGTATTTTATTAAGATGAAATATCATGTTAGTTGCTAACACATATTTTTTTTATGAAATCCAAAACCTTCTATAACATCTTTAATCTGCTTGTCATTTAATTTAGTTTTAGCTAATATTTTAAAAATATATATTTTGTGAGATTAGCTATGGCTTATACTGAAAAATTCCAAACCTTGTCAGATCATGCAATCGCTCGTGTTCAAGCATTAGAACCTAGTCAAGTTGATAAACTAGTCTCTAATGGAGCTGTTTTACTTGATATCCGTGATAAAGAAGAACACGATAAATCTAAAATAGAAGGCTCTATCAACGTCAGCCGTGGTAAGCTAGAAATGAATATTGAAGGCATTATTCCTGACTTAAATAGTACTGTCATTTGTTATTGCAACGCTAATAATCGAGGTGCTTTATCTGCAGCCTCTTTAAGAGACATGGGCTATGTTAACGCCATGTTTATTAGGGGGGGTAAAATAGCATATTTCGAATTGTTAAATAAATCGTAATTTTATTTGATATTTACTAGAGTTCAACGTTGCTATTATAATTTCTTTCAACAATGTTTTTAATATCCTTTTAAATTTTGAGGACAAACACAAATGACAAATCAAAATCAAGTTCTTGAAACTAAATTTCAAGAGGAGGTTGTTCAAAAAGGATATAATAAACCTATTTTAAAAGAATGGGATCCTAAACATTTTAACGATATTCATATGCACGATGAAGATCTTTTTTTATATATTCAAAGGGGCGAATTAGTTATTGGTGTTGAAGATAAAATAGGTCTAGAGGCTAAAATTCTTGAACATGGGGATAGTATAGAAGTTTTAGCGGGTACAAAGCATTATGAAAGCGTAGGTGATGAGGGTGTTGTGTTTTTAGTAGCAAAAAGGTGATGTTAATATTTAATGATATATCCATTACACCTATATAAGTGCTTGAATAATGCTAAAATATAATTTTAAAGTTAATACAACCAACTCTTAAGTTCTTCGTTTTCTATATTAGAGTTTTGCAATAATCTTTGAACTACATCACCAATTGAGACAATCCCAATTAATAAATTTTTTTCTAGGATTGGTATATGTCTAATTTTATTAGTTGTCATTATTTCCATTAATACATTTGATT
>CAZWGZ010000297.1:0-1671 GCA_964633395.1 uncultured Rhodobacterales bacterium
AATTTATCGAGTACTGGTGGGTAATGGATAATCCTAAAATAACTAATGATAACCAATTGAAAGATTGGGCTAAGGATATTTTTAAAAAAAATTCTTTTAATATGATCGATGTTTCTGCAAAGAAAGAAACATTTAGAAGAGCACTTGCTGCAGGTGAAATTTTTGTTGGTGAGCAAGTTTTTAATATGATTAAGAAGGACGAAATGCCTAAGGGAGATACAATAAAACTAGCAGAAGTTGCTGCAATACTAGGTGTAAAAAAAACTAGTGAATTAATTCCTTTATGCCACCCTCTTTCCATAGATCACACAGCAACTAAGATAATTTTAAATGACAATAATAATACTTTAGAAGTTTATTGCGTAGTATCTGCGGTTGCTAAAACTGGTGTTGAAATGGAAGCAATAGTTGGAGTTAATGCAGCGTTAACGACTATTTATGATTTAAGCAAAATTATAAACCCTCATTTAAGAATTGATAACGTTAGATTGCTGGTCAAAGAAGGTGGTAAAAGTGGCCTATGGAAAAATCCTGACGGATTACCTAAGTTCTTAGAAGGTATAATTTAATAAAGAATTTATAATGAATATGAAATTAGAGCTTTATGGAGCTAGCAGAGATTTTAGCAAGGAAAGCTTTATTATTTTTAATCTAGAAGAAAAGTCAACTATCAAAGAACTTAGAGTAGCAATTATCAACTTCATTGAAGCAAATTTTCAAAATAATGAAAGTTATAAGAAAATTGTCAATTCTTCTGCATTTTGTTCAGATAAGAATGAGATTGTTAATGATAATTACAAAATTTCTAATAATGAAAAAGTTGGTATCATACCTCCTATAGGTGGTGGATAATGTTACATGCAAGAGTAGTAGATATTAGCAAAGAAAAAATTGAACTATTAAGAGCAGAAAAGTTTATAGCATCTAGTAAATGTGGTGCATCCATATACTTTGTTGGTACTGTAAGAGATTTAAACAATAGTAAAAAGGTAATCGCTATGACTTATGATAGTCACGATGCTTTAGTTATCAAAAGTTTTGAGGAAATATATCAAAGTTCTATTAAGAAATTTAATTTTGATAATAGTGTTGTTTTTATTGAACACATTAAAGGTAAGATTAAACTTGCTGATATAAGTATTCTTATTGCAGTTGCCTGCAAACATCGTAATCAGGCTTATGAATTATCTCGATTTTTTATTGAAGAGATAAAAAAGAAAACACCAATTTGGAAAAAAGAGCATTACGAAGATGGAGATAGTGAGTGGTTAGAAGGAAATCCAATTCAAAAGAGTTGATATACGTTTTTTTTTACTACATATTTTAAACCTTAACCTGTATATCTAGTTTAATAATAATTTTAATTTCAAATAAAGGTAATAAATGGACAATAAAATAAATCAAGAATTACAATCTGCAACTTTTGAGAGATTGTTAAGTCATTTGCGTGAAAGAAAAGATGTACAAAATATTGACCTGATGAATCTATCTGGTTTTTGCAGAAACTGTTTATCAAAATGGTATAGAGAAGAAGCTGAAAAAAAAGGTATTGAAATTTCTGATCTTGATGCAAGAGCACATGTTTATGGAATGCCCTATTCAGAATGGAAAGAAAAATACCAAAAATAATTATTTTTCTTTAAGTCTTGGAAATAGCTCTACAAAATTACA
>CAZWGZ010000298.1:0-1667 GCA_964633395.1 uncultured Rhodobacterales bacterium
TAAGAGATTGGTTGCCAGTAATGTTTCATCGATTATTAATATGGTTATTTTCAATTACAATCAAATTTGAAGGTTATTATAGAGAATCGCCAAGTTGCAATCTTTTTATAAGTAACCATCTATCTTATCTGGATATACCTGTTCTGGGTTCAGTCTTACCATTAAGATTTGTAGCAAAATCAGAAGTTAAATACTGGCCAATTATAGGATTTTTATCAAAATTAGCATCTACTGTTTTTATTAAAAGAGTTAGATCTGAGAGTTTTCATCAAAAAAAGGAAATTTTTAAATTATTATCTGAAGGTAAAAAATTATTAATTTTTCCAGAAGGAACAACCTCTGATGGGAATAGAATTTTGCCATTTAAATCTAGTTTATTTTCAGCATTAGAAAATCAAAATTTTATTATTCAACCTTTAATTATCATTTACTCTGATTTAAATGGAATGCCAATAAATAGGTGGTTAAGACCAATAATAGCTTGGTATGGTGATATGGACTTATTACCCCATCTATCAATTTTAAAAAATATCAAATCAATAAATGCAAAAATAATTTACCTGAAGCCAGTCAACACAATAAAATTTTCTACTAGAAAAGAGTTGAGTAATTTTTTGGAACAGCAAATAAATAAAGCATACTCATCAGCTGTATCAAGAAAAAAATTTGTAGAATAAATAAAATATATAGCAGTAAAGAGTTCATTGTATTAAAGTACTCAGTATGAAAAAATTATATATTAAAACACATGGTTGCCAAATGAATTTTTATGATTCTGATAGGATGACAGATCTTCTCAAACCATTAGGTTATGAATTACATGATAATGGCGACGATGCTGATTTAATAGTAATTAACACGTGTCACATAAGAGAGAAAGCTGTTGAAAAAACATACTCCGAATTGGGACGAATTAGAGATCAAGCTTTATTAAGAAAAGAAAATACAGGTAAAAAGACTATTATAGCAGTTGCTGGATGTGTCGCTCAAGCTGAAGGCAAAGAAATTATGAGACGTTCGCCATGGGTAGATATAGTAGTAGGACCTCAATCATTTCAAAACCTTCCAGAATTAATTGCCAAAGTTGATCCCATAGAAAAAAACAAACTAATTAATATTGATTTTCCAGTTATTCCAAAATTTGATAACTTAAAGTCAGATATATCTGAAAGGGGACCATCTGCATTTCTAACTATACAAGAAGGTTGTGATAAATTTTGTTCTTTTTGCGTTGTCCCCTATACTAGGGGTTCTGAATATTCAAGGCCAGTAAAGTCTATACTCGATGAAGCTAAAAAATTAATAGATGCTGGAGTAAAAGAAATAACCCTATTAGGACAAAATGTTAATGCATGGGGTGCTAATGGGATTGACAATAAAGTTTGGGGTTTAGGTAAACTAATAAATGAACTTGCTAAGATCAAAGAGCTTAAATTTATAAGATATATGACTTCTCATCCTTTGGATATGGACGAAGAGTTAATAGAAGCACACAGAGACATTGAAAAACTAATGCCATTTCTTCATTTGCCAGTGCAATCAGGCTCAGATAACATTCTTAAGTTAATGAACAGAAAACATAAAGTAGAAGATTATTTAAAAATTATAGAAAAAGTGAGAAATCATATTCCAAAAATTGCAATATCAGGAGATTTTATAATAGGTTT
>CAZWGZ010000299.1:0-1655 GCA_964633395.1 uncultured Rhodobacterales bacterium
GGAAAGATGGCAAGAAGATTAGTAACTAAAACCTAATCCAACTATCATACTTTCCACTCCTCCCTTAAAACTGACAAATAAAACCTAATCTATAAACCACGATAGTATCCAGAAAGAAATTTGAAATACTCTTTAACTTTGAAAGGTATTTTAATTTAAATTTGATAATAGTAAAATATCTTACAGATAACCCCAGATTAGTTAGAAAATTTCATCTAACTAAAAATGGCGATTTGAACTCAGATAATTTTATATAGAAATCTGGGAAAAAAGTCTGGTAGAAATATTCTAAAGATGATGAATTACCTATAGAAATGTTTGAAAGGTTAAGAAGCAAAGATTGGGGAAAGTTGGATTTAGATAGAAACGTTCATAAGTATATAAAATAATTATGTTTGGAAAAGAGTTAGACGTTATGGGAATGATGAGAAGTAGATACATACCACATTGTTGTTTTGTATATTTGACTGAAGAATTAAAATATCTAACTAAAATTACTAAATGTGATGAGGAATTGATTAGAAACGATATGGAAAATGTAGAGGAATTTAAAAGAAGAATTGAAAGTGGAGAAATGTTTGAAAATGAAATACACCCATATGAAATAAGTCAAAGAGGAGATGATGTTTACCTTTATGAATGTGAACCAATTAAAAATGAAGGGTATAAAGAATTAGTACAAAAGTATGGAAAGTTAGAAGAATACATTAACAAAGAAAAACCTATTGATGTTTTTTTTGGAATTGGGGAAGGTAGAATTTATATTGAAGAGGGTAAGTTTAATACCAAGGAAGAGGGAGGTTCACACATCTATGATGAAAATGGTTATGGAATAGAAAATCCAAAATATAGATTTACAAAATTAAAAAAAACAGAAGAATTATTTAGAAAAGTTAGATTAGGTTAAACAAAAATCTAATCTATAAATCATGACAGTATCCAGAGAGAAATATCAATTACTCTTTACCTCACACATGAATTTTGATTAAACTATGATTATGAAAAAAATATTTGTTATATTATCATTTTTGATTTCACTAATGTGCGTTTCTTTACAGAGTTGGGCACTACCTAAATGTCCCGAAAACCAAAGTTAGTTTAACGATTATTGTTATGGAAGTTATTGGTCTTTAAAAAGAGGAAGTCTATACCTAAGTGAATGGATACCAAAAAAAATCTACTCAAAGAAAGAAAAACCATAATGAAAATATTACTTCTTACACTTTCATTTTTATTACTTAATGCATGTTCGACTAGTCTTGCAATAATAGATGCAGCAAGTTCAACAGCGATATATGCTGGAAAGACAGTTGTGAATACTATTGACACTATAACACCGGATATTATTAATAAAGATTAACAATATGAATAAGAGGCATTTACCTATGCCGACGGAAGTATATAAAGGGTTTTTAGAATAATAATTTAAGATTAGTAACTAAAACCTAATCTATAAACCACGATAGTATCCAGAGAAAAATATTAATTACTCTTTACCAATCATAATTGTTTCGATTAGACTGTAAGCGTTTTTTCTTTAGGGGAATGAAATTAATAAATTATCTATAATATTTCTATTATTGTTTATGACTGGTTGCAGTGTAACCGAAAAAAATGTTGATTATGTTTTAACTGGTGTTTTGATAGGTACTTTA
>CAZWGZ010000300.1:0-1643 GCA_964633395.1 uncultured Rhodobacterales bacterium
GTATCTCCTCCTAAACCTGCTAACGTATTGCTAATTGACCATTTATAACCTGTTTTAGTATTAAAATAGCTATCTCTTGTATCCGAACCTATAGTATAAGTAATTCCTGAAGTTATAATATTTTTACCTTCTTCTCCTGTTAGAGATGAAGCGGTAGAAGAAGTTGATTTGGTTGTACTGTTTTCAGAAAAAATATAATTTAATTTGTGTGAATCTAAAGCCTGTTTGATACCTAAACCAATTCCAAAACCAAATTTACTCATTTTGATGTCCCCTGCTTTATTTTCAGTCTCTGTATTAAAAATATCAGCGGATAAGGCTATTGGTTTAAATAAATAATAAGGTTCCGTAAAACCTAAATTATAAGTTGTTTTTTTATCGGCAATAGAAGCTTCAAATCTAGCTTTATGACCCTCACCAAGAAAGTTTTTTTCATTTAGACCAAAAGTAAGACTAGTGCTATTTAAAGAAGAATAACCTATACCAAAACTAACAGTACCAGTATTTGTTTCTTCTACTCTTATAATAATATCAACAGAATTAGCTTCATTAGTTCTATCTATCCTATAGTTGACAGTAGTAAAAAATCCAAGCCTCTTTATTGCATTAATGGATGCTATTAAATTAGTTTTATTAAATGAATCTCCTTCCAGAAAAAGTAACTCTCTTCTAATTACTGAATCAGTTGTTCTATCATTTCCAACTATGGAAATTTTATTAATATAAGTTTTGTTACCTTCATTAATAGTAAAAACTAAATTAACTAAATCTTTATTCTGTATTAATGAAGGCACAACCTTTACAAAGCTATAACCTAAATCAGAATAATAATTATTTAAAAAAATTGAACTTTTATCTAAAGCTCTATTATCGAAATAGTCACCTTTTTTTAAAACCAATTCATTAATAAGATTGTTATTAGGTTTTTCATTTAAATTTGATTTAATTTTAATATCATTTATTTTAAACCTTGAACCTTCTTCAATTACAAAATTTATGTTGAAACCAGAGAAATCTGGTAAAAGATCACCTCTTGCTAATTTTATATCAAAATTAATATAACCTCTTTCTTTATAAAAAAAATAAAGTTTTTCTTTATCATATTCAATTCTTCCAGGAACAAATTTATTGGATCCAAAAAATTTATACCAAGCATCTTCTTTTGTTGTAATTACAGATTTCAGTTCATTATCAGAGAAAATTTTATTTCCTACAAAATTAATATTTTTAACTGAAAGTGAAGGGCCTTCTTTTATCTCAAATATCAAATCAACTCTTCCTTCAGAAAGGTTAGTTTTTTTAATATTAACCTCAGCTAGGTATCGTCCAATCTTTTGATATCCAGTTCGTATGTTTTCAATTGCCTCATTAATAATTTGTTTGTTAAAGACATCTCTAGGTTTTATATTAACAATTGCAATTAATTCATCTTCACTTAAAATATCGTTTCCTACAAAAAATAATTCACTTATAATTGGAAATTCTTCAATTTTTATTTCTAAAACACCTTGTTTAAAATTTATATTTATGTCTGAAAAATAACCTGACATATATAGTTTTTTAGTTATTTCATTCAAAATTTGATCATTAATAATATTATCTTTTAATTCTGGTATATATTTCAATACGAATGACTCAGATAA
>CAZWGZ010000301.1:0-1630 GCA_964633395.1 uncultured Rhodobacterales bacterium
CATCATCAAGTAAAGCAGAGTTTAGTGGCTGACTTAATTTTGATCCATCTCTATATAGTGCATTGGCTTTTATCCCTAATTGCCAAGATAGCATATATGCATCGCTACAATCTTCTATTGTTGCATTATTAGGCATATTTATCGTTTTTGAAATAGCCCCAGACACGAAAGACTGAGCAGCAGCCATCATTTTGATATGACTGTCAACTGATAAAGATCTTTTCCCTATTCTACCGCAAACATTAGCGCAGTCAAATACAGGTAAGTGATCTTTACTAAGATGAGGTGCTCCTTCAAGCGTCATTGCACCACAAACATGAATATTAGCAGCATCTATTTCTTCTGAAGTAAAGCCAAGGAATTCAAGCATATTAAATGAAAAGTCATTCATTTGTTCAGTTGTCATCCCCAAAGTATTTTTACAGAAATCTTCTCCAAATGTGAATTGGTTGAAAACAAACTTTATGTCAAATGCAGATTTTAACGAATTTTCTACTAATGATAATTCCTTATCAGTAAAACCTTTTGATATAAGTGCATTATGGCTTATGGATTGACAATTCTTTAAACTACCAGCACCTAAGGCATATCTTTGCATATCCTCAATTTGATCGGCATCGTAACCCATATGAGCTAGAGCTTCTGGAACAACACGATTAATTATTTTAAAATATCCACCACCAGCTAGTTTTTTAAATTTGACCATAGCAAAATCTGGTTCAATACCTGTTGTATCACAATCCATAACAAGTCCAATTGTACCCGTCGGAGCTATAACAGTAGCTTGAGCGTTTCTATAACCATTCTTTTCTCCAAGAGAAAGAGCCTTAACCCATGCATTTTTAGCAGCATCTATTAGTCTTTGATCGGGGCAATCATGTGACATTAGAGGTACAGGGTTAATAGAAAGCTCTTCATAACCTCTTGTTTTTCCTTCTGAGGCACGTTTATGATTCCGTATTACTCTTAACATGCTTTCTGCATTTTCTTTATATTTAGGGAAAGCTCCTAACTCACCAGCTATTTCTGCAGATGTAGCATATGAAATTCCTGTCATAATTGAAGTTAGTGCCGCGCAGATAGATCGTCCCTGATCACTATCATATGGGATACCCCAAGACATTAATAAGCCACCTATATTAGCATAACCTAACCCAAGAGTTCTAAATTCATATGATCTTTGAGCTATTTCCTTTGATGGAAACTGAGCCATCATAACAGAAATTTCTAGTGTTAATGTCCACAACCTTGTTGTATATTCATATGCCTCAATATCAAAAGAACCATCTGTTTTTTTTAGTTGCAATAAATTTATTGACGCTAAATTACAAGCAGTATCGTCAAGAAACATATACTCAGAGCAAGGGTTGGAAGCATTAATTCTTCCTGCTTCAGGACAAGTGTGCCATTCATTAATGGTTGTGTCGTATTGTAAACCAGGATCAGCGCATGCCCATGCTGCTTCTGAAATTTTTGACCATAATTCTGATGCATCTAATGTTTTATGAACACCGCCATCAGTTCTTCGGATAAGGTTCCAATCACCTTTTTGAGCTACTTTTTCCAAAAAATCATTACTAACTCTTACAGAGTTATTTGAGTTTTGGCCTGAAACAGTTAAGTATGCCTC
>CAZWGZ010000302.1:0-1629 GCA_964633395.1 uncultured Rhodobacterales bacterium
TAAGAATATCAGAAAAAACTATTGCAGCATCAATGTTATAATATTTTAAAGGAAGTCTTGTACTCTCTATAATTAAATCTTTATTTAAACAAAAATCTATAAAGCTTTTAGATTTCGATCTGATGGAAAAATACTCTGGAATATGTCTACCAGCTTGTCGCAAAAACCAAATAGGTATTTCGCTTGAAGGTTCACTTTTAAATATTTTTAAAATTTTATTGTTATTCACAGTAAGATAAACTTTATTTTTTTATAAAAACTTTATAAGTAGTAGTAGTAATGTACAAATATTGTGGATAAAAAAGTTAATAAAACTTATAAACAAATTATTATATTTTTAACACAATACTGTATAACGAAATTTAAAGTTATCCACAAACAATGAATTGTTTTTTGTTAAAAATTAATATAATTTTTATATACTAATAACTTTTAACAAAAAATAAAACAATTGGATATTTATTAAAATATATAGATTTATTAATATATTATCAACAAGTATAACCAAAAATTTAAAAGGTAATATATGATTATTATTGGAATAACAGGTTCTATTGGGATGGGAAAATCAAATATTGCTTTAATATTAAAGTTTTTTGGAATACCCATACATGACTCCGACGGATCTGTGAAGAAACTATTAAAAGAGGATTTTATTATAGGTGTTATTAAAAAAGAATGGCCAAATTGTATTAATCACAATAAAAAAAAACAAAATATAAATAAAGAAGAATTAAGTAAAATAATATTTAATAATAGTAATGAAAGAAAAAAATTAGAGAATTTATTACATCCTTATGTAGTGAAAAAGAGAAACAATTTTATTAGAAAAAATAAAAATAAAAATATAATAGGGATAGATGTTCCTTTACTATATGAGACAAAAACAGATAAAGTATGTCATTATATATTTTTAGCATCAGCAACAAAGGAAATTCAACAAAAAAGGGTGTTAAAGAGAAGTAATATGAATATAGAAAAATTTAATAAGATTAATAATAGTCAATTATCTGATTTTGAAAAAAAAAAGAAGAATCCAATTATTATTCCTACTGGATATGGTAAAATTATAACATTTATTATAGTCATGTTAAATTTATTATGGATCAATATAAAAACAAAAAGTATAAAAATATGAGAGAGTTGGTATTAGATACTGAAACAACTGGCCTAGATCCTGAAAATGGAGATAGAATAGTTGAAATTGGAATAATTGAATTAAGTAATCATATCAAAACAGGAAAACAGTTTCATTATTATATTAATCCTGAAAGAGAATCTGATATTAAAGCAGAAAAAATACATGGTTTATCGAGAGATTTTCTATCTGATAAATTGAAATTTAGTGATATAGCCGAAGAATTAGTTGAATTTATATCAGATAGTAAAATTATAATTCATAATGCTAAGTTTGATGTAAGTTTTTTAAACTCTGAATTAAAAAGATGTAATTTAGACGATCTAAACAATGATAATATTTTAGACACTTTACTTTTAGCAAGAAAAAAATATCCTGGTCAATCTGTCAGTTTAGACACTTTGTGTCGAAGATTTGGAATAGATATAAGTAATAGGAAAATCCATGGCGCACTTTTAGACGCGGAGTTACTTTCTTTAGTATATCTAGAA
>CAZWGZ010000303.1:0-1621 GCA_964633395.1 uncultured Rhodobacterales bacterium
ATGTTGATATTAAAGAATGGCTAGTTTTTGGTAATTCTAAACAAGATTTAATTGACGCTCTAACTCCTTTTGGTGCCAAATTCAAAAAGTACAATTCTGGCTTCAATCATAGTTCAGAATAACATTGTTCAATTTATAAAGATTAAGATAACCTATGAACTCATTTGATGAACTATGTAAAAAACTAACTCAAGATATTGCTAATACAATGGTTCAGGGTCGTTCATGGAATGAAGGTGAGCAACTTCGCTTTGATTATGCAGTTAGACATCTGTTAATTGATTTATGGAAGAAGCACCACACCCATCAAGATAACCATTCATCAATGCAGAAGAATAAAAACTTTTACTCAGCATTAAAACAATATCGTGACCCACAATTAATATATCGTATGACTATCTATGCATTTGACGGTCTTCAAAAACTAGACCTCATTTATATAACAAAAGATGGTTACTATGACCGTATTAAAATGGAAGGTAGTTTAATAAGATATAAAGCTACTCCTCGTCTTTCTGAAATGCTTGAAGAATTAGATGGACATCCAGCAATAACACTTAAACCTAACATTGATATTCAGACCATTTTACTTAGATATAAAGTTGATGGAAGAAGACAGATTGTTCCCTATGAAGAAGATAAAGATACAGAACAATGGAGAATAAACCTTAGAAATATTAATCATTGTTTTTCTAAACACATACTTGATTTGGAAATTAAAGACACAGAAGTTGGCGAATTACAAGAAAGGCTTTTATTAGATAATGATAAACAGCCAATAGACTTAACTCATAAAGTTTTAGTACGTATTTTTACTAATAAATCTTTCAAAGAAGGTGGAAGGTTTTATAGAGGATGGTGGCAGAATGTACCTAAAGAATACAGACAGTTCATAACCATAGATACCAAAAGAGTAACTGAATATGACTTCTCACAAATGAACCCAAACATGATTTATGATAGATACAATCATGATTTAGGAAGTGAAGATGCCTATAGTAGAGTAGCAGGACCAGAGCATCGTGATGTTGTTAAACAAGCTTTCAATGCAATGTTTCAAGCCACTACGCCACTCCAAAATGAACCAGATGATATTGATTTAAGTGGCATTGAAATGTCATGGCAGGAATTAAAAGAAGAAATACTTAAAGCACATAAACCTATTAAAGATTTGTTCTTTACTGGACTTGGAAACAAACTTCAATTTGAAGATAGTTGTATAGCTGAAAGTGTAATACTTCAATTTGTAAATTCAGATGCACCAGCTTTACCTATACATGATAGTTTTGTAATGCATCATGGATATGGAGATAAAGGTGGATTAGAAGAGGCAATGAGGAGAGCATATTTTGAAAGGTTCAATTCTAGTCTAAGTGAGAAAAGAGATTTAGTCGAAAAAGTTGATCATAAAAAAATAAGACTTGATGATGAAAAGAAGCCTGTCAATAATGGTAATGGAACCATTCAAGTTGATGACATCTTTAATGCAGATAGTGATTACTCTCAATGGAGAGATAGAGACGATATGTGGATGAGTAGGAAATGACAGTGCTAAATAAACTGAAGAAATGGCATATTACTCTAATTGAAAAAGTACAAAAATATACTGGTTTGTCTAACT
>CAZWGZ010000304.1:0-1580 GCA_964633395.1 uncultured Rhodobacterales bacterium
CGTTTATTTGATGAGTTTCAATATCTATATTTTTTTCAAATAAAAACATTTCTATTCTTTGAGCGTTAGCAGCAGGAGTAAAGTTATATAATTTCATATTTATTCTCCTTAATACAAATAAAAGTATAATAATTTAAACAAAATAAATTAGAAAAGTATAATAAAAACTATGTTTTAATTTTAAAACCTGTCTTAAATATACGCCATATTATTAGTATGCAAATGCTGGTAAAAATTAATATTGTAAATAAGCTTGTGATGATTGGAACATCTCCAATTCCAAAAAATGCCCATCTAAAACCAGAAATAAGGTAAACAGCAGGGTTTAGTAATGCTATATTTTGCCAAAATGGTGGAAGCATACTTATTGTATAGAAACTACCGCCTAAAAATACTAAAGGAGTTATAATTAGCATTGGAACAATATTAAGTTGTTCAAAGTTGTCTGAAACAATTCCAATTATAAATCCAAGTAAGCTGAATGTAACACAAGTTATTAGTAAAAAAAATATCATAAAAAATGGATGAGCAATATCTATCTGTACAAATAAATATGACGTAGCTAATATCACTAAACCAATTGCAAAAGATTTGGTCGCTGCAGCTCCTACATACCCGATAACTATTTCAAAAAATGAAAGAGGAGCTGAAAGGAGTTCATAGGTTGTTCCAATGAATTTAGGAAAGTAAATACCAAAAGATGCATTTGAAACGCTTTGCATTTGAACTGTGAGCATAATCAGTCCAGGAACTATAAAAGCACCATATGAAACACCATCAATCATTTCCATTCTTGATCCAATTGCAGCACCAAAAACAATAAAATATAACATAGTAGATAGAACAGGGGATACTAAACTTTGAATTAATGTTCTAAAAGATCTATTCATTTCATAAATATAAATAGCTAAAATTCCTTGATAATTCATTGCTTATTCCTTTATAATTTTAACAAAAATATCTTCTAAAGAAGTCTCTTTCGTTTGAATATCTTGGAGTTCAATATCAATTTTTTTCATATCAGAGAGTAGGGCTGTAATACCAGTTTTTTTTGTCCCTGTTTGATAATTATATAAAAAAGAACTACCTTCATCATCAAGTTTTAAATTATAATCTTTTAACTCAGGAGGAATTTTTTTAATTAACTTTTTTAAATTAACTTTTAAAGTTTTAACACTCATTCTTTTAATAAGGCTCTGTTTTTCTTCAACTAATAACAAATCACCATTATTAATTATACCTATTCTATCTGCAATCATTTCAGCTTCTTCAATATAATGAGTAGTAAGAATAATTGTTACTCCTTCTTGTTTCAGTTCCTTTATTATATCCCACATATCTTTTCTTAGTTCTACATCAACGCCTGCAGTAGGCTCGTCTAAAAAAAGTATTTTAGGATTGTGGCTTAATGCTTTTGCTATCAAAACTCTTCTCTTCATTCCACCTGAGAGAGATTTAATAGCCGCATCTTTTTTATCATATAAATATAATTTTTTTAAAAGATTATCGATAAAATTGTCATCGTTTTTTTTTCCAAATAATCGTCTTGAAAATTTAACTGAGTTTACAACTTTTTCAAA
>CAZWGZ010000305.1:0-1574 GCA_964633395.1 uncultured Rhodobacterales bacterium
ACTTTTAAAAAAAAATTAACTCAACTAGAGACACTTGAATTAACTCTTACAAAAGAGAAAAATATAGCCGCCAATATTTTAAATCAAACTAATGCAGAAATAAATACTTTGTCTTCTCTATTAGGAGATGATTCTTTAAATAGAAATACACTAGAAAAAAATATTAATACTACTGATCACCTTGAAGATGCCATAGGTTCAGTTCTTGGAGAAACATTACTAGCTCCGATTTATTCAAATAATGAAATTATAGAAAATACGACTTATTGGAGAGATGGGTTTGATATAAAATTAACTTCTCCCTTACCAAAAGAAGCTATGCCGTTGATTTCTAAAATTAAGAGCTCTTCTATTTTAGAAACTGCTTTGCAAGGTGTAGGAATTGTAGAAAATGAAGAACTTGCTTTTAAACTACAAAAAAAATTGACTTATGGCCAAGCGCTCACAACTGCAGAAGGTGGTTTATGGCGATGGGATGGCTTTGTTCAACCTAAAGGTGTTAAAAATAGTTATTCCGAAAGATTACAACAAATTGCAAGATTTAAAGTTTTACAAAGTCAGCTTCCTTCCCAAAAAGAATCAGTTTTTTTAATTGATAAAAAATTAATTGAATATTCTGAAAACATAAAAAAGTATCGAACTGACATCATAAAATTACAATCAACATTGTCTGGGCTAAACTCTGATTCTAATAGATTAGAACTTGAAAACTCCAAAATGGAAATTCAACTAACATCCTCTGCACTTCTTATTAAAGAACTTAAAAATACTGAAGTCACAAGCAAAGTGGAGTTAATAGAACTCAAAAAACAAATAAGCCACATAGTAAATCTTCCGTCTTTACTTGCTGACGAACTCAGTATTCGTAATAATGCTGAGCAATTTAGAAATAATTTAACTGAAGCAATGGCTGCAGAGCAACAAATCAAAAATCATGAAAGCTTTCAATTACGTAATATTGCACAAATTAAACATCAAAAAGAAAGTTGGATAACTAGAAAACAAGAAGCAAAATCTAGGTTGTCCTCTTTACATGAAAGATTAGAATTTTCAAAAAATGAAATGGATAGATTATCAAATCTACCAAATGACTTTGATAAAAAGGAAGAGCAAATCAGAATTGAAATTGAAGCTGCAATTATCAATAGGAATTTAGCAGCTGATAAACTTGTTATAACGGAAACATCCCAAAATGATGCAGAAAAACTAGAAAAAGAATCAGAAAAAAATGTTTCAATGCTGCGTGAAAATATGATTAAAGTTCAGGCATTATTAGATTTAGCACATACAAAAATATTAAATATTGAAGAACGAATTTTTGAAAAACTAAGAATTAAGTCAGATCAATTATCAGACTTAACAGGCATAAAAGAAAATAATGAAATAGATAGCAATATTGAAGCATTAGAAAAAACTGTTGAACGTCTCCTTAACGAAAGAGAATCTTTAGGTGCTGTTAATTTAAGAGCAGAAGAAGAAATGAACGAGATGAATGACAAAATTGAAATAATGTTTAAAGAAAGAATTGATTTAGAAGAAGCAATAGAAAAATTAAGAAATGGTATCTTTGAACT
>CAZWGZ010000306.1:0-1572 GCA_964633395.1 uncultured Rhodobacterales bacterium
AAATAAGTAATTTAATTTAGGCAATGCATATTATTATAATTTTAATTAAGTTATACTATATTATGTGGTTTAAACCATTTTAATTAATTTCTAGGAGTTTCTTTTGACAGAAGATAATAATGATAAGCCTGTAAATCATTCAGTGATATCTATAACTGATGAAATGAAAAAGTCTTATTTAGATTATGCTATGAGTGTTATAGTCTCCCGAGCTCTTCCAGATGTAAGAGACGGACTTAAACCAGTGCACAGAAGAATACTTTATGCCATGATTGAAGGAGGTTATGACTGGTCTAAGGCTTATAAAAAGTCAGCAAGAGTAGTCGGTGATGTAATGGGTAATTACCATCCTCATGGTGATACTGCTATATACGATTCTATGGTTAGAATGGCACAAGATTTTTCTATGAGATTAATGCTAGTTGATGGTCAAGGTAATTTTGGATCTGTTGACGGAGATCCCCCTGCAGCAATGAGATATACAGAATCTCGTTTAGCTAAATCTTCTGAAAGTTTGTTAAGGGATATAGATAAAGATACGGTTGATTTCATTCCAAATTATGACGAGTCCCAATCAGAACCATCTGTGCTTCCTGCAGAATTCCCTAATATGTTGGTTAATGGAGCTGGTGGCATTGCAGTGGGTATGGCAACAAATATTCCTCCTCATAATCCTGGTGAAGTAATTCGAGCTTGTAAGGCATTAATTGATAATCCAAATTTAACTCTAGAAGAGATAATGGAAATAATTCCAGGTCCAGACTTTCCTACTTCAGCGTTAATTATGGGTAGATCAGGTATTAAAGATGCTTTTAGAACAGGCAGAGGAAGTGTTATTATGCGTTCTAGAGCTGAAATTGTTCAAATGGGTAAAAATGCTGATCGTGAAATGATAGTAATCACAGAGATTCCATTTCAAGTTAATAAAGCTTTAGTTCTAGAAAAAATAGGTGAATTAGTTAGAGATAAAACTATTGAAGGCATATCGGATCTGAGAGATGAATCTGACAGAAATGGTATGAGGATGGTAATAGAAATAAAAAGAGATGTGCAAGGAGATGTTGTTTTAAATCAATTATGGCGTCACACAAGACTTCAAACTAGTTTTCCTGTGAATATGTTAGCTTTGGATAATGGTAGGCCAAAGCAGATGGGTTTAATCGAAATTCTTAAGGCTTTTATCGTTTTTCGTTTTGAAGTTGTAGTAAGAAGGACAAAATTTCTTCTTAATAAGGCTAGAAATAGAGCGCATATTTTAGCTGGATTAATGGTTGCTATCACTAGTATTGATGAAATAATAGAATTAATTAAATCTTCTTCCGATCCTGAAAGTGCGCGTAATTTGTTATGTTCAAAATCTTGGCCCGCCAAAGAAGTAGAGAGTTTTATTAAACTTATAGATGACCCTAGTCATCCCATTATTGACGACCATTATACTTTATCTACTATTCAAGCAAAGGCTATTTTAGAGCTAAGGCTTCAAAGATTGACTGGTATGGAAAGAAATAAATTAGAAAAAGAAACACGAGAGTTATCAGAATTAATTAATGAATATCTAATATTATTATCTGA
>CAZWGZ010000307.1:0-1566 GCA_964633395.1 uncultured Rhodobacterales bacterium
AAAACAGATGTTAATTTTGATAATAAAATAATAATCCCCTTTTTTTAAAATTGTATATTTTATATTTTATAATATATAATTATTTCTAATATATTTAAATAAATAAATAAATTGAACGGGGAAAGATTAATGAATATCAAATATTTTTTATACGGAATTTTAGGTAGTGTATTCACTCTACATGCAGCAAATTCAGAAACACGTATTACTTATAAATCTGCAAAAACTACTTCATCTTACTATCAGATGGCAGTTCAAATAGCTCAAAGCATGAAAAAATCTTCTAATGGTGAAATAATTGTTACAGTTGAGGAAAGTCAAGGATCTGTTCAAAATGTTAAGGAAGTAATTGGAAGAAAAGGTAATTATGTATTTACAACTCCTCCTGTTCTAATAAATTTAGCTATAAATGAGAAAGCTATGTTTAAAGGCAAAGGTAATCCAAGATACAAAGAAATAAGAGCTTTATTTCCAATTCCTTCGCTAACAATGCATTTTGTAATGTCTCAAAAATCTGGTGTTAAAACTTTTGAAGACATGTCAGGTAAAACTATATTGTTAGGAAAAGGATCTTTTGGTGCAAAAGAAGGTGCAAAATATCTTAAAAAATTTGGTCTAGAAGGTAAAGTAAAACTTGCAGAAGTAGAGCTTTCTAATGCTGTTCCAGCTCTTAAAAATGGTCAAATAGATGGCTTTGTTACAGCTGGTTCTTATCCTGCTCCAAATGTTATTGAGGCATCAGCTTCAATGGGAATTAATGTTATTTCATTAAGTGATAAGCAAATTAAAATCTCTAAAAGAACAAAGTTGATAATTCCAGCAGGAACATATTCAGGTCAAAAAAATGATATTACAACTACATCTCTTCCAGTTGTAGCTTATTCTTTAACAGATATGGATGAGGAAGTTGCTTATAATCTAACTAAATCTTACTGGGAGAACAAAGGTAAGTTAGGAGAAACTGCAAAATGGTGGAATGGTGTTTCTTATGATATGTTATCAAACATTACTTCAAAAATTCACCCAGGCGCTATTAAATTTTACAAAGAAATGGGTGCTAAACTAAATAAAAAACATATGTAATTTTCTTTAAATGAAAATAATAAATAATAATAAAATGTGGATTTTCTTTGGTTTTATATCAATTTTATTCCACATTTTTTTAATTTTTTCAGGCTTAATTCCAAACTTAATATCCAGACCTTTGCACATGGCTTTAATTATCCCATGGATTTTTCTTTATAATAAGAAAACTATTAAAATTTTATCATTAGATTTTTTATTTACTGTAGTTGGATGTTTAAGCTGTTTTTGGATAGCCATAAACTCTGATATGTTGATGGATCAATATGGGTTTTTAGAAAGTGATTTTCAAGTTTTCATATCAATTACTTTATTATTTATAGTTTTAGAAATGGCAAGAAGGTCTGTTGGTTGGCCATTACCTTTAGTTAGTTTATTAGCTTTAATGTATGGCTTGTTTGGAAATCATATTCCTGGAGAATTTGGACATCCTGGCACTCCTATTAATAGTTTTTTGGGAACATTAACAATTGCAGAAGGTGG
>CAZWGZ010000308.1:0-1562 GCA_964633395.1 uncultured Rhodobacterales bacterium
CATTTTCAACTTTATTATTTTTTATGTTTATTGGTTATACACCTCAATATTCGGCTGCTATTTCGATTTTGTTAGCAGCTTGTTTATTGTTTTTTAATATTAAAACTAAATTTAATTTTCAATTAGGATTAAGTAGATTATATGAATCATTTATATTAGCTGGAAAGCAAATATCTCTTATAGGTTCCATTATAATATGTGCATCTATAATAATTGGCGTTCTGTCTATAACTGGCCTTGGTATTAAATTAACTTCTCTTATTATATCTTTCTCAGATAATAATATTTGGGTTGCTTTGATTCTAACTGGAATAGCTTGTTTGATTTTAGGTATGGAAGTGCCAACCACAGCTGCTTATGTTATATGTGTTTCTGTAGCTGGGCCTGCTTTAGTAGATATGGGATTAGGAATTTTGCAAGTCCATCTTTTTATTTTTTGGTTCGCATTGTTATCTACTATTACTCCACCGGTTTGTGGAGCTGTTTTTATTGCTTCAGGCATGGTTTCTGAAAATTGGCTAAAGGTATCATTAACTTCTATGAGTTTAGGTATAGGTTTATATTTTATTCCACTTGCAATGATAGCCAATGAAACAATTTTAAATTTAAGTAACAGTCCTTTTATAGCCATAATGGCGTTTATAAAAATTGCTTTATCTCTATTTTTATTATCGTTTTGTGTAATAGTTAAATCAAATTTTATTTTACGATTGTTAGCTTTCTTATTATCATTAGTAATAATGTTTTTTATCTAGTTTATAGTAGTTTAACTATTTAATAGGTTGTAAATGCCACCATTCACCAATATAACTCCTTCCTTCACAAGTTAACAAAAGTCTATCAATATCATTTAAATTATGTAATTGAGGTATCTCATTATAATTCTTATTGCCATCTATTATAATGGACACATCAAAGAATTTACACATTTTTTTATAAAGTTTATTTTTATCATTTATATTATTTGTTTTATGCATCTCTACAATAAAATTAGCTTTTTTACATTTAGATAAAATATGGTCATTTAAAAAGTTATACTCTTCACCTTCTATATCGCAAATAATAACAGTTTTTGATAAATCTATATCAATAGGTAATAATGAAATAAAGTTTTTAGAAGTCACTTTTCCTTTTATTGATATCTTCTTAATAACATTATTTGTTTGTGCTGTTTTCAATAGAACTTCTTGCCCTTTTTGTGATTGTTCAAATGCATAGCAAAACTTTGATAACCCTGAATAAAGACATCCAACTGCGAAAAAACCATCAGCCGAGCCAATATCTACTAATATAGGCTTTTTAATTTTTTTTAAAATACTTTGAACATTATTCTCATATAATCCATAAATTTTTGAAGCTATATCTCCTTTGCCCCAAGAAATATCTTTGTTTATTTGAAGGCCCTTAAATAGACCATTTTGTAAAGTAATTATTTTTTTAGCGTGTTCAAGACTTATCAAATTCCAATATTTTTTTCATTATTATACTTTTCATTTAATTTATTTAACAAATTTGATTTTACATTCACCAATACCATCAATAGATACTTTGACATTGATTGG
>CAZWGZ010000309.1:0-1560 GCA_964633395.1 uncultured Rhodobacterales bacterium
AAGTTGCAGCTGTGCCGCTAACCACTTTTTGAGATGCTGTTTCACAAGCTGATAATAGAGATACAGCTCCTATTAAAGCGATTATATTTTTCTTCATTATTAACTCCTAATACTTAATTAAACAATAGATTTCAAAATTATCATATTATAATATTTTTTTTTGACATTAACTTAATTATTTTCAAAATTCAACTTTTTTAAAAAAACTCGTATCTATTTTAATTTGGCAACAAAGGGGACCAAGCTGGATCAGAACCATCACTTGGTGTCAATATCCTCATTTCCCTAAATCCTGTAATATCAATCTTGTAGAGATTCACGTTAGAACTTTTTCCATTATCTACTGGAGCATCTTGCTTAAAGTACATTAAAACTCTTCCATTTGGTGCCCATGTTGGACCTTCTACAAGATAACCATCTGCTAGCAGTCTTTCTCCTGTTCCATCAGAATTCATAACCCCAATATAAAATTTATTTTTATACATTTTTGTAAATGCTATTAATTCTCCTTTTGGTGCCCAAACTGGAGTAGCATACCTCCCTTTTCCAAATGATATTCTTTTTACTTTTGATCCATCTGATTCCATAATATATAATTGCTGAGATCCACCTCTATCTGAATTAAAAATTATTTTTCTTCCATCTGGTGAAAAGCTGGGTGAAGTGTCAATTGATGAACTATTAGTTAGCCTTGTCACTTCTTGGCTATTTAAATTCATGACATAAATATCAGTGACCCCTTTTTGCGCTAAACTCATGATTATTTTGTCACCAGAAGGTGAAAATCTTGGTGCAAAAGTCATCCCAGGAAAAGAACCTAAAAGCTCTTGCTGGCCTGTCTCCAAATTAAAAATATAAACTCTAGGTTCATTTTTATAGTAAGCTAAATATGTGATTTCTTGACTTGTCGGTGAAAATCTTGGAGTTAATACTAAAAAGCTTCCATCAGTTAAATATTGATGATTTTCTCCATCTTGATCCATGATAGCTAATTTTTTTATACGCTTATTTTGTAAACCTGATTCTGCTATATAAACTATTCTAGTGTCAAAATAACCACTATCGCCTGATAATCTCTCAAAAATTTCATCTGAAATAATGTGAGCGACTCTTCTCCACGATTTAGAATCAACACTTAATCTTAAACCAATCAAATCTGTTTCTGAAATAACATCCCATAGTCTAAATTCAATTTCCACTTGATTTTCTTTTAATTCTTTAACAGATCCAGTAATTAAGGCCTTAATTCCAAGGGGTGTCCAATCAGAAAAATTAGGTCTTACTGAAGGACTAGTAGGTGGAGCAATAAATGCTGCACTTTCTACTGCTTTGAATTGCCCCGAACCTATAAGATTATTTGAAATCACTTCAGATATTTGCCTTCCTATCTCACTAGATTGACCTTCTAAACCTGTAAAATCAGCTATTGCTATTGGTAAAGGCTCTACTTGTCCTGAGTTAATTTTAATTCTCAAATCGTTAGCAAAAGCTATTGAAGTCAAAAAAGAAATGATCAGAATACAAAATGTAACAATTTTATAATTTATTATCTTTTTCAAA
>CAZWGZ010000310.1:0-1554 GCA_964633395.1 uncultured Rhodobacterales bacterium
TTTTTTTTCCAAATAATCGTCTTGAAAATTTAACTGAGTTTACAACTTTTTCAAAAGGCTCTAAAGATAATTCTTGTGGAACTAACCCTATAATTTCTCTTGTCTTCCTATAATCTTTTTCAACGTCAAAATCATTTACTTTTATTGATCCACTTGAAATTGATGACAATCCACAAATTGTAGAAATAAGAGTAGTTTTTCCAGCTCCATTAGGGCCTAGAAGAGCAATGATTTCTCCTTCGAAAATATCTAGATTTAAATTTTTTATGGCAACTAAACCATTGGAATATTTTTTATTTAAATTTTGTATTGATATTATTTTTTTCAATGTGAATGCCTTGTTTAATTCTTATTTTAAATTTTAGACTAATTAATTTAATTATATAAAATTAAGATGTAAATTGATTAAAACATTATTTAACTATAATTAATTGTTTTACATATTTTTTAATATAAAAATACTCTTATTAATTTATTTTAACTAAAAACAAGGTTTTTTATGTCAATCAAAGGTAAGTGTATGTGTGGTCTTGTCAAAGTAGAAATTGATGGATATCCAATAGCGATGATATTATGTCACTGTAAGGTTTGCAGATCATGGTCTGCATGTCCTGTAAATGGTGCAACATTATTTAAACCTGACCAAGTTAAAATATTAGGTAACAAACAATTTCTTGATAAATTTTCTTTAAGTGAAGGTCATGATCGCAAATGGTGTAACAACTGTGGAGGACATATATTAACTGATCATACTAATACATACGGTGTTATAGACGTTTATGGATCAATTTTAGATAATTTTGAATTTAAACCAACGGCTCATTTTAATTATGAAAGTACTATATTGCCAATAAAAGACGGATTGCCTAAATTTAAAGATTTCCCAAAAGATTTCGGAGGTAGTGGAGTTTTGCTAGAAGAGTGATGTTATTTTTTTTTACTTAGAGGATAAGGTTTTTGATCTTTACTCAAATCTATCCTAACACAAGTCATATAAGAGCTATTAATTATAATTTCGTAAATAAAGTCCTCATATAAGTAGTTTGCATACTTACTTTTTCCTTTTAAAGCGCTTGAACCTAAATCTTTTCCATTAGAAATAGCTTCAATACATTTATTATAAGGAGGATTAGCATCTAAATTCTTTTTAAAGTTCCAACTTGCTGCGACTAATTGAAAAGAGAATATTGATAAAATTAAAGTTAAACCTATTAGTTTCATTTTTCTTCATTTTTATTATTAAAAAAATAATTATATTTGATCAATTATATTATTTTTTTAATATATGATATCTAATTATTACAATAAAAACTAAACATGTTAAATTTATATAAAAGTTTTTTTCGTCATTAAATGTTTAATAATTATGGAATAATATTATGGATGAATTGTTTATCACCGGCGCAGGCGTAAGTGCAAGTAGTGGTATTCCAACTTTTAGAGGCAGCGACGGCTTTTGGACTATTGGAAGTTTAAATTATACTCCTCAAGAAATGGCTACTAGATCAATGTTTATAAATAATCCAAGTGAATTTCTTTTATGGTACTTTAAAA
>CAZWGZ010000311.1:0-1526 GCA_964633395.1 uncultured Rhodobacterales bacterium
TGTAATTATTGCTCAGCCAAGTTTTTAGATAAAAAAAATTATGTGGATTTAGAGATAGAAAAAAAACATTACTTAAAACATAATAATTTTATTAAAGATATAGGTTACAGAAAATTTCTATCTAAACTCACAATCCCATTAAAAAAATATATTTCTCAAAGTGATAGTGGTTTAGATTATGGTTGTGGTTATGGCCCAGCATTAGTTGAGATGCTTAAAGAAGAAGGTTATAAAATAGAGTGTTATGATCCAATTTTTTTCCCTAATAAAGAAATTTTTTTAAAAAAATATCAATATATTACATGTTCAGAGGTTGTAGAGCATTTTTTTAATCCATACGAAGAATTTAATAAAATAGATAATATATTAGATAATAATGGATGGTTTGGAGTGATGACATCTTTCATAATAGAAGATCATTTGTTTAAAGATTGGTATTATAGAAGAGATCCAACACATGTGGTTTTTTATAAAGAACAAACGTTTGAAGTAGTAGCTAAACAAAGAAATTGGAATTTAACAATCCCTTGCAAAAACATAGCTTTATTTAATAAGAATTTATTTGCAGATTAAACTATCTAATTTAATTATTTTTAGACTAAATCATCCCATTTCGTTTTGAACAAAATTAATAGTAAATTAAATTTTAGGTAAATTGGGCATATAAGTATAATCCCCTAAATTCCTAAAATTAAAAGTTAAATAAATTGAGTTCTCAGGAAGAATATCTCTATCTACAACTCCACCATTATTTTTATATTGAAGTAAAATGGTTAGACAGTTTTGAAACATATATCCTGATCCTGTATATTCGATACCCAAACTTTCTGATATACGATTTTGTTTATTATCATTCATGTCATATGTCGTAGAATATGAAGTTTTCCATTCAGCAAAGTTTTTTGAGAGACTTAATTTTAGTTCTTCTCTATCGCTACTATCTGAAATAAATTCATTTAGAATTGAATTGTGGTTGGCAGAATAACTCCAATCATCTTTGGAACCATTGAAAGTGAAACTAGAAAGATCAGACTTTATATTATGATGATTATAAAGAGAAAACCATGAAAAATTAGCTGCTTCACTTAAACTCCAATCAATAGAATTTATAATATGTGATTGTCTATCTTGATCCTTAGTAGTAATATTTTTTTCAGTACCGCTCATTTTTTGGCTTTGTCCAATAAAAAAGTCTAAGTTTCCAAATTTTTCTGACATAATTAAAGATGTAAAACCTGTATTTATTCTAGCATTCTTTTGTATATTATCTCTTCCTTGATATTGATTGTTAAAAAATAGATTAGCTTGATCTAATCTAAACTCAGCAGAGTCTCTATTTGGAATTTCATCAGTTCTATCAGGAGAAATTATAGTACTATATTGAATTTTTGGTTCTAGAAGAAGTCCAAAACTATCATAATTTATATAATGTTGTTTACTTACAGACATTGAAAGTCCTGATGAAATTCTTTCTATATATCTATTATTATCAGTATCTGTTGAAGGTCTTCCTTGTATAGAATATA
>CAZWGZ010000312.1:0-1518 GCA_964633395.1 uncultured Rhodobacterales bacterium
AGTACAATAAAGGTGTATTTCCTCTTTCAGCCAATAGTAGAGCAAAAGCTATAGGTCATACCGATGGAATGGTAAAAATACTTTCTGACAAATCAACAGATAAAATACTAGGCGCTCATATGATTGGTCATGAAGCAGGTACAGTTATTCATGAAGTATCAGTAGCTATGGGCTTTGGAGCTTCGTCTGAAGATTTAGCAAGAATATGTCATGGACATCCAACTGTTAATGAAGCCGTTAAAGAAGCTGCTTTAGCGACATATTCTAAAGCAATTCATTTTTAATTAACTCCCATCTTGCTATAAAAAACAAGTATAATGACGCCTAATATTATTAAGAAAAGACCAATTAATGCCATTAAGTCAGGCACTTCTTTATATTTTAAAGCGCCTATAAGAGTAATGGCTGCAATACCAACTCCTGCCCAAATTGAATAAGTAATAGCAATGGGAATTGTTTTCATTGCGAGCATCATAAAATAAAATGCTGCCCCATAACCTATTACCACGCAAGTACTAGGTATTAGTGCTGAAAAATTATTACTACTTTTTAAATAAGTTGTTCCAATCACTTCTCCCGTAATAGCAATTAATAAATAAATATAACCCATTATTTCCCTCTGATTAAGATATATTACATTTATAATGTTTGACACCTTCAAATACAATATGAGATTATCTAAATAATTAAATAATAGAGGTTAAGGTATGAATGAAATATCAAGCGATACTGGGTACATTTCCAATAATAAATTTTATGAAGAAAGAAAAGATCTTGCTGCGGCATTTAGATGGGCAGAAAAAACAAATCTTCATGAAGCAGTAGCTAATCACTTTAGCTTAGCCGTAAATCCAAAAGGAACTGAATTCTTAATGAATCCTAATATGTGGCATTTTTCAAGAATTAAAGCATCTGATTTACTATTACTTGATGTAAATGATTCATCAGTACTTGAGAAAGAAAATGCACCAGATGCTACTGCATGGGGGCTCCATGGAGCAATCCACAAATTATGTCCTCACGCAAGATGTATTATGCATGTCCATTCTGTATATGCTACGGTTTTAGCTTCTTTAGATGAATGTATATTGCCACCTATAAATCAGGTTGCTGCAATGTTTTTTGGAAGACAAGTAATTGATAAAAACTACGGTGGATTAGCTTTTGAAGAAGAAGGTGTAAGATGTGCTAACTTATTATCTAATCCTAGAATACATACAATGATAATGGGTAACCATGGTGTTTTAGTTTTAGGGAAAAATGTTGCAGAAACATTTAATAGATTGTTTCACTTTGAAAGAGCTGCAGAAGGTTATGTTAACGCACTTCAAACAGGTAAAAAAATTAGTATTTTAAATGACTTGGTAGCAGAAAAAACAGCTACAGAGTTAGATAATGAAGAGTTTCCCAACCCAGCAGGCACAGCTTTTTTAAGAGAAATTAAATTAATATTAGATGAAGAAAGTTCTAATTATAAAGATTGAAAACTATTTAATTAGATTTTTTTTATTTATATAG
>CAZWGZ010000313.1:0-1493 GCA_964633395.1 uncultured Rhodobacterales bacterium
AGGGGGTGTAGCTCAGTTGGTTAGAGCGTCGGCCTGTCACGCCGAAGGTCGCGAGTTCGAGTCTCGTCACTCTCGCCATTTACCTCTATTCATAATAAACTAAACATTACGTTATAAATCAAAATACACATCAAAATTTTAATTTTTTTTTTAACTTGTTAATAATTAAATAATGTTTTTAAATAATAATTATTAAATTACTCTTAAGCGATTAAAAGTGGAGCCAGTAACTATGAAACTTGAATTGCATCATATTAATCTATCTACAGACAAGGTTAATAAAATGAATGATTTCTATTTAAAAGTTATGAATTTAAAAACTGAGACGCAAGGGTTGCCTATTTTAGAAAAGAAAAAAGGTTATTCAGGAGAAGTTGCATTTGTTACTGACGGGAAGATACAAACGCATCTTGCAGAAAAAGATTTAGATGTATGTTTTAAAACTGGACATACTGTAAATCCATTAGATAAAGGTCATATAGCTTATAGGACAGATGATTTAGATGCTTTTAAAAAGCATCTTGATAAATTAGCAGTCAATTATTCTGATTGGGGTGAGACTGCTGTAGCTGGATGGAAGCAAATATTCTTTTATGATCCTGATGGAAACGTCATTGAAGTTCACGAAGTTGAAAATCAATAAAAATTAATCTTTTATAAATTCACTCTTCAGATTGGTGGTAATAATTGGCAAAGCCAAATATTAATTTATTGGCTGTAATCGTAGCTGTTCCTGTCATAGGAATGACTATAATTTCTCCAGCTTTAACTCTTATAAAAGATGATTTAAATATTTCTTTTTCAGATACTCAATTAATTCTCACACTTTACTTTTTATTTTTAGCAGCAGGCCAAATTATTGCTGGGCCTTTTTCAGATAAATATGGAAGAAAACCAATTTTATTATTAGGTGCTGCTATTTATAGTATATCTGCTTTTATTGCCTCTTTTTCAGCAGATATTGAGTTTTTGTTATTATCTAGGTGTATACAAGGATTTGGTGCTGCTGCTTGTTTGTCTGTTGGAAGAACAATACTTAGTGATTGTTTTGAAAGGGCAGAAGCGGCTAAACAAATGTCAAAAATGACAGCTATAATGGCAATTATACCAATTTTATGTTTTATATTTGGAGGTATTTTAGCTGAGTTTTTAGGTTGGCGTTCTAACCTAGTTACTCTAGGCTTCATTAGCCTAATTTTAATTGTATTTATGTTTTTAATTCTTGAAGAAACATTAATAATAAAATCTGAAAATATAACTTTTCTAAATGTGTTTGTTGTTTATAAAAATCTTATAAAAAATTCTTTATTTAGGTGCTTTACTATAACAACAGCCATGCAGACATCTATGTTTTTTGCAATGAATGGTTTTATGCCATACGAATTCTCAAGACAAGGTGTAAGCATATCTGAGTTTGGTTTTTGGTTTTCTTTAACATCAATTGGTTATATTTTTGGAAATATAATTAATGGAAAATTCAGCCCAAAAATAGG
>CAZWGZ010000314.1:0-1490 GCA_964633395.1 uncultured Rhodobacterales bacterium
CTTTTAAAAGAAATATTAAAAACAGGTAAAAATGCTTATCATTTATTAAGCTTAAGGTTAGTTTTATTAATAACTTTAATTTTTAATATCTTTGGTTTCCCCTTAGTCTCATTAATACCCGTATTAGGCAGAGAAAAGTTAATTTTATCTGAAATTAATATTGGAATTCTAGCTTCTGCTGAAGGTTTTGGAGCTCTAATAGGAGCTTTAATTATTGGAAATCTATCTCCTCAAAAACACTTGGTTCCTATATTTATTTCTGGCATTACTGGTTTTTTTATTGGCATGATATTGTTTTCATTTTCACCAAGTTTATTTTTAGCTTTTATAAGCCTAACGTTTGGTGGAATTTTCTTATCAGGTTTTAGTACTATGCAAGGAGCTTTAGTTTATCAAGCGTCAGGTACGTCAAAAGGAAGTAATTTTGGAATATTAGCTACTTGTATAGGAACAGCACCTTTAGGATTATTGAATTTATCTTGGATAATGACAATCCTACCAGTAGATAAAACAATCCAAATGAATGTTTTTTTAGGTTTGTTTTTTCTACTTTTAACAGGTTTATACTTTTTTCTTAAAAGAAGATAACTTTATAAAAATCTTTATTCTGGGATCACTTTTAATAAGAACTGATTCATAATCTTACTGAATTGAGCAGGATCAGATGGCATTTTTCCTTCCATTAATCTTGCTTGTTCAAACAGAAGTGTTCCAGCATCACTGACCAAGTCATTATTTTCTTTTTTACTTAGTAAAGACTTCATATTTTTTATTAAAGAATGATCACCATTTATTTCTAAAATCCTTGGAGCACCTTTATAATTAGTATCTCTTTGCGCCATAAGTTGTTCCATTGCAATATCCATATCTCCGTCATCTGCTACTAAGCACACAGGACTGTCAGTTAATTTTGAAGATAATCTTATATCTTTAACTTGTTCTCCTAAAACAACTTTCATTTGAGCAATTAAGTCTACAAATTCTTTATCTTGTTTTTCTTTTTGTTCTTTATTTTCAATATCTTTATCTTTGTTCTTTTCATCTAAATCATCTAAATTTATCTGACCTTGTGTGATAGATATAAACTTTTTATCCTTGAATGAACCTATCATTGGCAACCAAAATTGATCTATAGCATCTGTCATTATTAAAACAGGAATGTTTTTAGATTTAAACCCTTCTAAATGCGGACTTGCTAAAGCTTGAGCTCTTGTTTCTGATGAAATATAATAAATATCTTTTTGAGATTCAGGCATTTTTTCTAAATACTCTGTTAATGAAACTACGTCTTCACTTTCATTTGAAGAAAATCTACATAAATCTAACAATGTTTCTTTTCTTTCTATATCTTCGTATAAGCCTTCTTTTAGAACAGCTCCGTACTCTTTCCAAAACTCTTTATATCCATCAATATTTTTTTCACTAACTTTTTTAAGCTCTCTTAAAACCTTTCCAACAAGAGATTTACTGATTTTTGTTACTGCAGGATT
>CAZWGZ010000315.1:0-1485 GCA_964633395.1 uncultured Rhodobacterales bacterium
AGAAAAGATTTCTAATAAAGATTTTATTATTAATAAAAAAATAAGATACGAGAAAATAAAAAAAGTAGACCTTCATGGCTTTACTCTTGATCAGGCAAATAAATACATAGAATCTTTTATTGGAAAATGCTTTGAAGAGAGTGTTACTAAAATTATAGTTATTACAGGCAAAGGTTTAAGATCTAAAAATATTAAAAACCCATATCTTTCTAAAGATTTAAGCACATTAAAGTTTTCAGTACCCGAATTTATAGACTCTAATAAAAACTTAATGAAAATGATTATTGAATGCACTGATGCTAAGATTGAAGATGGAGGAAGTGGTGCTTTTTATATCTATCTTAAAAATAAATTTAAAATTAAATGATTTAAAAAAAATAAATTATATATTTATTTAAACACTTTTTATGATTATTTGGTTGGCATCATACCCCAAAAATGGAAACACTTTAGTTAGATCAATGCTGGCTTCATATTTCTTTTCTAGTGATGGCATTTATAATTTTGATTTATTAAAAAATATAAGACAGTTTCCCAGTGCGGCTCTTTTCGAATCTCTTGGTGTAGATATAAAAAAAGAAAAAGAAGTGGTTAAAAATTATATTAAAGCTCAAGAAAGCTTTAATAAAAAAGATGCAGTACAATTTTTAAAAACTCATAGTTATCTTTTTAATATCAACAATGATGTTTTTACTGATTTAAACAATTCCCTAGGTGTAATCTACATTGTTAGAGATCCAAGAAATGTTGTGACCTCATTAGCAAATTTTATAAGCACCTCACCAATGAAAGCTGCTGACCATTTAATTCATACGACAGAAATTGGTGGAGATTTAAATAGTGACGTTTTGTCAGAAAGAATTAAAGTTTATACCAGTTCATGGAGTGGTAACTTCAATAGTTGGAAATCATTTAAATCTAATGAAAAATATTTATTAATTAAATATGAAGACTTGATTACCGATAGAGAGGCAACCCTAAAAAAAGTCTTAAAATTTATTTATAAACTTAAGAATATTAACTTTGAGATTAATAATATTAAATTAAAAAATGTTATTGAAACTACTGATTTTGAATACATGAAAAATTTAGAAAATAAAAAAGGGTTCATTGAAGGAAAAATTAATAAAAAAACAAGTGCAAAAATACCTTTTTTCAATTTAGGACCAAAAAATGATTGGAAAATATTATTAAATTTAGAAATAATAAAAAAAATAGAAAAAGCCTTTAAAAAAGAAATGGAAGAGCTTGGTTATTTGTAATTTTTAAAAAAACTAATAAACTTAAATTTTTAATTGTTTTTTTTTTATAACTATATCATAAGACAATATGTTTGTATGGCTTGCATCTTATCCTAAAAGTGGAAATACATTATTAAGATCAATGTTAGCAGCATATTTGTTCTCTAAAGACGGTATTTATGACTTTAGTTTAATAAAAAACATTAAACAATTTCCTCATGGTGGTTTGTTTATAAAGATGGGC
>CAZWGZ010000316.1:0-1483 GCA_964633395.1 uncultured Rhodobacterales bacterium
GGTTCCCGTTACTCTCACTCCACTTGTTACCAAGCCAGTTCCCACTCGCATCCTCGTAACTCGTATTTGTGGATGTGATTGTACTGTTATCTGGCGCTGTCCACGTATCAATATTTGTAAAAGATTTTCCTAAATCATCTCCTGAGCTGGCATCATAGTATGTTGTCTCAACAACATCCTGACCGTTCCATCCCTCACTGGTCTCTGAAGCAAACTTAGCTGCGCCATAGAGATCATAAGCAATTCCGGAACTCGCATCTAAGGCCGTACTGATCGAAGCAGGGTCCCGCACTTGATATGCCTCGACGAAATCTGCCTTAAAATTGACTGTTATATCATCTTCGTCCGTTTCAAAGCCACCAATGTGGTTCCAATCCGTATCATTATCGAAATAATGCTCAAACGCTAGAGTTTTTGTCTGTGTTTGATTGTTATCATCGAGGAAAGTATACGAGGATGTTCCACTTTCAATCAGTACTGATTGAGTTGTAGCTGCAGTGCTCTTGTCGCCATCAAAATCAAATTCCTTTGACGCCGTGGACCAAGATATACTTGAACTATTTCCTAAAGTGTCAGACCAGGAGTTGGCTATTACCGTGCTCCCAGGGGCAGCGTAAGCTGTGTCAAACGTATCAACGCGCGTGATTGTATCGCCAGCCTCAGTAGTTTCTGTATAAGTGAACGTTAAACCGTCTGCACTCCAAGCCATCTCTATACTCCCAAATGAAATCTATTCATTTCGTTACATTATAATTATATCATTGGCAGATGCCAAACTTGCTATTGATGCCAAACTTAAGTCTGCAGTATTCAGGGCATCATCTTTTATCATACCATCCGTCCCAAAAGTAAGAGAAGTGTTTGAAAGATAATTTAAATCTCCACTGCTATCACCAGATTGCACGGTATATCTAAACAACAGATCAGTAGACCCAGTACCAGAAACATACAACGCTTTTTGGTCCGTTGTACCAGTCTCCAACTGCAAAGTCGGCGTCCCCTGGACGTTTACGGACTCGCTAAACTTAACAGTTAAGTCAACTGTTGGGCTCGCAAGATTATATGTACCATTCGTACCCGTTACGGAAGCCACAGTTGGGCTGATATTATCATCCGTCACAGTGACTGTTTCAGGTGTCCCCACAGTTGCCACATTATTTCCCGCACCGTCAGATAGTTTTTTTGCTGCAGACGAATTCTGGTCATAGTCCACAGTGACAATCGAGTCATTTGGCACGACACTTGCCAGGGTCAACGTTATTGAATTAGTCGCAGAAGACACGTCACTTATGCCCGACACAGTCTTTGCAGACCCACCAACGAGGACAGTAAAATCAGAAGTATCTGGAGCCCCTGTTACAACTTCACTCATGGTTAAAACAACATTAGCTGAACCACCATCCGCCGCCGCAGAACTGATCGTTGGCAGGACACCGTCGATTACAATCGCCTTGTTCGCTGCTAAAGATTTGGTGGCGCCTGG
>CAZWGZ010000317.1:0-1479 GCA_964633395.1 uncultured Rhodobacterales bacterium
CCAGATGTTTCTAACATGATTAGCTTTCAGAGTTTTTAAAAAAAAGTAATATCAAGAAATATTTTAGTTATATTTCATTTTTTAATGTAATTAATTACTAGACTGTCCTTTTAGTCTTCAATATCAATAATGTAAAGCAAACCTTTTGAAGTTATACAATAAAATTTTAATACAATTTATTTCTTATTATAAATTTGGTACTTTACCATGAATAATACATACGACGTAATAGTTATTGGAGCAGGCGCAGCTGGATTGATGTGCTCTATTGAAGCTGGTAAAAGAGGTAAAAGTGTTTGTCTAGTTGATCATTCTTCAAAAATAGCTGAAAAAATAAGAATTTCAGGTGGAGGAAGATGCAACTTTACTAATTTATATAGTAATCCATCCAACTTTCTTTCTAAGAACAAACATTTCTGCAAATCTGCTTTTGCAAAATATACCCAGAATGATTTTATTAATTTAATAAAAAAACATAATATTGATTTTTATGAAAAAAAATTAGGACAACTTTTTTGTATTACATCAGCTAAAGAAATTATAGATATGCTGATTGCAGAATGTATGGCTCAAAACGTTGAAATCAATAAAGAAACTAAAATATCTAGTTTAACTAAAAATCAAAATACTTATAGTATAAAAACTAATAAGGGTGTTTACTCATGCTCGTCCTTAGTTATTGCTACCGGTGGGTTATCTATTCCTAAAATTGGAGCTACTGACTTTGGATATAGAATAGCAAAACAATTTAATTTAAAAGTTACTAATTTATTGCCTGCTTTAGTCCCATTAACGTTTGAGGAAAAAGAATTAGAATTTTGCAAATCTTTAGCAGGATTATCTTTAAATGCTTCTGTTAAAATTAATAAAACAGTTTTTAACGAAGGTTTAATTTTTACACATCGAGGAATAAGTGGCCCATCTATTTTACAAATTTCATCTTACTGGGAAATAAAACAACCAATTAGCATTAATCTCTTACCAGAACTAAATATGGGTTTAATATTAAAAGAAAGACGTAATGCAAATCCTAAACAAAATTTATCTAATATTTTGTCTGACTACCTTCCAAATAGACTAGCATTAGCTATATGTAATAAATTATCAATTAGTAAAAAAATTGGCGACTCTTCTAATCAAGATTTAAAAAATATATCTAATTTTGTTAATGATTGGATAGTTATTCCAATAGGTACGGAAGGCTACAAAACAGCCGAAGTGACACTTGGTGGAGTAGATACAAAAGAAATATCATCATCAACAATGGAATGTATAAATTATCCTGGATTGTTTTTTATTGGAGAAGTTTTAGATGTGACAGGACATTTAGGTGGACATAATTTTCAATGGGCCTGGTCTTCGGGATTTTTAGCGGGTCAAAACGTTTAATTTAAATTATTGTTCTTTTCGCTGCATCAGAGTTGTGATCACCCTCCTCGCTCCAATAAGGAACAGGTCCGTAAATTTCTATTAAAAAAT
>CAZWGZ010000318.1:0-1466 GCA_964633395.1 uncultured Rhodobacterales bacterium
ATTATGTCATCTATAATACAGGACGAAGGACCCCCATCCTTCGTCCTTTTTTTTGCTAAAATTAAATAAATAATTACAATAATCATATTAATTATGGAATTTAAAATGAATTATTTAAACAAGACTAAAATACCTTCACCTTATATTGGAACTAAAACCCAAGGATTTATTCCAGATATTTTTATTCAAGATAGCTTTTCAAAAGACGATGAAAGACTTTGGCTACCATTATCGCCAGGTCGTTGGTCTAGAACTTTATGACTTAATATAAGTCAAGGTTATTGGGTTCATCTTACTAAAGTTGTGGGAAGAAGATTTCTTTCCGTCATAAGCATCCTGCTCCAGTCCATGGTTTTGTTATTTAAGGTTCTTGGATATATTTAGAGCATGACTGGATTGCAAAAGAAAGATCATATTTATTTGAACCTCCTGGTGAAATCAACACTTTAGTTGTAGATGAAGACTGTTAAGAAATGGTCACTCTTTTTCATAACTCTGGAGCTCTATTGTATTGCGATGAAAACGGAAAAATATAGGATCAATTGATGTTTTTGACAGAGTAGAAGCTACTAGAAAACATTTGGTTAAGTGAAGATTTTGTAAATCAATTTATCAGGTGACAGAAAGAACTTTTGATCTCTTATAAATTAAATATCCTCCAACTAAGAATAAAATAGCAGCTATAATCATTCTGACTGGGCTTCCCATCATAAATAATGGGAATGATAAAATAACAGTACAAACAGGAACGTAAAATTTAGAAAAGAAAGTATCTTTATTTGCGTTCTGATAAAATGGAAACAAAACAGAGACAACTGCCATAAGAATAAAAAATAAAGACCAAGGTCTTGTTAAAAATAAAAAGTAGTCATCACTAGTTCCAATAGCTCTAGCTATATTTAGTTCAGCTAATTTTCCTAAAACAACACCTAATATCATAGGTGCAAGTGGGAACCCTAATTTTCTCATAAAGTATCCAATTACCCCAAAGCCAAACATAACCCAAATATCAAATGTTATATTATGAAGTGAGAATACCCCGATTGCACAATAGGCTAATATTATTGACGCTAGTACATACATAGGAACTCTTGTGACAAGCAGAAATAACCTTAATGAAAATGCTTGTAATCCAAGCATAAAAAAATGAGCCGCAAAAAAAGCAATAAATATACCATAAGCTAACAAAGGCTCATCTTGAATGAATGAAGGGCCGGGTATGACATTATGAATCATCAATGCTCCAAGCATGACAGCTGTTACAATATCACCAGGAATACCAAGAGCCATCATCATAATAAGAGCTCCACCAGCAGTTGCATTGTTAGCAGATTCAGGCGCTATAATACCATCTACAGCTCCTTTACCAAATTCATCTCTATTTTTTGCTGCTTTCTTGGCTTGATCGTAGGCCAAAATATTTGAAATTGATCCACCTGCTGCAGGAAGAATTCCAGTAAATATTC
>CAZWGZ010000319.1:0-1456 GCA_964633395.1 uncultured Rhodobacterales bacterium
TTAAGCCAATGTTGCTAATTTACTAATAGGTTAATTATGGAAATTTTAATTATTTTCCTTCCATTATTGAGTTTTTTATTCACTTCAATTTTTAACAATAATTTGAATATGAAGGTAGTTAACTATATTCCAACTTCTATTATGGCGGTTTGCTGTTTCTATAGTTTTTATCTATTTTATAAAATATTTTATTTAAATGAAGTGCTAAATTTTTACATTTCATCTTGGATTTCTTCTGGTAATTTTGATGCTAAATGGTCTTTTAGCTTTGATATTTTAACATCTGTTATGATGATTGTTGTGACTACTATTTCATTAATTGTTCATATTTATTCTATTAAGGATATAAAAAACCATAAATTAAAGTTAAAATTTATTGGTTATATATCATTTTCTACATTTTCAATGTTATTATTTATTTCGTCTAATAATTTACTTCAATTATTTTTAGGATGGCAATTAATAGGTTTTTCTAGTTTTTTATTAATAGGAAACTTGGATAATAAAATTGTTATTAATAAAGCTGCATTAAAACTTTTCATCATTAATAGATTATCAGACATAAGCTTTATTTTAAGCATCGTAATGTTATACTCTATATTTGAAACGGTTTCTTTTGAAACAATTTTTGAAACTGTTCCAGTCCTTCGAAATTACAATTTTTATATATTAAGTTTTTATATAAATGGTGTTGAATTAGCAGCTTCAATGTTGTTATTTTCAGCAATCGTTAGATCAGCACAATTATTTTTTTATATATGGTCTTCAGATTCATTTGACATTCCCATTCCAGTCTTAACTTTACTATATTCTTCAACATTAATTCCTGCTGGGATATTTGTTTTATTTCGTTTCTCACCATTTTTAGAATATGCTCCTTTTGCTTTAAATTTACTATCTATAACAGGATTGATCACACTTATTTTTTTATCAGTCATGGCATTAACAGAATTCAATATGAAACGCATTTTAATTTATGCTGCTTGCTCTCAGATTAGCCTTGTAATTTTTGCAGTTGGAATTTCAGCATATAATGCAGCCATTTTTCATTTTTTTAATTTTGCCTTTTTTAATGCTTTATTATTTTTATCATTAGGTTCACTTATTCGCTCTTTAGATTATAAAAGTGATATTAGAAAAATGGGTGGCTTATATTCTAAATTCCCAGTTACATTTATTTTAACTTATATTGGTTGTTTTTCCATTGTAGGAATTCCATTTTTTTCTGGTTTCTATTCTAAAGAAGTAATTATTTCCATACTTTTTCTTTCAAAAAATTTTATTAGTTCATTTGCTCTTATTTTAATTTTCTTTAGTTCATTATTAACTTCTTTTATTTTTTGGAGACTTATTTTTTTAACCTTTCATGGAGAATTTAAAGGTGAAATTAATCAACATAATAAAATTACAGAATACTCTCCTGTTTTAATGTCGTCTATGTTTTTATTAGCAGTAA
>CAZWGZ010000320.1:0-1453 GCA_964633395.1 uncultured Rhodobacterales bacterium
TCACTTGTTATAGCAAATGCAATGTTATAACATATCATCTGTTTAACTAAATGCAATGTTATAACATTGCATTTTAATTTTTAAGAAAAGGATATATAAATGAAAGTAGCGTATGTATTTGCAACAGATATGGCCAGCACGTTTAAATTATCGACAATGATATTACCACAATTAGAGAAAAAAAATCATGGACCACATGTTATTGGAATGATGTTCTTTGACGATAATATATTTGTGTTGCGTAAGGGTGATCCAATAGGTGAAAGGTTATCAAAGTTAGCAAAAGATCAAAATATGCTTCTTATGGTATGTGATCAATGTGCAGTAAGAAGAAACCTTGCTGAGGGAACATTTGAACAATGTGGAACAGGTGAAGTAAAGGCTTCAGGATTTGTAGAAGGAGTAGTAGCTGGATGTTTTCCTCAATTATATGATGCTCTTGGAAACAATCCACCAGATCAAGTTATAACTCTTTAGTTAATATTACTTTCATAGATTATATAAATAAGGATATTTAAATGTTTGAAACATTAGAAAAAAAACTTCCCGTAACTGTTCTATCTGGATTTCTTGGGTCAGGAAAAACAACATTACTAAATCATATTTTAAGTAATAGAGAAGGAAAAAAAGTTGCTGTTATTGTTAATGATATGAGTGAAGTGAATATTGACGCGGCCTTAGTGGAGAAGAGTGGTGCTGATCTTTCTCGAACAGAAGAAAAATTAGTTGAAATGAGTAATGGATGTATTTGTTGTACACTGCGTGAAGATTTATTGAAACAAGTTCATGAATTAGCTAATGAGAAAAAATTTGATTATTTATTAATTGAAAGTACAGGTATTTCAGAACCATTGCCAGTTGCAACAACTTTTGATTTTCGTGATGAAGAAGGACAAAGTTTAGCTGATGTTTCACGCTTAGATACGATGGTAACTGTTGTAGATGTAGCAAACCTTATTAAAAATTATAGTTCGACAGATTTTCTTAAAGATCAAGACGAAAACCTCGGTGAAGAAGATGAAAGAACTCTGGTTGATTTATTAGTAGAACAGATTGAGTTTGCAAATGTGATTTTATTAAATAAAATTGATTTAATATCAAAAGATGAATTAAAAACTGTTAAAGCGATTATAAATGGCTTGAACGCCAAAGCAAAAATTATTGAAACAACCCTCTCACATGTTGATATGAAAGAGGTTATGGATACAGGTCTTTTCAACTTAGAAGAAGCACAGCAACATCCTTTGTGGGCACAAGAGCTTTATAATCCAAATGAACATTTGCCAGAAACAGAAGAATACGGAATAACAAGTTTTGTTTATCGAGCAAGAGCACCATTTAATCCAAAAAAAATACACTCATTTTTCAATCAAGAATGGCCAGGAGTTATTCGTGCAATAGGTTTTTTTTGGTTATCGTCTAGACCTGATTTTGTAGGTGAAGTTTCTCAGGC
>CAZWGZ010000321.1:0-1451 GCA_964633395.1 uncultured Rhodobacterales bacterium
ATGATAATATTATTTCATTTGCAATGATAGAAACAGTAGAAGCATTAGAAAATGTAGAAAAAATTGCTGCAACTGAAGGTTTAACAGGAATATATATCGGTCCATCAGATTTAAGTATTTCTATGGGATTTAAGCCTGGATTGGATAGAGTAGAGCCTGAGATGATAGATGCAATCAAAAAAATTGAAAATGCTTGTATTAATAATAATATAAAAGTAGGTATTCATTGTCTTTCAGCTTCATATTTAAAAAATAAGTTGTCTAATGGATATCACTTAGCAACCTTAGCTAGTGATGTAAGAATATATGCTGAAGGTATTGCCAATAAGTTAAAAGAAGCAAGATCTTAATTTAAAAAGTCTTCATCTAATTTTAAGGATTAATTTATGAGAGCAGTATTGGTAGTAAAAAATGGTGTTGAAATCTTAGATGTAGAGACACCATCGCCTAAGAAAAATGAAGTTCTTGTAAAGGTATTTTCTTGTGGTCTTAATAGAGCTGACTTGATGGTTGCAGATGGAGGTGCTCATGGATCTTCAGGAGGTTCAGGTACTATAGTTGGCATGGAGTTTTCAGGAGAAGTTGTTGAATTTGGAAGTGAAGTAAACGGACTTAAAATTGGTGATAGAGTTATGTGCTCAGGGTCTTCCGCTTGGGCAGAATATGCAATTACTGATTGGGGTAGAGTTATCAAAATTCCTGATAATAATATGGACTTTGATACGGCTTGTACACTTCCAATTGCTTTAGGTACGATGCATAATGCAATTGTAACAACAGGTCAATTTCAAAAAGGACAATCAATCTTAATACAAGGAGCAAGCTCTGGGGTTGGATTGATGGGCTTGCAAATTGCTAAACATATGGAAGCAAAAATTGTTATTGGAACTTCTACTAAATCAGAGAAATACTCCAAACTTCAAGAAATAGGAGCAGATTTTGTTGTTAATTCACAAGACTTAAATTGGGTTGAACAAGTCTTAGATCTTACTAATGGTGAAGGTGTTGATTTAATTATTGATCAGTTATCTGGTCATACCGTTAATCAAAGTATGTCTGCAACAAAAATTAAAGGTAATATTGTAAACGTTGGTCGATTAGCAGGTGGAGATATAAATTTTAACTGTGATCTCCATGCACTAAGACGAATAAATTATAAAGGTGTAACTTTTAGGACACGATCTTTAGATGAGGTAAGAAAAGTATATTCAGATATGTGGAATGATTTTAAAAATTTAATTATAGATGGAACATTTTCTTTACCAATTGAAAAAAAGTTTAATTTTGAAGAAGTTCATTTAGCATTATCTTACATGAGAGAAAATAAACATTTTGGAAAATTGATTTTAAAATTGTAAAGGTTTTATTATTTTGGTTTCTGATCCTGTTATTATAATTGCAATATTTATTGCTTTTGCATTAGGTGGAATTTTAAAAGGTGCTACAGGAGC
>CAZWGZ010000322.1:0-1451 GCA_964633395.1 uncultured Rhodobacterales bacterium
ACAAAACACTTGGTCTCTTAATAATCCATTTAAATATTTCGTACAAAAGTGGTGGGCCACGTACAATAGAATTAAAGGTTTCAATATTTTGGAGATAAGAGACCATTCTAACCCCATAATGATCCCTCAAATTATTACCAACACCTTTTAAGTCATTAATTACTTCAATACCGTTTTCAGATAATAAAGAAGCTGGACCAATTCCTGAAAGTTGAAGTATTTTTGGGGTATTAATTGCACCTGCACAAAGTATTATTTCTTTATTTGCTTTTAAGACCTGTAAGGTATCCGAATTTTTATAAACATAATTAACCCCAATAGCTTTGTTGTTTTTAAGAATAATTGAGGTAACTTGTGCGTTTACTTTGATCTCAACGTTTTTTTTATTTTTAATAGGTTTTAAAAAAGCTTTTGCAGAACTGTATCGTAGACCATTAAAGATTGCTCTTTGGAAATATCCAGAGCCATATTGATTGCCACTATTATAATCCTCATTGCGAGGTATACCCAAAGTGTCTGCACCTTTTAAAAATGCTTCACAAAGAGGGTGAATAAGATTTAAATCAGTTATGGGTAATTCACCTTTAGTTCCCCTATTATCAAAAATTTTATTTGATATTCTATTTTCAGATTTCATAAAATAAGAAATAATATCTTTATAACCCCAACCAATATTCCCGAGTTTAGCCCAATTATCGTAATCATATTGTTGTCCTCTTACATAATTAAGACCGTTGATTGAGCTTGATCCACCAAGAACACGACCTTGAGGTAAAGAAAAAGAACGAAAATTTGTGTGAGAAGAAGGTTCAGAAAAGAAGTTCCATGTTAATTTTTTTGAAAAAATATTTTTTATATAACCAGCAGGAATGTGAATATATGGATTAGTATCATTGGGACCAGCTTCTAAAAGACATACAGTTGAACCATTAGCACTCAATCTATTAGTCAAAATAGAACCAGAGGTTCCTCCTCCAATAACGATATAATCAAATGTATTGTTATTATCACTCATATACAAACCATTAAAAATTACCGATTAAAATTAACTTCCATTTCTTTTCGAAGTTTATACGCGATAAGATTAGGATCAATCTTTACATCGTTCCAAGTAATGACCTGTCCATCATCAATTGGCTTTAGTAAAGAAACGTTGTGAGCAAGGCCAAGAGGTAAATAATTATTTTTAATAGATTTTGATGCTGGTCTAATTCCACCAGACACGGTATAGCCACCCTCCCCATCTAAAATCTCTCCAATCTTTAAATTACGTTTAGCTATAGCAACGCAATCTGCATTAAAATAGGTTGATGCTCCAGTAGCTTCTTTTCTTATCCCAATTGAAGCAATTGAAATTGCCAGCTCTAATCCAATCAGATGCCATCTTTTGTATAACGACATATATTTACCAGAAGGATCTGTAACTACTTTATATTCTTCAAAACAATTTT
>CAZWGZ010000323.1:0-1449 GCA_964633395.1 uncultured Rhodobacterales bacterium
CATATGATGACTGTGTTTTAGAAAAACCTGTTTTATAAACTCCATTATTTATATTTTTATAGATAATATCATTAATATTATCAATTTCACTTTTAAGACTAGTTGGATAATAATCAATATGATTGTTAGTTAGATCATTAAAAGATTTATTCAGAATTCTTATTATTTCAGATGATTCATTATTTACAATTGTATTAGTGTTTTTATCCCATAAAATAGGAACTGTCGCTTTGGTTGAGACTGTTTTATCAGATAATTGATAAATCTCATGAATATAATTCTTTTTATGTAAGCTGTCTCCAGTTACACCGGGGAATTCTTTTTTAAATGACCAGCCCATATCTAACATGTCTGGATGAACGAAGTCGACTGTAATATGATCTTCTAAATGTTTCAGCTTTCTAAATATCAGAGCACGATGTGCCCATGGGCATGCATAGCTGACATATAAATGATATCTATTTGTTTCTGGAATATATATTTTTTCGTCTTTGCCAATATTATTTCTAAAAACACTGTCCACTCTTTTAAAGGATCCACTTTTATCATTATTAGAAACAGACCCTTTTACCCACAAACCATCAACTAATTGACCCATAATAACACCTTCAATGTTTCATCTTGAAATCTTAACATCATATTTTTAAAAAATATTTAAAAAATAATTTAAATTACAGATCCATATAAACTATAAACAAGTAACAATAGTATGCTTATTTAAAATAAAGGAAAAAAATATGAAGAATATTGGCGTGATAGGTGGTGGTTTAATAGGCGCTAGTTGGGCAGCTATCTTTTCTAAAAGTGGTTTTAATGTATTTGTTTATGATTCTTTTCCAGCTGTATTCGATACTTTTAATGAAAGAGTAAAACTTTTTTTAGAAGAGCTTAAAAGTATTGATCCTGAGATAAATATAGAAGAAAGTTTAAGTAGAATTTCTATTAATGTTTCTATCGAAGATTTATGTAAAAGTGTTGATTATATTCAAGAGAGTGCTCCTGAAATTTTATCTGTTAAACAAGAGTTATTTGCAAAATTAGATATGCTTGCTCCTAATCATGTTGTAATAGGTTCTTCTTCTTCGGCAATGCCAATATCAACTATTACTCAAAATTTAAAAGGTCAGCATAGATGTCTGATCGCGCATCCTGCAAATCCACCGCATTTAATTCCATGCGTTGAGATTTGTCCAGGCCCAAACACCTCATCATTAACTATCGAAAAAGCAAAGGATGTTTTTAATAAATCTGGGGCATCCACTGTAAATGTTAAAAAGGAAATTGATGGATTTATTTTAAATAGACTTCAAGGTGCTTTATTAAATGAAGCGCTTAGATTGTATTCAGAAGGATACGCTAACTCAGATGAAATTGATGCAACAATTAGAGACGGATTAGGCTTGAGATGGGCTTTTATGGGGCCATTTGAAACAATAGATCTTAATGCTC
>CAZWGZ010000324.1:0-1447 GCA_964633395.1 uncultured Rhodobacterales bacterium
GGAGAAGTGTTTCAGGAGATATGGAAAAAAGTTATCTTTTAGATTTTGGAGCATTCGGTGCTGTAAGAGATGCTTATATTCCAGCTGATGATATAGATAAATCTTCTGCAGGCTTAGCTTTTTTTGGTCTCGGGTTTAGAAAAAATTATGATACAAACCTTTTTATAACTGGTAACCTAGTTCCTTTCCATACTGGAGGTACGTATCCTATTGATGATAAAACAGCTCGATTAGATGTTGGTATATCCAATAGAAAAGATAATGGAACGAAAATGATACGGGTTGGATATGAAAAGGGTAAATCCAGCGTGGCTTCTTTAGTGGCTGGTGGATGTCGAGGAGATGATGATCAAGATACTCAAAAAATTGAGTTAGGTTTTAATGAAGTTGGAAAAATTAATAATAGCGTTGATTATATGATTTCGCTTGAAGGTGGAATTAAAAGGGGTGAAATGGCTTATAAAGTTGTGCATCCAACTTCAGGTAATTGTACTGATTTAGTATCATTAGGGAATTATTCAAATAGGTCTGATAATGTCCAAAGCGTTGAAACTGATTATGTTTTTTCAACCATGATTAAAAAACAAATTAATGACGTGAAAGGAACTTTAAAAGTTCGTTTAGGTAACTATCAACACGACTTTGATCAAAGCTTAAAGTTAGATAATGTTAGTAAACCAGACTTTTTATCCAATGCTAACTATTTTAGATTTAGACCTTCACTTGGAATAGAAGGAAAGTTACTAGGTGGTAGTTTTGCTATAGCTAATATTTCTGATATGAAAATGGTTAGTAGCACATCATTTTCAGCTATAGATATTGCTTCAATATATCCAAAATATGAATTTATGAATTCTGGAGGTAAGATTGAGCAAAATAGTATTAAATATAATACACATTTGGGAAGTGGTTTAAGTTTAAACATAGAGCATGATAATTTTGAAATATTTAATAATCCGATCCAGCAGATCATAAGAGAACAGTGGAATTCAGACTTACTTGAAAACTTTACTTTAAAAAGTTATGAAAATCCAAATTTAGATAAAGTTGTTGAAGCTAATGACAATTTTATTGCAGGAAAATTTAAAATAACTGAAATAACTTTAGAAAAAGATTTTGCAAATTCATTTTCAATGTCTTTTGGACTTGGCAAAATGGATGCTAATGAAATTGATCATCCTTATTATAAAGAAGACACTGCATTAGGAAGAGTAAAGCTAGTGCCTGAAACGTTTTATTATTCTGGAATTACTTTCCCATATCAAGGTGGAGTTGTAAGTGGAAAATTAAGTAAGCAAGAGAATATAATTTTAAATGCAGGAGCGAGTCAATCTAACACTTCAAAATACACTTTAAATTTTTCAAAAAAATTACGAAATAATAATAGTATGGTTTCATTAAATATGGAGGGTGCTATTGAAGGTTATTCAACTCATAAATTAGGACT
>CAZWGZ010000325.1:0-1441 GCA_964633395.1 uncultured Rhodobacterales bacterium
TTTCATTAAATATGGAGGGTGCTATTGAAGGTTATTCAACTCATAAATTAGGACTTACTTATAGGCGGATGTATTGAATATTTTTGGAAAACAAATAAAAGTTTCAATTTTGTCGGCTATCGCAGGTACAATTTTATCTGTTTTTGTATTAAATTCTCCTCTTGAAAGGTTCTATATTGATACGCTAAGTTATTTTCATCAGAATCAAAGTAACGTAGATGACGTTGTTATTATAGGAATAGATGAAACTTCCTTTCAAGCAATGGATATGCAATGGCCTTGGCCTCGAGAGGTTCATGGTGAATTGGTAAATGAGATAAGTAAATTTAATCCTAAATCTATTGTTTTTGATGTTGTTTTTTCTGAACCGTCTAACGACGAATCCGATAATTACTTTGCACAAGCTATATCAAATTCCAAAAAGGTAATTCTAGCTTCAGATCTTTCAGTGAGAGAAAGCTCTTTTATGACGGGAGTAGTTGAGACTAGGCCATTAGAACTTTTTGAAAAAGCTGGTGCTCAGGTTGGATTAGCTGGGGTTGAGTCTGATGGAGATATGGTTGTAAGGCATTTTCCAGATTTTGAAAATACATTATCTACAGTTGCGACTAATATACCATATATTTCAAATGAGAATAAAAAGATTATTAAATACCAGGGTAGTAGTCATAGTTTTAAATATATAAGTTACTTTAAATTTTTTATGCCCGATGGTGTGAAAAAAACTGATATTGAAGGTAAAATTGTTCTAATAGGTCTAGATGTTAAAGCATCCCCAGACGTTTCAGGTAGTCAAAAAGATTCTTTTCCAACGCCATTTACTAGATATGACGCTCAATTAATACCCGGGGTAGAGTTGCATGCCAATTTAATTTCTAATTTAATAAATAACGAATATGTAATTCATAAGTCTAATAATTTTAATTTATTTCTATTAACTTTAAATTTAATTATCATTACTTGGGTTTGTTCTTTTTGGAAGCCAATAACAACGTTTATTTATGGAATTTTACTTTGTTCAGGTTGGATGGCAATTGCTTCATATTTGTGGATAGATGGTTTTTTTATTAATTCAATTCTATCTATTCCCATCTTTTTTTTAACATATATTGCTTCTGGAGGTCATGCTTATTTAACTGAAGGTCGCCAAAAAAAAATGATCAAAGGTGCATTTGCACAGTACTTATCTCCCGCTATGGTTGACTCACTTATAGCTGAGCCTGACAAGCTTAAGTTGGGTGGCGAAAAAAGAAATATGTCAATTATGTTTTGTGATGTTAGAGGCTTTACCGCTATATCAGAGTCACTTAAAACTAAACCAGATAAATTAACTGAGGTTATAAATATTTTATTAACTCATTTAAGTAAAGATATTTTAGACTGTAAAGGAACCATTGATAAGTATATGGGTGATTGCATAATGGCATTTTGGAATGCCCCA
>CAZWGZ010000326.1:0-1429 GCA_964633395.1 uncultured Rhodobacterales bacterium
TTTGAAAAAATTTTTTTTCTTTATTTTTTTCCATTTTTTTTAATTTCTTTTATTTTTTTTATAATTTGATTGTAGTTTAAATTGTAATGTTCCTTTAGTTCGTCATGCGTTCCATAAAATTTATTAAATGCATTCGGTAAACATATTTTATCTACTTTTATTTTATTTAATTTGTTTAGCTTGTTTAAATTTTCTAAAACTATACTACCGAGTCCACCCGTACTTATATGTTCCTCAACTGTAATGATATTTTTTACATGTTTAATCTGTTTACTTAAGCCAATCATATCAAATGGCTTTATTGTGTGGAAATGAATTACGCCACAATTGATATTTTGTTTTTTTAAAATATCAGCAGCTTTTAAACACTCCTGTGCCATTGTTCCAGTTGAAAGCAATGTTATTTTTTCTGGTTTTTTATAAACAACTAGCTTTCCTAATTTAAATTTCTTTTTCTTGCTTATAATTTTTTCACCCCCCCTACTTAACCTTACATAAAGAGGTCCTTTCATTTTTACAGATTGCTCAATTAAATTTTTCATTTCATGCGCATCACACACAGCTACAATTGTCATATTAGGCATTGTGTTCATTATTGCAAAATCCTCAATTGCTTGATGAGTTGGCCCTAACGGGCCATAAACCAAACCTCCGCCATTACCAATTAACTTAACAGGAAGGTTGTGAAGACAAAGATCTATCATATTTTGTTCAAAACATCTTCTTGTTAGAAAAGTTGCGATTGTATTAACATAGGGCAAAAAACCATTCATTGATAAACCTGCGGCTAACCCTATTATATGCTGCTCAGAAATTCCTTCCATAAAAAATCTATTTGGGAAAGATTTTTTAAAATCATTCATTACATTTGCCCCTAAATCTGATCCAATAAAAACAGTTTTTGAATTTTTGTGTGAGATCTTATAAAGAGTTTTGAGCCAAGTATTTCTCATTTTTTTAATTTTAATTCTTTTGATACTTTAAAAATTTCTTCTTCAGTAAAGCTTGATTTATAGTGCCAACTTGCATTATTTTCTGCTACAGAAAGTCCTTTTCCTTTTACTGTATGACAAATAATAACTGTCGGTTTTTTTTTATTTTTTTTTGCATTAGATATTGTTTTTTTGATCTGATTTAAATTATGTCCATTTATTTCCAATACATTAAATCCAAAAGCTTTCCATTTCGCACCCAAAGGTTCCAAATGCATAACTTCTTTTGTAGTTCCGTAAGATTGCATTTTATTATAATCAACTAAAGTTATTAGATTAGTTAAGTTATTTTTTTTTATCGATAGACAACACTCCCAAATAGACCCTTCATTTAATTCTCCATCCCCCAAAAGAACAAAAGTATATAAGGATTTATTTTTTTTTATCTTATTTGCTAAAGATATACCTGCTGCAATAGAAAATCCATGTCCAAGAGA
>CAZWGZ010000327.1:0-1427 GCA_964633395.1 uncultured Rhodobacterales bacterium
CACCAATTTTACTATTTTCAGGAAAACTATTAAACACCTTAGAAGCACCTGCAATAATAGAGTTTTTACCAATTGACACATTATCTTTAATACTCACATCTCCTCCTATTGTAACCCCTTCATACAGCCTTACTGAGCCAGAAAGACCTACTTGACCTGCAAGAATACAATAATCATCAATAAAACAATTATGACCTATATGAACTTGATTATCAATCATAACAAAATCACCAATAATAGTATCATCTATAATACCTCTATCAATACTACAACCTGAACCTATGTGAGTATTATTTCCTATAATTGTTGCTCCTACATGAGGTGTTAAAAATGTTTTAGAATTATTTGGAATAAAACCAAACCCAACTTTACCTATTACTGTATTAGGAGAAATTACTACATGTTTTCCAATAAGAGAACATTCAATAAAAACATTAGAACCAATGAAAGTTTGTTTTCCAATCTTACAATTTTTTGATATTGTAGTTCTCTCAGAAATATAGACGTCGTCTTGAATAACTACACCCTCTTCAATTATTGCAAAAGGACCTACATATACATTTTTACCAATAATAGCCGTATTATCTATAATTGCCGTTGAATGAATTTTATAACTTTTCCTTTCTAAATGATAATTATTAAAATAAAAATATAGCACTTTAGAAAAAGCTAATTTAGGGTTTTCAAATGGAATTTTAATTATGTCAACATTCAACAGGTCACAATTTATTTTTTCAACAATACATATGCCAGAAACAATATTATGATTAATTTTATTTTTATTAGAAAAATATGATAATTCATTTAATTTTAAGTTTTTATAAGATACGAAATCTATAACTTTGGTATTAAGGATGAGTGGATCTAAAGTTTTATTATTTTCTAAAAAAAGAGAATTAGATATATCTAAAATTTTTAATATGTCTTTAATATAAATTTCATTTTCAATTTTAAAAAAATGATTATGCATTAACATTTGTCCTTTTAAATATGATTAATTAGATATAAATATCTTAATTTTCATATTTTTGGTTTTTTTATTAAAAGATTTTAGAGCTTCACTAGTTAAATCAGTATTTTGATCATTTGAAAGAAAAATATTTTCTTTTAATAAAACTATATTTATATTTTTTTTCATAGAAATATCTTTAATTATTTTAGCAAGCAAATCTTTTAGTTTTTTTTGAATTTTTTGAAATGAATTATTTAAAATTAACCTTTCTTTCTTATCATTTTTTTGTATTTCAAAAACTTCTTGTTTAAATAACTTCAATTTTAAATTATATTTATCAACAGCCATTTTTGTCTTTTCTTTTAACAATTTCTTTTCTTTTTTCTTTAACATGATTTGCTTAAGATTAAGTTTTTGGTTCATTTTTTTTTCTGCAATTATAAATTTATTTCCTAAAATTTTCATTGAATTTGAA
>CAZWGZ010000328.1:0-1423 GCA_964633395.1 uncultured Rhodobacterales bacterium
AACAAAGTGTGAAACATATCGTGCTTATTGACAATGTCATACGTATGCATATCTATAAGCTATAGATTGATTGTGATAGGACACGATGGTTTAGATTATATTAATAAAACTCATAGAACTTAACTAATCAATGTATCCAGATTAAATTATTGTTAAGTAAAAAACTTTTTAATTAACTCTTTTTGCTTGCCTTGTTGAATTTAAATAATAATATTTAATATATGTCTACATTTATTATTTATTAAAATGACTAATAATAATGAAGCTATTCTCGTAACAGGTTCTAATGGCATGGTTGGATATCATGTCGTTAAAAAATTACTTAAGTTAAATTATAAAGTAGTTGGAATAGATCCTAATTTATATTCTAAAAAACTTAAAAATTATATTCATCTTTCAAAAATAAATTTAAATATAGATGATTTTTTATTTATATTTAAAAAATATAATATTGTTAATATTGTGCATGCTGGAGGTGTTTCAGGTCCAATGTTATTCAACGATGATCCATACAAAGTAATTAATAATAATGTTTTTTTTACAATTAAACTTGTTGAAGCTTGCCGATTATATAAAAAAATTTCAAGAGTTATATATTGTTCTTCTATCGCTGCCTATGGCAATCTAATAATTAAGAATACTAATGAAGATTATAAATTTTCTCCAAATACCATTTATGGAGCAAGTAAAGCTTCATCTGACTTGATATTAGAAAATTTTTATAACAATTATGATTTGGATATAATCTCATTAAGGTTTTCTGTAATTTATGGTCCAAAAAGGACTACTAACTCATATATAAAAGATATGATTAATGCTGCAATCAATAATCAAAAACTTTATTTACCTTTTGAATCTAATTTGTGTTGGCCTTATATTTATATAGACGATGTAATTTCAGCAATAGTAAAATCATTATTTCATAAAAAGATTCATTCATTTTCTTACAACGTAACTGGCCCTGATTATCCAACATACCAGAGTATTTATGAGGCGATAAAGTTATTTCATAGTAATCTTGACGTTATATTTTCTGAATATAATTCTGATACTAAACTTGAACTATTTAATATAAAAAAAATTGCTTCTGATATTGGCTGGGAACCTACTTTTGATATTGAAAAAGGGATCAAAAAATATATTAAATTCTTCGATATCTAAATTATTAAATATCTATAAAAATTAATTTAAAATTTTTATGAAATTAATAAAATCATGTTATAGGTCAAATAATCTAGTATTGATTATAAATTCTATTAACATAATATATAATTTATTTTTTTAATTTTTCAGAAGGTTTCTTTAATTCTTTTTTAATTTTTTCTTCCAAATGTCCTATCATTATTCTTCTCATATATTCAGCTCTAGTTAGATCAGTGAAAGAATATTCGCGCACATCATCATTACTAATCCTAATAGAAAA
>CAZWGZ010000329.1:0-1407 GCA_964633395.1 uncultured Rhodobacterales bacterium
AAATTGTTTCTACTTGATCATCAAAATGATGCGCTAATAATAAGTTGGCTGAAAAGTATACCGCCGATTCATGTAATAATTTCCTCCTATGGACCCTTGCCCAATTTTGAATATTTCCTGTTGGTTGTTTATCGTGAATTATTTTTATTACTGGTTCAAATCCTAATTTAATTGCCAAATTTTTTACATTAACAGCCTCTAAAGTCGAATAAGGCCTTAATCCATGGTCAATAATTACAGGATAAACATTGATATTTAAATCTGGATTATTAGTTCTAAAGATTTTTAGCAAGTATAATAAGGCTGTTGAATCAGCTCCACCAGATAGACCTAGTACAAAATTACTTGATGGATCAGAGAAATTATATAATATTTTTTTAAAGTGATTATTGAAACTTTCAATCATTCAGAAGAGCATTGCTTTTCATTTATTAAATAATTTAATCTTTTTGTGTATTTTTTCGTTTGATTTTGCATGAACTCTAAGGACTGTTTTAGAATATCACAAGCTTGAGACTTGCTTGCAAAATTTACAACTGCCTCAGCAATAAGCAAAGTTGACTTTTGAAACCTTGGATCTGAAGGGTAATTACCATTAAATTGAGCTAATTCAAAGGTTGCCTCTTCAAATTTATCTTGATTATAATAAATTCTACCTAACATAAATTGTGCATCTGCACTTCTTTTATGGCCTTTATGTGTAATTAGAAATTCCTTTAAGGCTTTTTCGGCTTTACTGTAATTACCACTTAAAGCGACATCTTCGGCAAATTTATATTGATCTTCAACTGAGCCGTTTGGCAATATTTTAATATCTTTACTAACAACTTTTTTATCTTCAATTAATAGTTTATTTTGTTGCTCTTCATTTGGGGTTTCTTTTATAAACCCTAAGACTCCGTTTGTTTTACTATCTAAACTTTTTTTGTTTATTTCAATTTGTTCTTTCTTTTTATAACTTGGCTTTACTTTTAAATTACTACTCTTAACTTTTTGATTAGTAATTGATGACAATTCTATGTGTCGTTCTATTCTTTTAACAGAGAATTCTAAATCATATGCTAATGTAGTAATATTCTTAATTTTATTTTGTAATATTTTGATAGTGTCATTGATTGAATTAATTTGATTTTCAACTAATTCAATGTTTTGATTTTGATTTAAATTTTTTGATTGATTTTCAATAGATCCTATTAATTTTTTTAATGTACTTTCTATAGTCGCAATCTTCTCTTGTTGAGAAGATACAACCTCTTTTAATCCATCCATAGATTGGGATATCGCAGCAGATGAAATTAAAAAGCTGAAAAAGAATGAGATTATTTTAATATAAAATTTAAACATATTTCTCAACTCTGTTTTTAGATTTATCCATTATTAAATCTAAAAACAGTAAAAAAGACAATT
>CAZWGZ010000330.1:0-1393 GCA_964633395.1 uncultured Rhodobacterales bacterium
TTGCTGAAACAAATAATAATGATGATAACGTGGAACAGGATGTTGCATTAGAAAAACAGAATATTGAAAATTTATCTACAAATACAGTTTAACTGAAAAATTAACTTTCAACATAAGGGTTGTTTCCTTTTCTTAACATAAGCCTAATAGGAAGTCCTGCTAAGTTAAAATCATCCATAAGTGAAGATATTAAAAAACGAGAATAGCTTTCAGGTAAATTTTCAGGGCTTGACATAAACACAGCAAATGTAGGTGGCCTCACATTTACTTGTGTGATGTATCTAATCCTATTTCTCTTTCCTTTGTATAAAGGTGCCGGATTATGTTCAAGGATAGGAATTAACCATCTATTTAATTTTCCAGTTGAAATTCTTATATCTAGTCTTTTTCTAATATCTAAAGAAATATTCATTAAATTCTTTATACCATTTCCATGAAGTCCAGATATAAATGCAACAGGAACATCTCTAATTTGAGATAAAGATTTTTGTAATTGATAAAATATATTATTTTTAGTTTCATCTTTATTAATTACTTTATCCCACATATTAGCACCAATAATTAATCCTCTACCCTCACCTACAATCATTCTAGCTATGGCAAGGTCTTGCTTTTCTAGCCCAATAGAAGCATCAATCATTAACACACAAATATTACTATACTTTATAGATTTTAAAGTATCCCCAATCATACTTTTTTCTAAGGGTTCTGAAATCTTTGATTTTCTTCTTAAACCAGCTGTGTCAACCAAACAAAAGGGTTGTTTATTATGATGCCATGAAACTTCAATAGCATCTCTAGTAATTCCAGCTTTTGAACCAGTTACAACTCTTTTTTGATCAATAATACTATTCAAGAGAGTAGATTTTCCTGTATTAGGTCGACCAATTATCCCAAGTCTTATAGGTGGAAATAAGTTATCATTACCATCATCAATTATGTCTTCTTCTTTAATATTAATTTTTAATGAAATTCGATCTTTCAATTCATCATATAAATCAGACAGACCTTCACCATGCTCTGCAGAGAAAGGTATCATTATATCAAAACCTAGAGATGAACTTTCAGTTAATCCAAGCATACCTCCAGAACCCTCGCATTTATTTACAAGAATAATAACAGGCTTATTTATAACTTTAAGCTTTTTAGAAAATGTTTTTTCAGCAGGTAAAACTCCTGCTCTTCCATCTATGACAAAAATAATTAAATCTGCATCATCTATTGCTAAATCAGTTTGAAACTTAATTTCATTGTCTAGATTTCCTTTAAGTAGATCGTCTATACCGGCCGTATCAATTAATGTAAACTCTAGATCTACTAATTTAGCTTTACCATATTTTCTATCTCTTGTAACACCAGGTTGATCATTAACTATAGCATTACGAGCTCCAAC
>CAZWGZ010000331.1:0-1390 GCA_964633395.1 uncultured Rhodobacterales bacterium
AGAAAAATGTATCTGTAGCCAGTTTATCAGGTCGAACAGACCTTGTTGGTTGTTTTTTAGGTGGCAATCCTTTTTCACCTGTTAGGCGCGGAGAGTTACAGGGACCAATACTAGGCATGGATGTTCATGTTTTTGATGAAAGTGGAAAATCTATAAATAGCTCTAAAGGTGAATTGGTTTGTATCCAAAGTTTTCCTACTATGCCTTTATTCTTTTGGAATGATAAAAACAATCAGAAATATCATGATGCTTATTTCAATAAATTCCCTAATGTATGGTGTCATGGTGATTATGTAATGAAAACAGAAAATAATGGTTTTATTATTTTTGGAAGATCTGATGCAACTTTAAATCCTGGTGGTGTTCGAATTGGGACAGCAGAAATTTATAGACAAGTTGAACAATTAGAAGAGATTATTGAAGGATTGGTAGTAGGCCAAATTTGGAATAGCGATACAAGAGTGATTTTGTTTGTTCGCTTAAGTCATAATATAGAATTAACTGAAAACTTGCAAAATAAAATAAAACAGAAAATTAGAGCAGGTGCTTCTCCAAGGCATGTGCCAGCAAAAATTATTAGAGTTACTGATATTCCAAGAACAAAATCAGGTAAGATTGCAGAATTAGCAGTTCGAGATTTAATTCATAACAAAGAAATTAATAATCAAACTGCTTTAGCTAATCCGGAGTGCTTGGTTGAGTATAAGAATATAAAAGAATTAAGTATTTAACCTAATTCTTTTATTTCTGAATTGACTGAAAAGGGCTCTTCCTTGACGGTGATTGTAAGAAGAAATGCAATAATCCCCAAGGCTACGCTAAGCCACCACATATTTTCATAATTCCCATACATATCAAAAAATCTACCACCTAGCCAAGCTCCTAACACAGCACCTAATTGATGACAAATAAAACAAATTCCAGATAATGTTGCCAAATACTTAGGTCCAATAAAAGATAATATAATTGCATTAGTCATTGGAACCGTTGCTAGCCATAAAATACCAATTACACCTCCAAAAAGAATAGCAATAAATGGTGATGGAGGAGATAAAACAAAAATAGTAATGACTAAAGATCTTAATAAATAAATAATAGACAAAGGCATTGGTTTTTTATATTTACTTCCCAACCAACCAAACCCTATTGTCCCAAAAATATTTGCTACGCCTATGATTGCTAGTGACCATCCGGCAACCTCCGCTGAGATACCTTTTGAGACCAAATCTGCAGGAAGATGCAGTGCTATAAAAGTAACATGGAAGCCACATACGAAAAAACCTGATATCAATAATAAATAATTTTTTTCTTTTAAAGAGAACATTAAAGTTTGTTTTAAAGTAGTTTGGAACTCTTCTTTTTTAGTGCCTTTAATATTAGTAGTATTTAA
>CAZWGZ010000332.1:0-1376 GCA_964633395.1 uncultured Rhodobacterales bacterium
AATCCAATAACTATTGGAACAGTTACAATTCGTTCTGGAGATTACATTATTGCCGATATGGATGGTGCTGTAATTATACCCCAGGAAGTGATTGAAGATGTGGTTAGTAAAACAGAAGATGTAATGGCAACTGAAAGTGAAATGCGATTAGCCATATTAGACGGTATGGATCCAGAGCAAGCTTATTTGAAGTTTAGAAAATTTTGATTTTAAGTAATTATAAAAATAAATTATTAATGAATTTTATAATTATTATTTTTTGTTAATACCAAAAGCTCTTGCTTCTACATGACAACTTTTCTGGCAATTTATCTAATTTAATAATACTTTCACTTAAAATAATAGGTTTTAGTATTTTGGTAACTTTATCTAAGTGCCATGCAAAGTCTACACCTAGATAGGCATACTTGTCTTCCCATAGCATAAATGAGGATGGTTTTTGTCCAACAACTTTTCCAATTTGAATAAATTTATTATTAATTCTTTTGTAAGCATCAGCAAAATCATCTTTTCGATCATTTTTAAATAAGAATTCCATATAAACTGTGTTATTTGAGTTTTGACAAACAAGACCTGTAGTTGGTTCGAAAGCTTGTGCATTAAATGCAAATAACAATACTAATATATATATGAATCTATATTTCATAAAAAACAAACCATTTCATCTAAATTTTAATCATGATTATCAATATATTACAATATTAATCATATTGATGAGTAATGTATTTTTTTTGTGATTAATAATTAAATATTATTTGTTAATTATCCAACTAATTTAATTTTATTTAAATAAAACGATTTGGGTCAGGCATATGTGAAGGCAGTGCTCTTTGAAGAACGCGAGCAACGTCAATTACATAATTACTTCCTGACATAGGATATCTTTGTGGAGATTTTAAATAAGCACTGATACCTGATGTAGTTATTACCTTTTTATATAGACTATCTAAAAAAGGAGTTTCATCAAGTATATCAGGTATCCATTCCAAATATGAATTTATTGCTTCAGCAAGAAGAACATCAGCAAATGTTAGTTTAACACCTGCGCATAAACCGTTTTTAGACAACCTACTTTCAAAACGCGGTCCAAATTTATTAAATCTTTCTTGAAGAGCTTTAACGGCTATCTCTTTAGTAGGTTGGAACGCTGCTTGAAGGGATGTTTCTGCAAAGTCAGCAACAGCTCCTGCAATCATATCACACCAGACAGCATCTTGTTCTGTGCTTCCATAATATTCCCCGCTACGAGCTAAATATCTAATCATAGCACTTGATTGGCTTAGGTTAAGTTCTTCAATCTCAAGTAAGGGCATTTGATCAAAAGGAAGCTTTCCAGAAGCTCTGAGAGCTAAAAGCATTTCTGGTGTCTCTATAGG
>CAZWGZ010000333.1:0-1374 GCA_964633395.1 uncultured Rhodobacterales bacterium
TGTTCATGATGAATAAAAATGGAATAGTGTACAAACCTCTATCACCTGCAACGTCAGTATGAAACTTAGTGAGTTCTTGAAGTTTAAAAGAAGGCATAATTTCCCAAGGCACAACCATTCCATCAATAACTCCTTTTGATAAAGACGGTGCAATTTTAGGCGCAGGCATCCCAACTGGAGTGGCTCCTAATGCCTTTAATAAAGACGTAGCTGATCTTGATGGGCCTCTTAATTTCAAACCTTTAAAATCATTTAAAGACTTTATTAATTTATTTTTAGTGTGGATCATTCCAGGTGAATGGACGTGTACAGCAAGAATTTTATAATCTTTTAGATCAGCAGCTCCAAATGTTTCCATAAACTCATGAACTGCTTGAGAAGTTATAGTAGCGTTACTTGGCATAAAAGGTAATTCAAAAACAGATAACCTTGGAAATCTTCCTGGAGTATACCCAGCAACAGTCCACACTATATCAACAGCACCTTCTCTGACTTGATCTACTAATTGTGCCGGTTTCCCTCCAAGTTGCATAGATGGATACATCTCAGTAATAATTTCTCCATTACTATCTTTAGCCACCTTATCAGTCCATGGTTTAACAAATAAAGTGTTAGTATTAGAAAGCATAGGTAGAAATGTATGATATTTTAATATTACTTTATCCGCCATTGCAGAAAAAATTATTCCCATTATTAAAATAGTACTAGCTAATAAACTAATTAATTTATGCATATATCCACTCTTTCAAGATTAAAATTTAATAATATAGTAAATATTATAAATTATGACGTCGTGCTAAAGTTTACATATATTATATGTTGATTAAGAAGTAATTAATAATTAATAATACACTAGGATTTTTTTAATAATGATAAAATTTAGATTGAATTTATAAAGAATTACAAACGGTTTTGAACCAACTGAATGAGAACTGCCTTCGACCATAAAAATCCCTGAATTTTTAGGGCAAAATAATTATGAGATAATAAGAAAAGGAAAAACAATGAAGTTATTAAGTTTTATAAGATTAGGTAAGTCATCTTTTGGTGCTGTTGTAAAGGACGGTATTATAGATTTGACTGGTAAACTAGATCCAGATGTAAACAGCATAAAAGAATTAATTGCATTAAATATGCAAGATCAAGCTGAAGAGCACATTGCAGGTCAATCAAAAGAGTTGTCATTCTCAGACATTACATTTTTACCAGTAATACCGGACCCTCAAAAAATTATGTGTGTTGGTTTAAACTATGTGGAACATAAGAAAGAAACTGGAAGACCAGATGTTGAAAATCCAACTATTTTCACAAGATTTGCAGATTCTCAAGTGGCTCATCTACAGCCAATGATTAAGCCAGATAAGTCAGACCGAT
>CAZWGZ010000334.1:0-1373 GCA_964633395.1 uncultured Rhodobacterales bacterium
TAATTGCATACCGACGGTCTAGTCTGGTATTACTTTTTCTTGAGAAGTTACTAGTAAAGAGTTAGTGGTCAAGGGCTCAGAGTTATTGATTCACCACTTCAAGGATATAGTTTCGCAAGCGCTGGCTAATTATATTGGTGTCTGGTCCCACATTTATCTGTGTTGCGATATTAAGCATGGAAACGGAGTTTTTATTGCCTATATGATCTTAAGTAGGCAGGGGAGGGTTCTGTGGTCTATGTTTATCCAAACAGATTAATAAATGGGTAAAAATGTCATGTATAAAAATCATATAGTAATTTGTGTATTTTTGGTCTTTCTATCGGGTTGCGTTGTCGCACCTCAGCCGTTAACCGAGAAGAATTCAGATTTAACCCAAGGTAATGTGCAGATGAACCTCGTTGTTGGCCAGACATCTAAAGCTGAGGTTCTTGAAAATTTCGGATCTCCTAATGTGACAACGAGAGATGGAGCAGGGCGTGAGGTTTGGAGTTATCAGCGAGCGGCTCAAGTTTCCCAGTCTACAAAGCAGTCAGGTTATTGGACAGTTATTCTAGCAGGCCATTCGACGTCTGCGTCTGGATTTGAAAGTAGCTCAAGCATGATTACTCTTATTATTAAATTTAATGAACAAGATTTAGTCACTGATTTCAGAAGCAGAACCTCTAACTTTTAAGGATTATCATGAAAAATATATATGTATGGATACTGCTAACCTCAGTTATGCTATCCGGCTGTGCGACCACCCCGAAGTCAACATTAACACCTCTTGAGATTCAAGCCTTACAAACGCGTACCTATGAACACAATAAAGAGATTGCGTTTCCAAGCGTCATGTCTGTATTTCAGGATTTAGGTTATACGGTTAATAGTGCCAATAAGGACACGGGTTTAATCACGGCTGAAAGCGCCACCGACAGTAATGGAGCCTCAAAGTTTTGGTTGGGTATTACGGACGTTTCTCAAACAAAAGCTACTGCGTTTATTGAGCAAATCGGGCCAAATTCCAGTGTACGTTTGAATTTTGTTGCTACGAATAAGAAATCATCAATGTATGGTCAATCTGATCGTCAAGACACTCCGATACTTGATGCAATGGTTTATCAGAATGCATTTGAAAGAATAGAAAACGCTATTTTCATTCGATCGAGTAACTAGGTGAGCTAACGTCGTATTTAAGAAATGGATACAACCGTTAGAAAGAAGCTTATATGGAACCCCGTTCTATATCTTGCATTCAGCCTGCTTATCGGGCTTTTCGTCCTCTATTTTATTCCTCGTCAACTGTCAGAGGCAATGTCGATACTCAGTAAATCTGAACAGTCGGCAGTGTTTCCTGCGTCTATGGGTTACATGGTAATTTTTGCGGTTAC
>CAZWGZ010000335.1:0-1367 GCA_964633395.1 uncultured Rhodobacterales bacterium
GGTTTGCAATCTTATTAAGTATTTCTAAAATTAAAAACAATTCAGAAATATTAATATTTCAAATTGCCTTGTCCTCACAGTGCTTTACTAATGAATATTTGTACGACAAAACTGATTTAGAAATTATATCTCTTCAAGAACTTGAAATCTTAGTAGAAAAAAAATTGAATAAAGGAGAGCAGCCTAAATCTTCAGAATTAGCCTGTCTTTCCAGCTATAAAGCACTTCATGAATACTCTTGGATTCACTTGCTATCCATGCCTATTGAACTGGAATATTTAAAACAAAGACAAATATTAGAGCCCGCTGAAGAAATTAGCCTAAGTCATAAGATCCCTATGCTTCAGGAAATTAATAATAATATTTCTTGTAAAGTTCGAGATCAATATGAACAGAACCCCTATCCTAGGTGGGTTAATCTTGGATTGCCATTTACTACAAAATCAATTTCCAGTATGGCGACAGACTTAAAACTTAAAATTAAAAATCTATCCATTAATGAAATTAATAATCCTCAAATTTTAATAGCTGGCTGTGGAACAGGACAGCAATCAATTGGTGTATCATCTACTTATAATAATTGCGATGTTCTTGCAGTAGATTTAAGTTTAAGTAGCTTAGCTTATGCTAAAAGAAAAACAGAAGAACTGGGTATTTCAAATATTGAATATATGCAAGCTGATATTTTAGACTTAAGTACTCTTAACCAAAAATTTGATATTATTGAAAGTGTTGGAGTTTTACATCATATGGATGACCCAATGTCTGGATGGAAAGTTCTTAAAGAATGTTTAAAGCCAGGAGGGTTAATGCGAATAGGGCTTTATAGTGAATTAGCTCGACAAAGTATCGTTCAAACGCGAAAGGAAATAAAGAATTTAGATATTGATTCAAGTGACGGCTCAATGAGGTCGTTCCGAAAAAAAATCGTTGGTTCAGAAGAAGAACATCACAAACTGGAAGTATTATCTTTAGACTTTTATAGTATGAGTACATTTCGAGATCTTTTATTCCATACACAAGAATATCGATTTACAATTATTCAGATAAAAGATTACCTTTCTCAGCTAGGGTTAGTATTTTGTGGATTTGAATCTGATGAAATAATAAAAAAATTTATGTCAGAAAATCCAGAAGAAAATGCTATTTATGATCTTGGAAAATGGGATGATTTTGAAAAACAAAACCCACGCATATTTGCAGGTATGTATCAGTTTTGGTGTCAAAAAATTTAACTACTTGAGTAACATTACAAAATTTGCATATAATTAATATTTTCCTAAAACATTCACCTTTATAAGATTAATTAACTTTTATAAGCTTCATATCTCCATATAGATTATACTAGTATATTTTTAAATTTTTAC
>CAZWGZ010000336.1:0-1366 GCA_964633395.1 uncultured Rhodobacterales bacterium
TGTACCAAGAGGGATGTTAGAATTTTGGATAGATCCTAATAGTCCATATCATAAAACTTTTTTTAATGATGATGTACGCTTTATTTTTTATTGTGCTTCTGACTGGCGATCAGCACTCGCTACTCAAACTGCTAATAATATTGGTCTTTTAAACACTGCTCATCTATTAGGTGGTTTTAACAAATGGTTAGAATTAAAAGGTCCTATAGAAGACTCAAAATAATATTAGAAAATAAATATACCAAAAAAGTGAGATATTTACATTTTTAATTTGATACCATTAACTTTTGTTACATTATGGTCATCAGCTTTTATTACAAGTAAAATAATAGTTGATAATGCAAGCCCCTTTATTTCTCTTTCTTTAAGGTTTGCCATAGTTGGATTTATATTTTTTATATTTTTTTTGTACTTTTCAAAAAAAAAAACAATTACGATTAGAGCTTTTTGCAACGCATCCATTAGTGGTTTATTATTTCATGGATTTTATTTAGGTGGTGTTTTCTATGCTTTATCTAAGGGTATTTCTGCTAGTTTAATAGCGCTAATTGTATCACTTCAACCTATTTTAACTTCTATATTAGCAAGAATTTATTTAAATGAAAAACTAACTAGAAATCAGTGGATAGGTATATCGCTTGGGTTTTGTGGGGCATTTATAATTATTTTATCTGATTTAAAAGAAGGCTTATCTTTGCTTGCATTTATATCTGGTTTAGTCGGATTAATTTCTTCTTCACTTGGAATTATTTGGCAAAAAAAAATCGTTGACGAACTCCCTTTATCTGCAAATAACTTTATACAAGCATTTAGCGCTTCCATTTTTTACATTATAATTACTCTTTGCTTTGAAAATTACTATATTAATTTTACTGATAGTTTTTTTATGGCTATGTTCTGGCAAATATTTGCTGTTTCACTTGGTGCTTTTTTAATTTTGATGTGGCTTTTAGAGCAGAACAAAGCAAACGAAACTTCTACTTTATTTTTTTTAATTACTCCTATTTCAGCATTAATGGCCTATTTCATTCTAGATGAACAATTTTCATATTTAGATTTTTTTGGTTTATTTGTTTCATGTATTGGCGTTTTTATAGTTACAAAGTACCAAAGCAAAACTTAGAAAATTTAATTAAGTTGTAATTTTTTCTCTAATTGATAATATTAATTATCAATGTCTTTCTATGTGAGAGCGTTTTGTAGACCGCCGAAGGAGCAACCACCCCGGAAACTCTCAGGCAAATGGAACATAGAAAGTTGATAATCTGGAGAGTGTCGTTTTTGAACGACCACCGAAGGGGTAAGCCATAATTGGTCAATCTTTCAGGTCCCGTGACAGATGGGGTAAGTTGTAATTACACAACTG
>CAZWGZ010000337.1:0-1362 GCA_964633395.1 uncultured Rhodobacterales bacterium
GGCTTACTACGATCAAATTTTTCTTTAGACATCTTTATGACCTTCCTTTAAAAATTATTATTAATTATGCTAAACATTTGTATGGTGGTGGGGGTAGGATTCGAACCTACGTACGCTACGCGGGGAGATTTACAGTCTCCTGCCTTTAACCACTCGGCCACCCCACCATAAAAAATATGGTTCTTATATAAATGTTCTAATTATTTTAACCTTACATAATTTAATTCATGTGATATGTCTGTATACACAAGCCTTTCGAAATAGAAAAGGTTTAATTAGATGTCAATGAAAAAAATTATTTTAACTTGTTTTTATATTAGAAAATACAATGAACCAAAAATTCAAAAGACAGAAATTTAACAAATATACTAGTTCTAAAACCTCTAAAGATAACAATAATGAAAACGTTGATCACAATAATATGAATGGATCTAAATCATCAAGTATTTTAAAGCTGCAAGCTGACCAAACTATTATTCCAGGAAAACATTCAACATTAGCTGCTCTTAAAAACCCAAAGAGGCATTTATTCTATTTAATCACAACTGAAGAGCATAAACTATTTTGGGAAAATGAGCTAAGAGATATTGGACTAAATATAGAATTAAAAATAAAGAAAAAAGAAGAACTAGATACTATTAATAACTTCAAACCTCATCAAAATATTATTTTAGTTACTAAACCACTTGAAAGACTTTCTTTAGATGAATTTTTAATAAAGAAGAAGGATGAATCTAAATTTCCATTGAGACTAATAATTTTAGATCAAGTAACTGACCCCCAAAATGTTGGAGCAATTATAAGATCAGCTCATGCATTTAAAATGGATGGGGTAGCCTTATCTCAAAGAAATAGTCCTTTAGAAACCGCCGCAATGTCAAAAGCCTCTTCTGGGGCAATAGAAAAATTAGATATTATTGAGTTATCAAATATGGCTAGAGAAATAAAAAAACTTCAACAGTTGAATTTTACTGTTTATGGATTAGCAAATGGAGGAGAAACGAGTGTATTTTCTCTTGAAAATGAAACAGATAACATTGCAATAATTCTTGGATCTGAAGGCAAAGGATTAAGAAGGCTTACTAAAGAAAGAGTAGATAGATTAATTACAATACCCATAAGTGAAGAGAGCGAATCTTTAAATGTGTCAAGTGCTGCTTCAGTTGCAATGTTCCAGTTACAAAAAAATATACTTGTCTAAAACTAATGATAAAGATTTTTTTAATAAAAATACAAATAAGTTCTTGTCTCAAAAATAAATATCTATTATTGATCTCTTTAGTGCCGGCTTAGCTCAGTTGGTAGAGCAGTTGATTTGTAATCATCAGGTCGGGAGTTCGAGTCCCCCAGCCGGCACCATAA
>CAZWGZ010000338.1:0-1343 GCA_964633395.1 uncultured Rhodobacterales bacterium
CCTCTTATAGTTCCTTTTTCAATAAGATAATTTTTAAGAGATAAAATATCTATTCCTTCATTATCAATAATTGCACCTTCACGTTCTATAACATGAGTAATTAGAGCTCCGTCTTCATTTGATAGAAAATAGGCAGCATAGTAACCTACATTTCCCAGACCTTGAATAATTACTCTTTTTCCTTTTAGACCAGATGTCAAACCAGTTTTTTTAATATCTTCAGCATGCTCAAAAAATGCTTTAAGAGCGTATTTAACCCCTCTTCCTGTCGCTTCAGTTCTTCCAGAAATTCCACCTTTATTGACTGGTTTGCCAGTAACACAAGCCCAAGCATTCAGATCTGTTGGGTTTAATCGCCTATATTCATCAGCCATCCAAGCCATTTCACGTTCACCGGTACCAACGTCAGGAGCAGGTACATTTTGAGATGGATGAATTAGATCTCTTTTGGCTAACTCTTGAGTGAATCTTCTAGTTATTCTTTCTAATTCTTCTGGAGACCACTCTTTAACATTAATTATAAGTCCGCCTTTGGATCCTCCAAAAGGCACTTCAACTAAAGCACACTTATACGTCATTAATGCAGCTAAAGCTTCAACCTCCTCTTGATTAACAGCCATATCGTATCTGATACCACCTTTCACAGGCTCAAAATGGTCAGAGTGAACTGAACGGTAACCTGTAAAAGTATGAACGGTACCCCTAAGTCTAACACCAAACCTTACTACATATGTTGCATTTGCCATCATTATTTGATTAGCAAGGTCATCTGATAAAGTTTCAATTCCATGAGTTTTTTGAATACACTTGATCGCCTTTTTAAAATTAACTTCAATTGAATTAAGAAATGCATCACTTGCCATATATTATCTCAACCTTTGTTAAGGCTGCCTCCTTAAAATTAAAATTTTTATAAACTATACAAAATTTATTTCTCCAACCCTTACATAAAAAAAATAAACTTTAAAGCTTGAAAAAAAATTAGTTTTTATTCATTTTACAAACCATTATAAAATAATTTTTAATCTAAATTTTATCAAACAGGAAAAAATATGTTTTCAAATCTAAAGACTGCGCTAAAAAAAATAACTTCTAAAACTGAAGAAGAGGAAGAATATAAAGGTGAAGACATACAAGCTGTAATTATTTTGCTTATTGAAGCATGTCAAATTGATGGAGAGACTGGACAAGAAGAGGTTCAATATATTAAAAAATTATTGATTAATAAGTTTAACTTTAGCGAAGCTGATGCTGAAGCAAATATAAATACAGCACTTAAAGATAATAATAAAAGAATAGAGATATTTTCTCAAATTAAAATTATATTAAACGAAATGGATCAT
>CAZWGZ010000339.1:0-1323 GCA_964633395.1 uncultured Rhodobacterales bacterium
ATAACTTAAATAAAGTATCTAGATTGAAATAATATGTTCCGAATAATTTCTGCTAAATCTATATTTGCGTTTTTAACAATAACTTTAATATTAATATTTATTGGAAATTATTTTCTAAAAACAAATGCTATTCTAGAACAGAAAATTATAGCAAATGAAACTCGTTCAAAAAAAATTATGGGAGCTAGAATATATAAGGAGAATGAAAAAGGTGAGAAATATTTGATAATTGCTGAATCATTAAAAGAAAGTGAAACTGAGGATAAGAAAGTAGAATTAGAAAACTCAATAACAACTATAAATAAAAACGGTGTAATAACTAATATTTCAGCAGGTTTTGCCATAATATCAAATAATTATGAAGATTTTGATCTATCAAAAAAAGTGGAGATAACAAAAAAAGCTAGGAATTTCATCTTAAAAACTAATAGCTTAATTGGAACTCTTAAAAAAGGTAATTTTTTTACAAATGATAAAGTAGACATTGTTTCAGGAAACATTAGGATCAACGGGGAAGGTCTAGATTTAAAACGAAATGGTGAGTATATAAAAATCAAAGGGAAAGCAAAACTGGTAATGGTTTTGTCAACAAAAAATGAAAACTGATAAATTCTATTTTTTATTATTTTACTTAATATTCTTTTCATATCCATTTTCTGTACTTTCAAAAAATGATAATGCTGAAAGTAAATCTCAGTTAACAGTTGAAGCAGATTTATCTCTTGAGTGGTTTGAAAAAGAAAATTATTATTTAGCTAAAGGTAACGTTTTACTTACAAAAGACGGCTTAAAATTGAATGCCAATAAAGTAAAAGCTAATTATGAAGAAAAAAAAGGAGAAAACGTTCTCAAAAAAATTATTGCTGAAGGAGACATTGTTTTAACAAAAGGAAAAGTGAAAGCAACAGGTCAATTCATGACCTATGATGTAGAAAAAAAAATTGCTCTAATGTCAGGTTCTTTTCAAACTTTTTCTTCACCTTCTGGATATATAGAATCAAATAAAGTTCTTATGTTTAATGATAGAAATAATAAGGCAGAAGCTATAGGTGAAGTTAAAATAATATTAGCTAATAAAACTAAAATTTACGCTGACAATATAAAAGCTGACTTTACTGGAAAAGAAAAGACTCTTAAAAAAGCAATTGCTAAAGGGAACGTAATAATAGTAAATAATACTAAAGGAAGAAAGTCTAAAGCAAATCTTGGAATTTATAATTCGTCTAATGAAACAATTGAACTAAAAGGCAATGTTGTAATTATAAATCAAAACTCAACAATAATTGGCTCTCAAGGAATAACAAACATCAAAACTGGAATCAG
>CAZWGZ010000340.1:0-1307 GCA_964633395.1 uncultured Rhodobacterales bacterium
TTTTATTGATTGCTCCTGGATATATAATATCTCCTATTATAAAAGCAGGTGTACCATTTAACTCTAGTGATTTAGCCACTTCACGATTTTTCTTGAGTGTTAATTGAATTTCAGGATCATTCATATCTAATTTTAATTTATCAATATTCAAACCTATCTCTTCTGCATTTTTAAAAATTATATTCTCATTTATTCTACCTTTGGTATTCATTAAAGATAAATGAAATTCTCTATATAAATTCTGTTTTTTTGAGGCCAATGCAGCTAGCGCAGCAGTATAAGAATCTTGAGATAATATTGGGTACTCAACAAAAACTAAGTTTACCTTTGTATCTTCAGAAATAGTATCGATAAGTAATTGAACTACAGACTTACAATAACCACAGTTGTAATCAAAAAATTCATAAATTGTTAGATCAGCATTTTTTTGAAAAATAATAGGATTATTTGCGGTCTTTAATAGTTTAATAGCAAGCTGTTTTTTTTGTTTTTTTAGTGATAATTCAAGGTTATCAAGTGTTGACTTAAGTACCTGAGGATTTTGAATTAAAAAATCTTCAATGATTTTTTCAATTTTATTTCTTTCGATATTATGGGCGTAAGCAAAGTTTATTGAAAATAAGCCAAAGCACAAAATTAGAAAAATATTTTTAGTTAATGTATTATATTTGTACATATTAGTTATCATCATTTCTTTTTAGTTTTAATTCTAGCAGTTATATCATTTCCTCTTAGCCTGTAAGAAATTGGTAATGAAGTATCTCTTAGTCCTATATCTACATACTTTTTAGCTTTTTTAAAGTTGTTTTTGATCATAGCTTCTTCAGCAAATGCAATGTAAGATATTCCTTTATTATTTATCATACCAGATCCTTGTGCAATTAATCTCCATAAGTAACTCCAATTAGATTCAAGTAGAATTAATTCTTCTAATAAATAAATAGCTTTTTTTACATTGATTAGTTCCTTAGTTTGCAAAAATGATCTTGCTAAAGAAAATTTGATTAAAGTATTTGATGCTAATTTATCTTCTTTGAGTAATTTAATAGCATTTTCATAATTTTCTATGGCTTTATTTAAATTACCCTTATTGAAATAGATATCACCAGCTAACTCATAAAAAAATGGATAGTTTTTATAATTATTTTTTATTATATTAAGATTATCAATCGCTAATTCATGCTTACCTATTTTAAGATAAGCTATTGTTAAAGAATAATGTGAAAAAAAATCCTTTTTGAGGGATTTTTTTTTGACAACTTCAAAAGCATCGTCTTCATATGACCTAATTTTATTTTTTATATATT
>CAZWGZ010000341.1:0-1307 GCA_964633395.1 uncultured Rhodobacterales bacterium
TACTATCGTGGTTTATAGATTAAGTTTTGGTTGTCAGTTTTGATGGGGTGGCGAATTAAATAAACTTAATTCAAACATGACTAATCAAATATATTTACTGAAAATCAAAGAAGAATAAAAAACAAATTTAACAATTTTTAAGATTGCATTTTATTTAACGCACTCCATACATTTATATATGCATTAATTCTAGTAAAATCATCTTTAGATACAGAACTCTTGAAGTTATCGTAGTTGATATTCATAAGTTCTTTACTAATTTCATTGGCAACAATTTTTCTATCAATATAGGATCTGTATTTATAATCTGCATTGGCATCTTCGAAAACATCAGCATCTTGAAAAACTTTATTGATATCACCTTTTACTCTTGCTCTGACTAATAATGTGTTTTTATCATTTCTATTTTTAACAATTGATAAAAAACTCTTATAATTAAAAAAATTAATTTTAGTTAATTCTATTTACAAATTGAAATTTAAATATATTAATAATTTTTATGTTTAGAACAGTGTATTATGTATTATTTCAAATTTTATTTATTAAAAAACAAATTTATAATATTTTCTTTATTTTTTTTGTTTTCTTGCAGTCAAAATTTTTTAGAACATTCGATTCCGAAATCCAATAGTAATATAGATTCGGATAATATTAATCAGACTTTAGAAGAATCTTTTTCTCAATTTAATGATATACCAATTCCTGATGGTTCAATAATGATTATAGAAAAAACGTTGTTATTAGGAGAAAAAGATAATTGGATTGGTAGATTAGTTATAACAAATCCAATTAAACCAGCAAAGATATTTGATTTTTTTAAACAAAAACTAACTGATTATAGTTGGAGTGAAATAACTTCAGTTAGATCTTCTACAAGTGTTTTGACTTACTCTTTAAATAACAGAATTATGACTATACAAATTGCACCCGTAAAATACAGTAATCTTTATAATAGTAATATAAGCATTACAATGTCACCAAGTATTAATTCAAAAATTAAATAATTTAAATTCCTAACTTAGGATATTTCTTACTGGATACTATCGTGGTTTATAGATTAGGTTTTGGATGATCTGTTATAATCACTTTGTTAGTCTTCAGTAATATATCTTAACTGCGTATAACTTTAGAACATCATATTTATTGTATGAATTACACTTAAATTAACTTGTTAAATAGTATCTTTATGATATGATAAATCTTGTAGAAATATTAATTATCAAAATAATTGGTTTAATAAAGTTATGGTAAAATATTTATCATTCATAATATTTGTTGTTATGCCAATTTCTGTACACGCAGATTTC
>CAZWGZ010000342.1:0-1297 GCA_964633395.1 uncultured Rhodobacterales bacterium
GAGTTAATTACTACTGAATTTGGACATAAGGCTAAAAGAGTATCAGAATCTGATATAGAATTAGATTTAATAACTCAAGCAGAGAATCCTAAAAATCTAACTACTCGTCCTCCAATTGTAACTATAATGGGTCATGTAGATCATGGTAAAACTTCTTTATTAGACGCACTAAGACAAACCAAGGTTGCCGATGGAGAAGCTGGTGGAATCACTCAGCATATAGGTGCTTATCAAATAACGACTAAATCTGGATCAAATATATCTTTTATAGACACTCCTGGACATGAAGCTTTCACTGAAATGAGAGCAAGAGGAGCCAATGTAACGGATATTGTAGTATTAGTTGTTGCGGCAGATGATGGAATTAAAATGCAAACTATTGAAGCTATAAAGCATGCAAAGGCAGCGGCATGTCCAATAATAGTTGCAGTTAATAAATGTGATAAACCTGAATCAAATCCAACTAAAGTTCGAACTGAATTGCTTCAGCATGAACTCGTTCCAGAAGAAATGGGAGGAGATGTTCAATGTATAAATGTTTCGGCAAAAAATAAAGAAGGTCTTCATGAATTAATAGAAGCTCTAGAGTTACAAGCTGAACTAATGGAATTAAAAAGTGATCCTACAATTAATGCAAATGGAGTTGTTATCGAGGCTAGGGTAGAAAAAGGTAAAGGTTCAGTCATTACTCTTCTAGTTAAATCTGGCACTCTAAATGTTGGTGATATAATAGTGGTGGGAAGTGAATCAGGAAAAGTTAGAGCGTTATTGAATGATGCGGGCGAAAGAATTCTGAGTGCTGGCCCATCATTTCCGGTTGAAGTATTGGGTTTGTCTGGTACGCCAAATGCGGGTGATTTAGCCCATGTAGTAGAAACAGAAGCTAGGGCAAGGGAAATTGCTGAGTATAGAGCAAGAATATATAGAGAAAAAGAAGTCACACTTACTGCTAGAGGATCTGTAGAACAGATGCTAGCTGACATTCAGGCTGGCGAAGCATCTGAACTTCCTATTATTATTAAAACAGATGTTCATGGCTCATTAGAAGCTATAAAAGTAGCTTTAGAAAAACTTGGAAACTCTTTAGTCAAAATTAAAGTGTTAACTGGAGCGGTTGGAGCAATCAGTGAATCTGATATATCTTTGGCCGCGGCATCTTCTGCTCTTGTTTTTGCTTTTAATGTTCGTGCAATTCCAAAAGCTAGAGATTTATCGAGAAGAGATGGTGTAGAAATTAGATACCATTCAATTATATATGAATTAATAGAAGATGCAAAATTAGCGTTGACAGGTATGC
>CAZWGZ010000343.1:0-1295 GCA_964633395.1 uncultured Rhodobacterales bacterium
TTAATTATTCAAAAAATGCATATTTGTATGTTCCAAAAGATATGCCAGAAACTTCTAGCAGATTATTTAATAATCATTTGGTTAGTCAGGTTTACCCGCTTTTAATAGCATCAAAGGGAAGAGCATTTATTTTGTCAACCAGTATTAGGTCGATGAATGAAATCACAAGCTTACTCAAAGATGAATTTGAAAAGCATGATATTAGCTACCCAATCCTGACACAAGGCACTGGTTCTAAAACAAAGTTATTAGATCAATTTAAGGATCACGGTAACGCAGTTTTAATTGGTTCTTTAAGTTTTTGGGAGGGTGTGGATGTAAGGGGGTCAGACTTATCACTTGTAATCATTGATAAGCTTCCGTTTCAATCCCCTGGAGATCCCATTTTCGAATCAAAAATAAATATGCTGTCAGCTAAAGGAATCAATGCATTTATAACATTTCAGTTACCAAAAGCGATTATCTCATTTAAACAGGGCGCTGGAAGGTTGATAAGGGATGAATTAGATAAAGGTGTGCTGATGGTTTGTGATCAAAGAATTATATCAAAGCCTTACGGAAAAAAATTCTGGCGTAGCCTTCCTGATTTTAAAAGAACAAGAGAGAAGATTGATGTAATAGAATTCTTAAAAGATTTATAATGTTTAGATGAAAATATTATCAATAGATTCTTGCACGGAAGTTATTTCAATTGCTTTAATAGTCGGGAAGGAAATTACCGAAAAGAGTTTTCCCTCCGGTAAAGATTTCTCTGAAAATATCCTTCCTGAAATAACAATACTGTTAAGTGAAAGCAATCTAAAAATAAAAGATGTAGATGCTATCGCTTTTGGCTCTGGCCCAGGATCTTTTACTGGCATTCGAATCGCATGTGGACTTGCCTATGGACTTGCCTATGCAAATAATTTACCAATTGTTGGAGTTAATACGCTCGAGGCATTAGCTTTATTATCAAAAAAAGAAAATTCTATCTCATGTATTGACGCAAGAATGGGGCAAGTTTACTTGGGAATATATCAAAATATAAATGGAACCATAACTCCTCTTATAGAACCTGGACTATTTAACCCATCAGAATTACCCAAGCTTCCAAAGTTAGAGCAAGCAACAGTCATTGGCTCAGGTTTAAATATGTACAGAAAAGAATTTGAATCTCAGTATCACAATATTCCACTAAGTTATTTTATGGACAAATGTACATTAGCTGCCTCAATCGGTATTCTTTCTAAATCGCAATTCGGTAAAGAATTCGATCTAAACAAAGCTGCTCCAATTTATATTAGAAATAAAGTAGC
>CAZWGZ010000344.1:0-1291 GCA_964633395.1 uncultured Rhodobacterales bacterium
CAATTAAGCCAAAGGCTGAATATTTTATAGTTTTAGAATGGGATGGAGAAAAACCTTATGACTTAGATATTTGGGTTAAAGATAATATGGGTCACATTGTTAGTTTTAGAAGGCCAGATGATGCATTAATACATCTAGAAAGAGATGATCTTGGAACAGTAAATGATACTTATGTAGATCAAAACGGAAATACAGTTTATCTAAAAGAAAATAGAGAAGTAATAGCTATTAGAACTCCAGAAGCTAGATCGTATTTAGTAACAATACATTTCTATAATGCTAGAAAATTTCCAGCTCCTCTAACTCATGCAACAATTAAGCTTCTTAAGGTAAATCCTTATAAAGAAGAATATACCAAAAAATTGTTTTTTAGTGAAGAAGGTCAAGAGCTTACTGCTTTCAAATTTAGAATTGATTATAATGGAATTGTCCATGTAAAGCCTAGTAATGAATTGATAATTGATGGAGAAGTTATTAGAAAAAAAGGGGGAGTATAATGTTAGATTTCTCAATCAGTAATGGACAACTAATGCTCATTTGGTCTTTTGCTGGAGCAGTATGTTGTCTACCTTTTTTTACAAAAAATATATGGCAAAGATTTTTTACTGTTCCTATTATATTTATAGCAATTTGGTTGAGTTTTTATACTAATCACGAATTTATAGGGCGTCCAATGTATGATAGGCCTCCAGAAAAATTTGTATATGAACATCATGCAGTGATATATGAAAAAGGAGACCGTCTAATTGTACTTTGGGCAATAAAAGATGGTATAAATAAGTTATTTAAATTTTCACACACAGAAGAAAATGAAGAATCATTAGATCAAGCTAAAAGAAATGCAGAAAGATCTGGTGTCCCTCAAATAGGTGAAATTATTAAAGAAGATCCAGCAGATAAAAGATCAAGAAATAATGAATTTACACTTAAGACATATAAATTTCCATTTCAAGAAATGATGCCGAAGTAATTTAGAAAATAATTGGCATTAATTAAAATTTTTGTTCCATATATTTACTTAAAATTGGTTGAATTGATTGTGACATTGCAGTAAATGAGTTTTTCCAAAGCTCTTCTGTGTTAGTCATATCATGACCGGTAAGAAGAAGAGTTCCAAAAGGTCCTACAGTATCTATGAAATGTACTAATTTTTCTGTAACAGTTTTTTCATTACCAATTATAATTAAGTCTTTTGCTTTTTGCATTGCTTCTGGTAACTCATCAACTAATTTAATGTCTTTTCCTAAAGTACCAGAAGCTAGTTTGCCAACGGTATTTAAATATAAAAAAT
>CAZWGZ010000345.1:0-1287 GCA_964633395.1 uncultured Rhodobacterales bacterium
GCAGTCAAAATGTCTATTGAACCTGCTAAACCTAATACTGGAATTGTTTTTAAAAGAGTTGATCTTGATAGTAATAATTTAATTAGATCATTTATTCATAATGTAGAAGCATCAGAACTATGTACTAAAATTACAAACGATCATGGCATTTCTATATCAACAATCGAACATTTAATGGCTACTTTTAATGGGTTGAAAATAGATAATGCAATAATAAAAATAAACTCACCTGAGTTACCAGCTATGGACGGTAGTGCTAGTGAATACACAAAAAAAATAATAAAATCAGGAATCCAAAAACAGGATATAAATAGAAAATATTTAAAAATAAAAAAGAATGTTTCAATACGTGAAGGTCATAGATATATAACTGTAAGTCCTGCAAATAAATTAACACTTGATATTGAAATTAATTATCCGAACACAATTATTGGTAATGATAAATTTTTATATACAGATTCAAATGAAGAATTTATTAATAATATTTCTGAAGCTAGAACATTTGCATTTTATGAAGATATACAAAAAATGCGGACTGCAGGGTTAGCTTTAGGTGGAAGTTTAAATAACGCTATTGTTGTTGATCAATTTAAAATAGTTAATCCATTAGGTTTAAGACTAAATCAAGAATTTACGAAACATAAAGTATTAGATTGCCTTGGTGACTTTTACCTACTTGGTATGCCTATAATAGGTAAAATAGAATGTTTTGCTCCAGGCCATAAACTAAATCAAAAATTTATAAAAGAAATACTTAAAGATAAAACAAATTATGAAATTCAAAATCAAAGCGAAAAAGAGCAAGAAGATACATTTTATAATCTATTAATAAAAGAAATTAATAAAAAAGTGGCTAATGTTGCATAAAGCTAGTTAAAACAAAGATTTTAGTTTTTAATATACAAATTCATTTTTAAATAATAAAAGTGCATTATAAATTTAGTTATATAATGGGAAACGTCAAAAATATGATATTTGTAAAAAATTATTCATGGATTATTATCAAATTAATATTAATTCCCTTTATTATAATTAGTTGTAGTTCAAAAAACATAGTTAAAACAGTTGAAAAAAATGATATGGAAATCTACAATAATGCTTTGTCATTATCTTTAGATGGAAATCACGAAAAAGCTGCAATAGAATTTGACAACCTTAATCTTAATTATCCATATTCAAAATTAAGTTCTAAAGCACAAATAATGACTGCTTACTCACTGTATGAAAATAATGAAATTAAAAAAGCAATAATAAATTTGCAAAGTTTCTTGGAAATGAATCCATCAG
>CAZWGZ010000346.1:0-1286 GCA_964633395.1 uncultured Rhodobacterales bacterium
GGAGTGAAAGATTTTTACTATTCAAAAATATATGGCAAGTAATATTAATTTTTATAGTTATGATAGGTGGAATTTATCTTGGTTGGTTTACACCAACTGAAGGTGGAGCTATCGGCGCAGGTGGGACAGGACTAATAGCTGCATTGAATAAAAATTTTAAAATAAAGGACTTAATAGATGTTATAGAAAGTACTGCAATAACATCAGGAATGATATTCTTAGTTCTTTTGGGTGCTGAATTTTTTAATTCTTTTATAGCCTTAACACAATTACCAAATGAGCTAGGAAGAATAGCTTTAGGTAATAATTTATCTCCGTTATTGATAGTTGCTTGTATTTTAATTCTTTATTTATTTCTTGGCTGTTTAATGGATAGCTTAGCAATGATACTTCTAACTATACCTGTTTTTTTTCCTTTAATCATGACTTTAGACTTTGGAATGACACCAGAAGAGACCGCAATATGGTTTGGAATATTAACGTTGATTGTTGTTGAAGTTGGTCTTATTACACCACCAGTTGGATTAAATGTTTTTATAATAAATAAAATGGCTGGTGATGTTAAAATATCTGAGACCTTTAAAGGGGTATTACCATTTCTCATAAGTGATATTTTAAGAGTGATTTTACTTTTTTCTTTTCCTGGAATCACTCTCTTTTTATTAAACGTTTTTTAAAAATTTAATAATGAATGATGAAAATAAAAAATATTTATGGAGTTTAATTCAAGCGACTGGAGATTTTTTAGTTGGAAAACTTCCAAGTCATCCCAATCATCCTAAAGGAAGAAACCCTTATGCTCATATTGCATTAAAAGTTAAAAACAAATTTGGCCTTAGTTATAAAGACATCCCTAACGAAAAGTTAGAGAAAGTTATAGAGTATTTAGAATTGATAAAGAAAGATGAAGGTTAATTTAGTTAATTAGAGATATCCTTTTATTTTATCTAATAAATCAATATTGACTTCTCTAATATCACTTCCTAATCTATTTTTATGCCTTCTACTTCCTGGTAATCTTACTCCTTCAAATGAAGATAATTTATCAAAAAATAACTTGCAATGATTTGCCCAATCAGAGCCTGCCATAATTTCAGGATTGATAGCCATAATAAACTCTCCTCCTTTTGGAGGGCCACCATCGTTATTATCATTCTCTTGAGCTTCATAAGAAAAGGTATCACCAGTTAAACCAGCAGCAAACAATTCTACCATTAATGAAATAGCTGAACCTTTATAACCACCAAAAGGTAATAAAACTCCTTTTAAAATTTCCTTAGGATCAT
>CAZWGZ010000347.1:0-1280 GCA_964633395.1 uncultured Rhodobacterales bacterium
TGACCATTAGTAACTGGATCAAATGTTCCGGGATATAATGCAATTCTTTTCATAAATATATTCTCAGTACTTATTTCAATTATTATTATCTATATTTGAATCTTGATCTTGATCTTGATCTTGATCTTGTTCTTCATCTTCATCATCCTGATCGGTTAAAAGAGCTACTGAAACAACCTTCTCACCCTCATCAACATCAAATAATCTAACACCTTGAGTTTTTCGACTAGCAACTCTAATTGAATTACCTTCTCCTCCGTTAACACGGAGTCTTATTAATTTACCTGAATTAGTGACAAGCATAATTTGATCATCTTCTGAGGCAACATAAGAGGCCACTACAGGCCCATTTCTTTCAGAACATTCAATATTTGCTACTCCCTGACCACCTCTATTAGTCATTCTGTAATCTTCTATAGGTGTTCTTTTACCAAAGCCATTCTCAGTAACTGATAATATGAATCTTTTTTCTAATTTTGGTATTAATGACATTGAGACCACATAATCATTGGGTTTAAGTCGTATTCCTCTGACACCAGAAGAATCTCTGCCTACAAAAACTCTAACGTCGTTAACATCAAATCTAATTGCTTTACCAAGTTTGGTAGCTAACAAAATATTATCAGTATCTCCACATGGGATGACTGAAACTAGCTCGTCATTTTCATTTAACTTCATTGCAATTTTACCATTTTGTCTAATATTAGTAAAATCGCTGAGTTGATTCCTTCTTATATTACCATTTTTGGTCGCAAAAATTATTTGCAACGTCTTCCATGAATCCTCATCTTCAGGCATTGGCATTACAGTGTGTATTTTTTCATCCTGGTTAATAGGTAATAAATTAATCATTGGTTTACCTAGAGCCTGAGGAGCTGATTCAGGAAGTTTATAGCATTTCATTTGGTAAACTATCCCTGAGGACGTAAAGAACAATATAGGAGTATGAGTATTGGTTACAAACAATGAGGTGACAGTATCTTCATCTCTCATTTTCATTCCAGCTCTACCTTTTCCTCCCCTTCTTTGAGCACGATAAGTAGATAAAGAAACTCGTTTTATGTAGCCTCTATGACTAACTGTTACCACCATATCTTCTTTTTGAATTAAATCTTCATCATCATGGTCTACAGCACTATCATTAATTTCAGTTCTTCTTGGATCATCAAGTCGATTTAGAACTTCACTAAGTTCAGATTGAATTAAATTAGTAAGTTTAGATTTATCAGATAATAATATTAGATATTCATTAATTAATTCTGATAACTCTCGTGTTTCTT
>CAZWGZ010000348.1:0-1271 GCA_964633395.1 uncultured Rhodobacterales bacterium
TTCAAGCAGAAGACGGCATACGAGATTAATATAGATATTAAAAAAGGTGAGAGAGTTTCACTTATAGGTTCAAATGGTGCTGGGAAAACTACATTTATGAATATGGTTACGGGCTATCTTAAACCTGATGCAGGTAGTATTTTTTTTAAAGGGGAAAACATTACTGACTTAAATCCAAGAACTATTACTCAAAAAGGAATAAGTAGGTCTTTTCAAATTCCACAAATCTTTGAACCAATGACTGCCTGGGAAAACCTTTTGATAGCTCTTGGAACTTCAAAGTCAAACTATTCATATTTTAGAGATGCACGTTCTCCTGAAAACAGTAAATATATTGATGAAATACTTGATAGGTTCTCTTTAAATGACTTTGCAAATAGACAAGTTAGTGAATTGCCAGGAGGAGTTAGAAAACTATTAGATATTGCAATGGCGTTAGTAAGGAAACCGGAAATTTTACTGTTAGATGAACCTACTAGTGGTGTTGGTACCGAAGAAAAATATCCTTTAATGGATACTATTGCTAAAGCTTTAGCGAGTGAAAATCTTACTGTTATTTTCGTAGAGCATGATATGGATATAGTCCAAAATTATTCAGATAGAATTATTGCCTTTTATCAAGGTTCAGTAATTGCAGATGGAAATAGCAAACAAGTATTAAGTGATGAAAATGTTCAAGAACATGTTACAGGAAAAACTAAATTAAAGGCAAAGTCATGATGTTACTAGTTGAAAATGTAAGTGTTAAAATAGGTTCAATTTTAGCATTAAAAGATTTTTCACTTGAAATTCAAAAAGGAGAAATGGTTGCTCTCATTGGAAGAAATGGAGCTGGTAAAACTACGCTTCTAAAATCAATTATTGGTATCAATAATTTAACTTCTGGAAAAATCAAGTTCAATGGTCAAGATTTAACTAATACCCCAAATTACTCAAGAGCTTCTCTTGGTTTTGGATACATGCCAGAGGATAGAGGTTTAATTCCTGAGTTAACAGTTGAAGAGAATATTTTGCTCCCATCTTGGGCCTTAAAAGATTTAGATGGTAAATCTAGATTAAAGTTAGTTTATGAAATCATGCCAGAATTAAAGCAAATGTCTGATAGAAAGGCTTTGTTGTTATCTGGTGGACAACAAAAAATGGCAGCTCTTGGTCGTGCTTTAATGTCAGGAACTCAATTACTTCTTCTTGATGAACCGTTTGAGGGAGTTGCTCCTGCTCTTAGTCAAAGATTAGGTGATGTTATAAAAGGATTAAGAAGCGAAAATTTA
>CAZWGZ010000349.1:0-1252 GCA_964633395.1 uncultured Rhodobacterales bacterium
TTGGGCAAATAACAGATTATGATAAACTCTCTTTATTAGTTACTACTGATGGTTCTGTTACGCCAGAAGATGCTGTAGCGTTTTCAGCTAGGATTATGCAAGATCAATTAAATAATTTCATTAATTTTGAAGAACCTGAAGAAGAGGAAGTTCAAGAAGTTCTTGAAGACCTTCCATTTAATAGAAATCTATTAAGAAAGGTTGATGAACTAGAGCTTTCTGTTAGATCAGCAAATTGTTTAAAGAATGATAATATAGTTTATATTGGTGATTTAGTTCAAAGATCAGAACCTGAAATGTTAAGAACACCTAATTTTGGTAGAAAAAGTTTAAATGAAATAAGAGAAGTCTTAAAAATTATGGGTCTTGAATTAGGAATGATTATTGAGAGCTGGCCACCTGAAAACATAGAAGAATTAGTAAAAAGAATAGAAGAGCCATTTTAGTTTTTATATATAAGTAATAGGAGATACCAATGAAGCATAGATTAAAAGGTAAGAAGTTAAATAGAACTTCTTCTCATAGGAAAGCTCTATTTAAAAATATGGCACAAGCAATAATTAAACATGAACAGATTATAACAACACTTCCTAAAGCTAAGACAATGAAACCTATAGTTGATAAATTAATCACATTAGGAAAAAAAGGTGATTTGCATGCAAGACGCCAAGCATTTGCAAAACTTAGAGATGATGGAATGGTTGCAAAATTATTTGATACGTTAGCCACTAGATATGCTGATAGGAATGGTGGTTATACGAGGGTATTAAAAGCTGGATACAGATATGGTGATGCCGCTGCAATGGCAGTAATAGAGTTAGTAGATAGAGATGAAGACGCTAGAGGTAAAGATAGCGGTCCAGTTCAAAGTATATCGAATGATACTGAAGAATCTAAAGAAGCGGTTGCAGGATAAAAATTAATAATATGTTTTAAAAACCGTTCTAATTAAAAAGAGCGGTTTTTTTTGAGTAAAATAATGCAATTTGATTCTTATGTTGGTATTGATTGGTCAGGGGATAAAAGTAACTTTCAAAAAGGCATAAGTGTTGCTCAATGTATGAAAGGTCAAAACGCACCAAAAATAATTAAATCTAATAAAAACTTTTGGAATAGGAATGACTTACTTGAATGGATTAACGAAGAAATAAAGACCAAAAAAATATTAATGGGTTTTGACTTCGCCTTTGCATATCCCTTCTATGATCAATACTCATACTTTCCTGGAATAAAAGAAAGCCCTACAACTCCA
>CAZWGZ010000350.1:0-1251 GCA_964633395.1 uncultured Rhodobacterales bacterium
TATAATAAGGTTGGTTCCATTAGTATTTCTGCGTAGGTTTTATCTTTATCAAAAGAAGCCTTATCAAAAATATTAATAGACTTTACGTCTAATATTTTTCTAACTAAAGAATAACCATTTGAATGAACTCCACTACTAGATATACCAATAACGCGGTCTCCTTTTTTAACAGAGTTTTTATCTAATATTTTATTTCTTTCAACGGCACCAACACAAAAACCTGCCAAATCAAAGCTATCAACAGGGTAATGACCAGGCATTTCAGCTGTTTCACCACCGATTAGGGCACAACCAGATTGTTTGCATCCTTCAGCAATACCTTTTATTACTTCAATAGCTACTTCGTTATTTAATTTACCAGTGGCATAATAATCCATAAAAAATAATGGAATAGCTCCTTGTGCTAAAACATCGTTTGCACACATTGCAACCAAATCTATTCCAATATTAAAATATGATTTAGTTTGAATAGCTAACTGTAGTTTTGTTCCAACTCCATCTGTACTAGAAACAAGAATTGGATCTTTAAAGCCAGATTTTTTTAAATCAAATAATCCACCAAAACCTCCTAATTCTCCTGTTGTACCCTTTATGGCAGTTGATTTTGTTATAGGAGATATTTGAGAAATTAGTTCATCCCCTTTACTTATATCTACACCTGAATCACTATAAGTTATTGAATTAATATCTAATTTATTTTGTTTTATTTTCATTAAAAATCAATCTATATTGAAAAATATTATTAAAGTATTAAGTTTGTGCTTAAACAAAAAGTTTTAAAATGCTATGTAAATTATATAATTGATATATCTATGTTATAAATACTTATCAATTAAAAAATTAGGTTAAGTTAAAAATGATGTTAAAATATTTAAAAATATTTGTTTTAATTATTTTTCAAATTAGTTTAATTCAATCATCAGCTTTTGGATTGAATAAAGATGATTGTCAAAACTCTTCTTTTTATATCAAAAATATTAATGTTGATTTTACTAAAAAATCAATTGCTGAAGCGAGATCGTTAGCAGAAAAAAAAGCAAGATCAAGAGCATTAGAAAGACTGCTTCATAGATTAATTTTAAAAGAAAAGGGTTTGGATTTAGATAAAATAATAACAGAGTTATCTAAAAAATCTAAAATATTACAATTAGTAGAATTTTTAAAAATTAATAATGAAGCTAATAGTAACACAAGATATATTGCAAATTTTGATGTCTGTTTTAATAGAGATTTAGTAATAAAATTTTTTCA
>CAZWGZ010000351.1:0-1245 GCA_964633395.1 uncultured Rhodobacterales bacterium
ACACCAACTGTCACACCATTTGGTCCGTTAGCACTTGGTGTAATACTAGTTATTGAGGCATATGAAAGGGTGCTTAATGTTGCTGATGTAGTAGTTACAGCAATGGATTCTGAAATTGTATTCCCAAAAGTATCTAATCCCACCACGGCGTATGTAGAGTCAACGTCAACTGCATGAGTAATGCTTATCCTTGAGTTTAGTGAAGTAGAAGAGGCAAGTGCACCATTTTCAGTTAATGCAGTAGTACCATTAGCGGTTGCATTAAACGATGTAACAAGACCATCTGGATCGGCTGCAGTAGATAATAAAGCACCATTTATAGTTAAAGCATTTGCAGAACCAGAACCACCTGCTGTTGATATACCATCTGGATCTGTAGTTGTAACTTGACTATCACCCAAACTTACTGCGTTTCCTGCGACAGCCTCATCACCATCTAAACTAGTTACCATAAGCACTCTTCGAGCACCGGTCGCTAAAGTATCACTTGCAAAATTCACGTCTCCTAATTTTATATCATAGCCTTCGTTTTGAACCATAATAATTGAAGATTTATCAGTTGATAAAGTTGCCGATATACCAGTGGTAGTTGAAAAATTATTTATAGAATCTCTTAAACTTGACAGTACAGAACTTCCTTTAGTCGCGTTAAGGGTTATAGATGCAGAAATAGTTGTGGCTGTAGAATTTTTTCCTTGAATTGTAAAAGAAACACTATCTGAACCATTATAGTCTGCGTCTAGGGCTCTTCCTTCTAGCTTTAACTGACTTGAAGCAATCGCAGTAATACCTGTTGAACCAAATACCGCATTTACAGATGTTGCAATATCTCTAATATTAGATCCAGCTGCTGTTGTAACTGAAGACGATCCTAGTAATCCGTGAAGAGTAAACGTTTCTGCTTGAATTAAATTTGTTTCACTCGTGTCAGAAACTGCATAAGCATTTAATGCTAAATTAGAATTGACACCAGAGGTATCTGTTCCATCTGAAGTAGCTTTAAATGCACCCAAAGCATCTAAGCGCATTGAAGATACTGATAGTGTGGCAAACTCACGTTCATGAGTTCCAATTTGAAAACGTCGATCAGCAAACGATCCATCTAAAACTGCAATTTCATTAAATGTTGTATCTCTATTAACGCGATCAAGTTCTGCAAGCATTTGAACTACTTCAGCATCTAAATAAGTTCTTTCTTCAGCATTCATTACATCTGAAGCAGATTGAAGGGCTAATTCCCTAACT
>CAZWGZ010000352.1:0-1242 GCA_964633395.1 uncultured Rhodobacterales bacterium
TCTTAAGGAAAAATATTATGAAATCATTACTTAATAAAACAGCTATAATTACAGGAGGCTCTAAGGGTATTGGCAAATCGGTAAGCTTAGCTCTTGCTAAAGCTGGTGCTAAAATTATTATTTTAGATATTGATGAAAAAAAAGGTTCTGAATCAGTAAACGAAATTATAAATCAAAATGGAAAAGCCTCCTTCTATAAAATAGATGTTTCGCAAGATAAAGAATGGAATGAGTATTCTCGATTATTAAATATCGATAAACAACCTATCGATATTTTAATTAATAATGCTGGGATTTTTTTAGGTAAGGATATTAATAACGTTTCAATGGAAGAATATCAAAAGTTAATTTCCATAAATTTAACTGGGGTATATCTTGGTATTAAATACCTTACACCTTCATTAATTAAAGCTGGAAAAAAATCAAAATATGGAAGTTCAATAGTTAATTTAAGCTCTGTTGCTGGCTTGGTAGGATCTCAAATTGACCCTCTTTATTCAATGACTAAAGGAGGAATTACAACTTTTACAAAATCAATGGCAATTTATTTTGGTAAAAAGAATATTCCAATTAGAATAAATCAAGTTCATCCTGGAATTATAGAAACAGATATGGGAACTCAAGTGTCAGATGCACGGTTAATACAAAATCCTCAAATGACGTCTGAAGAGTCATACTTAGCTGGCATTTCACAAACTCCTTTAGGTAGATTTGGGACAGCAGAGGAAGTTGCTAAGACAATACTCTTTTTATCATCTGATGATTCAAGTTTTATGACAGGTTCAAGTTTAGTAGTTGATGGTGGGTTAACCGCTCAATAATAGTTCTACAAGTTAAATTTAAGTTTAAAGAAAGTGATATAATCAATGAGAAGAAATCTAGAAAATAAGATTGTGTGGATTACAGGAGCCGGATCAGGAATAGGTCAAAATGCTGCAATAACTCTATCAAAATTGGGTGCAAAATTAATCTTATCAGGAAGAAATAAAGAAACATTAAAACAAACAGCTGATCTATGCGTAAATGAAGCAAATATAAAAATTTTAGATATCTCTAATAAAGATCAAGTTAAAAAAATCACTTCTGAAATTCAAAATGAATATAGCCAAGTTGATATTTTAGTAAATTGTGCTGGTATTAATATTGAAAATAGAGACTGGGAAACAATAGATCAAAATGACTGGGACAAAGTTTTTCAAACAAATATAAATGGATTATTTTATTGTTGCCATTCAGTTATTC
>CAZWGZ010000353.1:0-1241 GCA_964633395.1 uncultured Rhodobacterales bacterium
AGTTTTATCAATTTTAAACATAAAACTATCCACTTAAAATTATTTTTTTTTTGAAAATAAAATTGATGAAAGGTCAAGTAATAGACTTGACCTTTCATTTGTTATTTTAAAATATTATGCAATTCCTAGAATTCTATTTCTTTGATTAAGAAAAATACCTTCTAGATTTGCCATTGATCCTCCAATTTCTCTTAAGTTTTTTTGAAATGAGTCATCAATTTTTTTCGCTAACGGTGAATGATCTCTTACTTCTTCAAAAACTTCTGCAGCAGCAGTTCCGAAAGAATCCCAAACATCATCATTAAATGACTTAATTTGAACACCATGTTCTTCAACTAACTTTTTAAGGTATTTTCCATTATTAGCCATACATTCTTCAAATTGAGCTGCATTTTCTTCCATGCTAGCAGCTGTTATAACAGCTTTTTCCCAATTACTTAAACTACCCCAAAAACTTGCGTTAAAACCAAAAGCTATAGGGCCTCCAGGCTCATGCATTCCTCCAGTATAATAATATTTTGCAGCTTCATAAAATTTCATAAAATAATCATTATATGGACCAACCCATTCAGTCGCATCAATAGCTCCTGAAACAAGGTTTTCATATATTTGACCACCTGGCAATGCAACTGTTGAAGCCCCAAGCTTTGACATAACTGTACCACCTAGCCCAGGTATTCTCATCTTTAAACCTTTCAAGTCATCAGCAGAGTTTATTTCTTTATTAAACCAACCTCCTGCTTGGGTCCCAGTAGCTCCACATGGCAATGCTTTTAGACCAAAAGAACCAGATAACTCATCCCATAGCTCTTGACCTCCATTAAACTTTGTCCAAGCATTATGTTCAACAGTAGTCATTCCAAAAGGAACTGAGGTATAGTAAGCAAAGGCTGGATGCTTTCCTCTCCAGTAATAATCAGCGGCTATATATGCAGTAGAGTTACCTGAAGCAACTTCATCAAAACAATCAAAGGCTCCTACACGCTCTCCAGCTGCAAAATATTCAGTTGTCAACGCACCTTTAGAAAGCTCTGTAATACGAGCAGCTAATCGTTGAGCAGATACTCCTAAACCAGGAAAGTCTCTTGGCCAAGTTGACACTATTGTAATCGTTTTTTTAGTTTGAGCTAATGCTGGGGTGGACAAAGTTGATGCTGCAACAACACCAGTAGCTAATCCAATTCCTGCTTTACCTATAAAATCACGACGTTTCATATATTAATCCTCCATTAATTTATTAT
>CAZWGZ010000354.1:0-1239 GCA_964633395.1 uncultured Rhodobacterales bacterium
GCAAAAGAAATTGTTACAACTTGTATCCACCATAATAAAAAAGCTTTAGACAAAAGTTACTCCTTGAAAATACATTATTAAATTTGACATCATTATTATCTTTTTTATTCAAATTAATTTAAAATCGAAGTATTAAGCGTACTAATCAACTTGATAAATTAATTAATGATTATAAACTAATAGCTTTAATATCGTTCATTAATTCAATTAATTGCTTTTGTTTTTCTTTACCTAGTTTAGATGATATTTTTTTTTGCATCACTTCCCATGCTTTTCTTGCTTTATGAAGGGTGTTAAGCCCATGTTCTGTTAAAATTATTTCAATTTGTCTCTTATCTTTTCCTACTTTTAAAGAGACAAGTTTTATTCTTTCTAGAATTTTAATGTTTCTACCTACAGTACTCCTATTTTGATTTAAAGCAGTTGCAAGTTGATTAAGGTTCGGGGAACTCAATAAATAAATATATTTGAGTAATGCATACTGCGTAACTCTTATACCTGCGCTTGATAGGGCCTTGTCATAAATAAAAGTTAGGTTAGAAGCACCTTTTCTTAAAATAAAACAATTACATAATTCATTAACTTTCATATTATGGGTATATACCCTAATTTAAAATAAATCAATATAATTATTTTAAAAAATCATTCATGCCTAAATTGCGCCACAATATTTCCTAAATTACAGATAATAATATTTAAATATCCTTATTAATTCTAATACGGAAACAATCATTTTCCAATTACTGGTATTCTCTTTATTGTTTTAATTTTGTATAAAATATTCATTGAAGGAATAATCCTCAATAAATTTGAAAAGAAAAGTAAACAGTACAATGGAAAATACATTTTTAGTAAAAGCAAGTAAGTTTATATCAGCAGCCTTCGAAAAGATTGCAATCTCAAGAACAAGAGAAGCATTAATGATGCTAGATGATCGCACATTAAACGATATTGGTTTTACTAGACAACAATTAATAAACGGTAGCTTCTTTAACGCAAATGACGTTTTAGACTTCCCAGCTGGAAACTTAGGAATAAACAAACCTGTTAAGCAAGATAACAAAAAAGTTACAGATTCCGAGGCTGCATAAAGAATTAAAGAATTAATGCGAGCAATTCCTCCCGCGAGCATTAATAACAATGGTGACATAACACACAGCTTATAATCCTCCCCAAGGTAGCTAATTATGTCATCTATAATACAGGACGAAGGACCCCCATCCTTCGTCCTTTTTTTTG
>CAZWGZ010000355.1:0-1239 GCA_964633395.1 uncultured Rhodobacterales bacterium
TTATAAATAAATTTTTAGAAAGAGTTGGGCAATGAAGCTTGGCAACAATCAAGGAATTAATCTTGATAAATTAAAAAATATACAAGATCAGTTTAATGATAGTATCAAAATTCTTGAAAAAAATATTGCTGAAAGTATTACAAACAAACAAAAAATAGAAAATTTAAAAAAAGATTTGTTTGAAGCTAGTGAAAAATTTATTCAAGCTGAAAAATATTTGCAAGATTTAAAAATAAAATTAAAGAATATGACTACATAATCCCTCCAGATAATAGGTAAATAATGTCTAACAAAGTTACTATTAAAATTAATATAAATGGAACAGTTTATCCAGTCTCCTGTGAATTTGGTGAAGAAGAAAGATTAATAAAATCCTCAGAAGAAGTTAATAAAGCAATTAAAGAGTTGTCCGGTCTAGCTGAGAGTGTAGGTGAGACCAGATTATTAGCGATGGCCTCTTTGTTAATAGCAGATAAGTTAATCGAGAAAACGGATGTTTTAGAAAAAGAAATCTCCATTGACATTGATAAGAATAGTTCAGATAATTTAATAGGACTTATTGATTGGATTGAAAAGGCAACAGTGCGTATGAATAAAGTTGCAAATCTCCTTGAAAAAAACTAAAATAGATATGCGGAAGCTGGGGAATTTGTTAGGAATTTTAATTCTTGGGGCCATAAGTATCTATAGGGAACTGTCACTGTTTTGATCGAGGTTAAAATATATGGTGCCCACCTGTTTAACAGGCAACATAGGATAACTTATCCGACGCTTACTTGGCTTCCGTATTCTTAATCTTAGAGTGATCTAAATGAAAAGTAATTTGAGATTAATAGCCAAAAACAATAGAGCAAAAATAAATACAATAAATAGTCAAAATTGTTTAACTGAAAATCATATAAATAATTGTTTAGATAAAGTTTTATTTAACAAAAGGGATATAAAATACGTTAGTTTATATTATCCTATGCATAACGAAATTTCACCTTTTGGTTTTATTAAATATTTTAATTTAAATAAATTTAAATTAACATTGCCGGTTGTTAAGGCCCAATCAAGAAGTTTATTATTTAAAGAATGGGATTTAAAAGATAAATTAAAAAGAGGAAAACTTGGAAATTTAGAGCCATTTTATAATATTTCTAATTTTTTGCCACAGCTTATAATAGTTCCAATGTTAATGTTTGATAAAAATTTAAATAGGCTTGGATATGGAGGAGGTTATTATGATAAATCAAT
>CAZWGZ010000356.1:0-1221 GCA_964633395.1 uncultured Rhodobacterales bacterium
AAAGTTCCCTCTGAGTTCTTATATTCATCTAAAATTGACAAACCTAAACAACCTGAACCAGAACCTAAGTCTAAAACTCTTAACTTCTTAGATTTATCAATAAAATGATTTAAAATTGTTTGTATAATCACCTCAGAATCTGGTCTTGGATCTAGTGTTGTATCATCTATTGTAAAAATCATTTTCCAAAATTCTTTTTTACTAACAATTCTAGAAACTGGCTTGCCTTTTTGCCTTTCTTTAATAAGTTTTTTGAAAGTATTTATTTCATCTTGAGTTATATTTATATTTTCATGGGGGTATATTGATCTGTCTAAACCCATAGCATGACCAAGTAAAATTCTACTATCTAGGCTAGACGAAGGATTCTCATTTTTCTTTAATATTTCAATTCCAGATCTAATTATTACATTTGCTTCTAAAGTATACTTATGTTTATACATTTGAAGCTAGTTTTAACATTCGATCTTCTACAATTAGACCATCAATTAATTCATCCAAAGCTTCCCCTTGCAAAACTTTATCTAATTTATGCAAGGTTAAATTGATGCGATGGTCTGTGACTCGACCCTGAGGAAAATTATACGTTCTTATTCTTTCTGATCTATCCCCAGAACCCACTTGATCTTTCCTTGAAGATGATCTTTCATCTTGTTGTTTCTGACGCTCTGATTCATACAATCGTGCTTGAAGTATCTTCATTGCTTTAGCTCTGTTCTTATGTTGAGACTTTTCATCTTGCTGACTAACAACTATACCTGATGGAATATGAGTTATTCTAACAGCGGAATCTGTTGTATTCACAGATTGTCCCCCAGGACCACTAGATCTAAATACGTCAATCCTCAAATCCTTGTCTTCTATAAAAACTTCTAGATCTTCAGCTTCGGGTAAAACCGCTACAGTCGCAGCAGAAGTATGAATTCTTCCACTAGTTTCAGTTGTTGGCACTCTTTGAACTCTATGTACCCCTGATTCAAATTTAAGCCTACCAAATACACCTTTTCCAATTATATTGGCTTGAGCTTCTTTATACCCTCCTACACTAGTTTCAGCAACTTCCATTACCTCAAATTTCCATTTATGTTTTAAGCACAACTTTTGATACATCGCAAAAAGATCCGATGCAAATAGACCAGCCTCATCTCCTCCAGTTCCCGCTCTTACTTCAATTATAACATTTCGTGAATCGTCTTTATCTTTAGGCAGCAAGGCAAATTG
>CAZWGZ010000357.1:0-1221 GCA_964633395.1 uncultured Rhodobacterales bacterium
GTATTCTTTCAAACTAGATTTGATTTCACCATTAATTATTTTTTATTTTCATATCGTGAGTGTATGAACATATTGCCTTTGCTTCCACTACTTTTCCAAAACTTATTATGTTCATCCATACCCTTTTCCTAATCAAGATTGGTCAATGGATTAGAGATTAATTCTTCGTATAAAAGCACTTTGTATCAACAGTTATCCACTCCGTAGACTTTCCCTTTTGTACTACTGACATAGATAAATTACGCGCAATATCATTGTTTCCTTTTTCAATATTTAAAAGCCTAATGGTGTTTGGATGCTTAGGAAATCTATCAATATAGAGTCTTTCCCAGCCATGACCTGATGAATTAATCGTACCTGCCCTATCTATGTCTTGTGTTCTATAGTTCTTAAAGGGACCCGGAGCATGGTTGTTCTTTGCATATTGTAAAATAAGGTTAGGGTTATCGGCAACATCCAAATAGAACTGAACAGCTTTATGAATACTCTTTTTGCGTTCAATCCCAAGAAGGTCCAATCCCTGCACTTCAGCTCGCTTAGCTATTGCAAATAATGCAGAAATGGTTCGTCCATGATAATACATGGCTCTTGCACCTCGTCGAGTTTCAATTGGAAGGCTACCGTCTGCCCGCATTGTATCCAGAGTAATAAACCACTGGTCTACACCAGTCATGAAATTGTCTTTATTCCCTGCCAATGCAGCAATTGACATCATTGCGATGGAAGCTTGAACAGCATGGTTATGTCCTGCTTTTTTTACAACAAGTCCAAAATCATTCAATTCATAGCTACCTTTCATTCTTTGTTGATTTTGAAATGAAATATTTATTTTTTCGAGCCAGTCAATTATCTGATTTTTTTCATTTTCAGGGAAATCGGTAGTATTCCAAGCTACTCCCAAAGCAGATGCCATTGGGCCAGTGAGGCGCATAGATATAGTCAATGTATCGTTAAAAAATACTGCACCCCCACTTCTTGGTTTTTGAATTTTAGAGTTTTTTGCATAATCAAGGGCGTGAGTGTGAATATTTTTGCAGGACCTTTTATTTTCCCCAAGGCATTGGGCCGCATTCTTCCTAAAAAAATATGCAATTTGGGTGAATCTTTCATCTAGGCCATAACCCTTCGGTGCTTTAACCTCATTTAATATATTGGGGATAAAACCAGTTGTTTCCATAAAGTTACCAGCACATCTTTTTTTAACCTGCTCCAAACCAATTT
>CAZWGZ010000358.1:0-1217 GCA_964633395.1 uncultured Rhodobacterales bacterium
ACTATATGTTAATACTCGTCTTAAGTCGTTTTCTATTACCGCAAAGAAAATTGGATAGAACGTCATTAAAGCCCCAATGAAAATTAGAATTTCAACACCTGCAAAGCATTTAGCAAAGCAAAAAATAGCCAGTTTAGTTGTAAAAGTAGATAATGCGACTGTTCCAATTTCAGTTGCTTCAGGATAAGCATCTTGTAACCAACCATTTAATAGAGGAAATGCCGCTTTGATACCGAATGCAATAAAAATTAATTGACCATATAATGAGTTAATATCAAATTTAGTAAGGATAGCGCTTCCATCATTCATTAATAGTATAATGGCTCCTGCTAATAAAAACATACCTGATGTAACTTGAATTAAGATATATCTGATTGCAGCTTTATAAGATCTGTTCGTATTGCTGGCGAGAATTAAAAAAACAGATGTGAACGCTGTGGCTTCCCACCAAACAAATAATGTAAGAAGGTCTCCTGCATGAATTGCAGCAATTGCTGCGCCACTATAACTCATTATTGCAACATGTTGTTTCCAATGTTTTTCATGAGCTCCGTAGATAACATTTAAAGCCGCGGCTATATGAAATATGATAGCAAATGGAAAGGTTAGCTCGTCAGCTTGAAATAAAATAAAATCAAAATCCATTATATTGATAACTGAATGGATACCAAATCCTAGGGTTAATCCATAGGCTGAGATTAAAATTAAAATCATCATATAAATTTGTTTAATGATATGAGGTAAGAATGGAATTAATAAAGCACCTAAAACCATTACAAAGCCTGGAGGAAAATTATCTATCATAATAATCCTCATCTTTCATTAAGAATGATCTCAGACTAACACCTATTTTAAAAATAATTATACAAGATAGAAAGCCAAAAAATGAGGGAAAAAACATTAAATCTTCTATATTAGTCTCACCATATCTATGTCCTATTAGCTCTAAAACTAAAAGCAGGAAGCATAAAAAAAGAACAAAGGAATTGATTTTTCCAAATTTTTTTAAAATTGATTTCATTATTTACCTACCATTAACAAAGTTAAATTTTTAAATGGTTCAATATAAAAGAATAAAATTATTGTTAAAAAACATGTAATCATTGTTGGGATAATCATTAAATTAGGTACATTTACATTTATATTTTTATCTTTTTTTAAAAAGAATGCTCTGGCAGGTATCTCCATTAAATAATATACATTTAATATAGTTGAAA
>CAZWGZ010000359.1:0-1212 GCA_964633395.1 uncultured Rhodobacterales bacterium
AAGAATAAAAAATTTTTTAAAAAAAAAAAAAATTGATGTCATATCATTTCAAGAAATTAAAGATGCAAAGCCAGTTGACAATTTCCCTCAGCTTAAAATAGAAAAAAATGATGTTTCCATGATTTTTTTTACATCTGGGTCATCTGGTAAATCTAAAGGTGTAAAAATTACTCAATATGGATACATATATTCACTTTTGCAGCAGGTTAAAATACTTTACAAAAATAAAAAAAAATTAGTTTTTGGAGATTATCATGACATTTCTTTTGTAATTTCACTCAATATACTTTTGCCATGCATATATTTGAAAGCAATAATTTCTCCAGGTATAAAGATTAAAGATATATTGTTTCCAATTGATCATATTGCAAAAAATAATGTAAATTGTCTTATAACAGTTCCTACAAACATAAATAGAATTCGAAATTATTATAAAAAAATTCAAAATAAACTAAACTTAGAGATTCTTGTTTTATGTGGAGAGCCTTTTTATTTTGACTTAATGAAGTACATATTTGATCAAAAAATTTCTAAAAATATATATAATTGCTATGGGAGCACTGAGCTTTCTCCGTGGGTATTTAGTCATAAATTAAATAAATCAGATCTCAATAAATATAAAGATTTATCCGTTGTGCCGATTGGAAAAAAATTTACTAATGTAAAAACACATATTATTAAAAATGAACTTTATATTGGAGGCCCAACTTTATCTGATGGATATTTAGATGAGGAACAAAATAAATTATCGTTTGTGAACATAAATAACCAAAGATTTTACAAAACTAATGATATAGTTCATAAAATTGATGATGTTTATTTCATAAAAGGTAGAAACGATAGCATTGTAAAAATTTCTGGTTATAGAGTTGAGCTTTTTGAAATTGATAATCAAATAAGAAAAATTTCTGGTATAAAAAATTGCTTTATTTTTCTAAAAGAAATAAGCAATTATGAAAAGTATATTTTTGCAATAGTAGAAAGTAACAAAACTAACGAAAGTTATATAGCTAACAAGTTAAGAAAATATCTACCCAATTATATGATACCTAAACAAATTAAGATAATAAGAAAATTTCCCGTAAATAAGAATAATAAAATTGACAGAATAAAACTAAAAGAATTTTTTAATACACAAGGTACTTGAATATAATGTTTTTTTTGATAATTATAGATTTATGACATACTCACTTAACAAATTTAATGAAAATG
>CAZWGZ010000360.1:0-1209 GCA_964633395.1 uncultured Rhodobacterales bacterium
ACAGAAACCCTATCAGTATCGATATCTAGTTTTCTCTCCTTCGAAGAGAAAGCAATCACTGCAACCTTCGTGTTGTCAGACTGCATATAGCTTGCAAGAGCCCAAGCGGCATCATTGCCGGTAACTTTAGAGCCTGAAGATGTCACCACGACTTGAGTTGCACCACTCTTACGAACTTCCACTGCCATGTCTCTGAGAACGGCGCGTGGCTTTTTCATCAGGATTGTATTTAGGTCGTTCAGGCTTTTATTACGCAGGGGCAGCAGGGCTCTGACGCTGGCCGTGAACCGTGCCTGTGCACCCGTCAAGAGTGATTTTTTTGAATAGTAAACACCGCGGCGGAGCGCCAAAACAAGGGCGAGCGCGGCCCCCACAAATAGTCCTAAAACGGCCCCCAGAGCCAAAATCAAGCTGCGTTTTGGCGCGGAGGGACTTATTGCTGGGGAAGCGTATTCATAAACTTCAGTGTTATCAGGTCGGTAGCCGGCTACCATGCTTTGGGCCTTGACCTGCTCAATCAGCACAGTGTAAGTCGCCTCGGCAATTTTAGCTTCGCGCTCCAGTTTGGCATAAGTCTCTAGGGCCAAGCCTGAGCGCTCCGCATCTATCTGTGACGCATTTATTTGAGACTGCAGTCTGCTTTTGCGTTCAGACAACGTATCAAAAACCGCGTCCACAGAGCTAGCCTCAGGCCAACTCCAGGAGCTGATAATTTCATTTTGCCCCAAGACCCGACGGAATTCCACTTGATCAACGATGGGAAATTTCTGACGCAACGACCAGTAATTCGTCTGATCAGTAGTTTTATTCTGCAGCATTAACGAAAGCGCGGCCACCGCCTCATGCAACTCAGAGGTTCGGCTCAGTTGTTCACGCAGTGCATCAAGCTTCAAAGACCCGGCTGCAAAACTTTCTAACGGCAATGCGCTGTTTTCCAGAGCGAATTCCTTAAGATTAGACTGCGACACTTCCAAGTCACTGAGGGCCTTGGCCAATGTATTAGACAGGTAGGACAGCTGTTGGTCCTGCTCCGTGTTTTTCTTATCCTTTGCCGAGGAGATAATTACATCCATAATTACATTTGCAATTTCAGCCGCACGCTGCGCGTTCACATGTGTGACTACAATTTTAACAGACCCGTCTGGCGTTTCATCCAGCACAACATTTTTAGAGTACGTTGCGACGATGCCCTGCCACATGGCCTCTTGA
>CAZWGZ010000361.1:0-1205 GCA_964633395.1 uncultured Rhodobacterales bacterium
TATTTACAAGAATTAATCCTTCATTAATTTCATTTCTTAAGGCTCCACTCCAAACATAAAACAAATTTAAAGAATTTATATTTTTAACTGCTTCCAGTATGGTTTGCATAAAATTTATGGGGATACCACTAAACTTGACCATATGGGTGCAAATTTTAGAACCTCCAATATGCGGCTCATGAAAGTCGCCACTCAGTTTAAGAACTACATCTAAATGATCTGTTCCAACACCCGGAATGTTATGCAATTGTTTTACGCCAGCATAATTTAGATCAATTTTTGTTTTGGGAATTTTTAAATTTAGCTCAGCGGAATTAGATGCTGAGTATGAACATTCCGTTAAACGGCCTCCAGTCGCATCAAAAACCAAATCAATTATATCATTGCTTAAATACGAATAATCAAATAATTCTGAAAAATGAAATTTGACACCCTGATCTTTGCAAGAAAGCTGTAAAACAGTTTCTAATATGTTTATTGGGATACCAATTAATCCATTGGTTCCGAAACATTCCATTAACGATATTATATTTGCTGGTTGGCCAATTTTAAAAAAGCGTGCCGGTATATGAGTTAGCCATTCCCTTTTAAACGGTTCTCGTGTGTTCGCACGTCTTGATCGGTTATCTAAAACCAACACATTAGCTCTCTTACCAAACCGACACTTTATACTATTTGCTAGAAATAGCCCACACACTCCCCCTCCAATAATAACCATATTTAAATTCTTACTATCAAACGTTTTCTCAACAGCATATCCTAAATCGGCCTTAGTCTCGTCCTTAAAGCTGTCATTTACTAAGTTTACATCATCAGAGTTAATTAGCTTTTTTAGGTAATTGTATTTTTTAAATATGTTTTTTTCGTTGTTTAATTCTTTAAGAATTTGCGAGGAGTTAAGCTGAAATATATTTTGTTCGTTTGTTGATAAAAAACTTTTATTTTGAAGTGAGAGTTCTTCTTTTTTAGGCATTGCGCTAAAAGGATTACTTTCCATAAAATATTTATCAAAACTGTCTGCAAATAACCATCCTGGAGCTGCTTCAGACACAATCCTATTTGTAATGTTTTGATAAAACTCTTCGACAGCGAAAACCAAACTCTGTTTCAAATTGCTTGGTTCTAACTGATCCCTAAGGCTATCGACAGCCTCACTTTTGTGACCTATTTCTTTGTATTTTTTAATTTCATGCCTAGCCTCATCC
>CAZWGZ010000362.1:0-1204 GCA_964633395.1 uncultured Rhodobacterales bacterium
TATACAAAAAAATTGATGTTATCGAAGATTTAATAGCTGAAGGTAATAATTTAAAAGAAATAATTAAATCTAAATCTATTGGAAGTACATTGTCTATTAATAAAATTAATCATGTTTCAAAAAATGGGATAATATACTCATACAACGGAGAGAATCGATTAATTGATAAGAATAAAGTCTTTTTAGATGGAATTTGGAAAACTCCTTTAAATCAAATTAGTGATATAATTGAACTTCCTGATGATAAATATGTATTAATTGAACCAATTAAAGAAAATAAGAAAGAAACTCCTATTTTTGAAAAAATTAATAAAAATATTTACAATGATTGGTTAAAAAAAGAAATATTTATACAAAGCGAATTAAAACTTAAAGAGTTAATAAAAAATAATAGAGTAACTTTTAAATCATTAACTGCTATTAAACGAAATCAAAAAGGTCTAACTAAAAAAATTAAAGATCATTTAATAATAAATAAAATATTTGAAATTAAAGAAAAAAATCTTAGTTTCTTTAATATTAAAAATGGTATAATTGCAATAAAAAATGTTAATTCAAAGACTGCAGATTATAAAGTCAACAAAGAAACAATTAAAGATATAAATTTTTCATTATCAAAAAGTTTTTTTAATGATTACAGCCAATATTATATACAAATATTAGCAAACAAGCATAAATTAAAAAGAAATTATAAAGATTTAGAAAACTTTATAGGAAATATAAAAAGTAATTAAATATCTATAGATTTAAACTCAGCAGGAGAAGTTATTTCTATTAAAACCAAATCTTCAGAATGTTCAATTTCTCTATGGTTTATATTTGGGGGCTGTAATACACTGTCACCTTTTTTTAAAAGAAAAATACCTTCGTTCTCGTATTCAAATTTTACCCAGCCTTCAATTATATACACCATTTGAAAATTGACATCGTGACTATGCCATTGTCCTACAGGATGCTTTCCTGCAACTGCTCTAATAATATTAGCTCCGTAATCACCATTTGTTGCAAGATCAATTCCTAAATTAGAATACTCAAAAAAACTTCTTAGTCCTTGCTTAAAGTTTTTTTCACTGGATTTAGTCACAACAAATTTCATCTACAATGACCTTTATAAAACTTAACAAAATAAGTTAATTTAAATTTCTTTTTAAAATATTACAACCATCTTTAATAAGTTCAATTGATTTGTTTAATTCATAATAAG
>CAZWGZ010000363.1:0-1188 GCA_964633395.1 uncultured Rhodobacterales bacterium
CATTAAGGTTCCAGATGTTGGAAATCCTGCTGTTGTATCAACCGTCAAATCGGCACCTGTGGCTGGACTACCAGCTGTAATAGCTCCATTCATTAATGTATTTGGTTGTTGCATATCTTTATTTAAATAAGCATGTTTATTGAGTTCTTTTAATACTATTCTGTTACTACCAAAATGCGTTTTCTGTCCTGAAAATACATCAGTTCCACCTTCAAAATACGCTTTAACGTCTTTTGACTCCGTGTGAAGAACTTTAATTTTAGTATCAGTAATATTGATAGCAGTAGTTGAATCAGACTTAAGGTTTAAATACTCATTTCCGTTAGCATCAGTTCCAGCACTGGAAACTGAAAATTTTGCACCATTAAATTTCAAGTCATTAATAGTTGACGTTGTTGTATCAAATTCTCCTGCTAAATAAACTTCAGTAGGAAAGCTTGTTGAACTTATGGTGTTAGTACTATCATTTATATAAACTTTTAACGTTCCGGCAGCATCCTGTACCATTGTATTTCCAGACACCGCTGTAACATCAATTGCCTTATCAAAAACCTTTAATAATGGAGAAGAATTATAATAACTATGAAGCATGAACTTCTCTTCAGTAGTTGCATTATTTTCATCTGTCAAAGTGGTTGTTGGTTGCTTATAGTTAAAGCTTAACACTTCTGTTTCTTTAATCGCACCAGCTAATGATTTTCCAGTAACTCTATTAAACAGAGATGAACTTACTCCATAAGTTGCAGAAGAGTTTGTGGCTCCATCTGCGGATACAGCAGCTCTATTAAGAGCATCATTAATTCTTAATTGTGAATGAGCAAGGAATTCTTCTCTTGAAAAGTTAGGTGAGGCTACGTTTTCAATACCACTTGTAGCTGAAAACAAATCTTCTGTTACATAGCTATCTTTCATTAAATCAACTTTAATAGCTGTCAAAGTTTGTATTTCATCATTATTATCTAATTGGTTAAATTGTATTGAAAAACTTCCATCAGTTACTGGATCAATAGACAACTTAGCATCATCACTAAGTCCAGCATTAATAGCACGTTGAACTTCTGCTGCTAATGTTTATGATGTATAAGTACCTGGTCTTATATCAATACTCTTGAAACCAGCACTACCAGTTGTATCATCAACTCGAACTGTTAAAAAATCTTTTCCCCAATAAGTAGACTTATTTAAAGT
>CAZWGZ010000364.1:0-1186 GCA_964633395.1 uncultured Rhodobacterales bacterium
AAAATTTTATTTTTTGGAAAGTTTATATTCAATTTTATTTACCTAATTTTTATAAATTAATAGTTACTTAAATAAGGTCTATTTCAATATTTCTAAAATAGACTTTAATTTAGATTTGGGGACTGCAATTCTATTTATTGTTTCATGAATAATAATTTTATTTTCATCAAAAATTGGATAAATTTTATTTGTTTTTTCTATCAATCCATTTAAATCGTTAATAATAAAAAATTCATAATTTTGATTCTTTAAAAAGAGTTCTATTTCATTATTGTTTTTAGATGACATACATTCAAAAAAGATTAATGGTTTACTATTAATTATAGTTTCCAACATTCCTTGTAAACATTCATATTCGTAACCTTCAACATCTAACTTAATTACTTTTACATTATTTTTAGCTTTAGAATCAAGAAACTTGTCTATAGCTATAGTTTGAATATCAGATGTTATTTGTTTTTGAAATCTCCCTATTTTTCCACCTGAAGTTAGATAATCTAAATTTGGGGATATAGAAAATGGAAGTGTTTCATTATTTTTTCCAACACCATACATAAAAGCAGTTTTTGTGGAAAATTCATTCGCTCTTAGATTTAAATTTAATCTTGAAAAATTTAAAAAATGTGGTTCAAATGATAATACGGCTCCACTTTTAATAGATTTGTTTGCAACTAAAGAATAAATTCCAGAGTGAGCTCCAATATCTAATACTATTCCATCAACGGAAGTTACCTTGGACCATATTTCCAATGTTTTTCTTTCATAATGATTATTCCAAAAACATCTTAATGCAACACCATCGTCATTACCGCCAAGGAACATAAAAATTTTATTTTCTAATGTTGTATAATAATCTACCCAACCAAAATATTTAGGCATATTATATAATTCTTTAATATTGAAATAGTTTGATTTTGGAAGTTGCAATCTATATTTCTGTGCTTTTTTATTATCCATTGATATAAATCCAAATATTTAAATATAATTCAATCATTAAAGTATTTACTATTGTGTTTTAAGATAATCATTATTATTAAAAATTAGCTATTATATAGTTAACAAAAAAATATGTTATAATTTTTTGTATTATTTAAAATAACTATAAGTTGGACTTAAAATTGTCAGAATTTGATCAAATAGCTTTTTTTGGATAGGAAATGATATTACTATTCCTACTTATTTAGTT
>CAZWGZ010000365.1:0-1184 GCA_964633395.1 uncultured Rhodobacterales bacterium
AGTCCATTTCATTTTTTTTAATATAGTAGGATAAATAGGTCCCAAAGCAATATAGTCAGGTGAATGAAGAAGTGCTGTTTTTAATTCTTCTCGGTCATGAGTGCTTATGCCAATTTTAATATTATTAAATTTGAGTTTTTTAATATCACAGTTAACTAAATCTTCTTGACCAATGTGAACAAAGTCACATTTTTCATCTATAGCCATTTCCCAATAATCATTAACCACTAACTGTGCATTATATTTATAGCACAACAATTTTGCCTTCTTTATTTCACTTTGTATTTCTTTTTTTGATTTATCTTTAATACGAAGTTGAACAAATTTTATTCCAATTGGCAAAAGTCTTTTTAACCATTCAGATGTATCAAAAATAGGATAAAATTTATCAAAAATCATTAGAGAAATGCTTTCCCAAAAATTGGAGTTGAAGGATTAGCCATATCTCTAGGTTCCATAGGATCTGCATTTAGCCCTAAAGCCCCAGATATAATAGCATGTGAAAATGCTTCTGCCATAACAATTGGATCTCCAGCTTTTGCTATTGCTGTATTGAGAAGAACTGCATCAAAACCTAATTCCATAGCTTTTGTTGCGTGCGAAGGTAAACCAATTCCTGCATCAATAACCATTGGAATATCTGGAAAATGAGCTCTTAGTGCTTTTAATCCAAAAATATTATTTAAGCCTTGACCTGAACCTATAGGAGATCCCCATGGCATTAAAACCTTGCATCCTGAGTTTAATAACTTATCGGCGACTACCAAATCCTCAGTTGTATACGGAAAGACTTCAAAGCCTTCGTCAGATAGAATTTTTGCAGCTTCAACTAATCCAAACACATCAGGCTGAAGTGTATCTTCTTCTCCTATGACTTCAAGTTTAATCCATTTTGTATCAAATATTTCGCGAGCCATATGAGCTGTTGTTACTGCTTCTTTAACCGTATGACATCCAGCAGTATTTGGCAGTATTTTAACATCAAGTTTTTTAATTATAGACCAAAAACTATTTCCTGAATCTAGGTTGCCACTTTCTCTTCTCAACGAAACTGTAGCTACAGAAGCTTTACTTTTTTCGAAACAGGATACTAGTATGGCAGGGGACGGATATTGCGCAGTACCAAGCATCATTTGACTTTTGAGTTCAGATCCATAAAAACTTTTCATTTACTATCCACCTTG
>CAZWGZ010000366.1:0-1180 GCA_964633395.1 uncultured Rhodobacterales bacterium
TTATTTAAATAATCATAATCTTTGATATTGTCCATACATTGCCAAAAACCTTTATGTTTATAAGCTATTAATTCACCTTTCAAGGATACTTGTTCAAGAGGTTCATGTTCTAAAATAGTTTTTTCGTCTTTTAAGTATTCAAAAAAATCAGGGTTAACAACAAAAAAACCTCCATTTATCCAACCATCTTCAACTCTAGGCTTTTCTCTAAAAGATATTACATTATTATTATTTTCTGAAACCTTAATTTCTCCAAATCTTGCAGCTGGTCGTACTGCAGTTACTGTCACGATTTTCTTATTTTTCAAATGAAAGTCTAATAAATCATTAATATTAATATTGGCAAGACCATCTCCATATGTAAGAAAAAATGTATCATTTCCAATATACTTTTTTAATTTCAACAACCTTCCTCCCGTCATAGTATTTAATCCTGTATCTACTAGGGTAATTTTCCAGTTTTCAGCGTTATTTTTATGCACTTCTATTTTGCTATTTGAAGTGTCAATAGTAAAATCTGATTCAAAATATTTTAAATTCAGAAAAAATTCTTTGATAAGTTCACCCTTATACCCTAAGGGTATTATAAATTCATTGTGCCCATATTGGCTATAAATCTTCATAATATGCCAAATAATTGGCATTGATCCGACCTTAACTAAAGGCTTAGGAATTAAATTAGTATATTCAGCAAGACGTGTCCCAAGCCCTCCAGCTAATATTATAACTTTCATTTTAACGACCTCCTACACTTTCAAAAAAATCTTCTAATGCACGAATTGAATTTACATTTTTATAAAGTAATTTTTCTTTATCTTTAATTTTCAATCTAATTTTATTTTTAAACACTTCATCCAAAGTAATTTTCTCTATTAAATCTATATATTCTTCTTCTGTACTTACTATAAGCTCTTCAACTTCTATGGTGCGAAGTATTGCACTCGCATGTCTTGTACGCTGAAATCTACCCTCTCTAGTAATAACTGGTAATCCACAACCTATTGCCTGAAGAGCAGTGTTTGCACCTGAAAAACCTATTGTATCTAATAAAAGATCCGCATTTTTCATTAAAGCAGAATATCCTTCTCGAGTTTGCCCAGGAACAAAAATTACATGTTTTTCAAAAATAAACCCCGAATGTTCTATTTTATCTTTTAGGCGTTTCTTAAATACTTTAAAA
>CAZWGZ010000367.1:0-1168 GCA_964633395.1 uncultured Rhodobacterales bacterium
AAGTCAAACAAGCATTAAAACTTTTTGATGTAATAGAAACGTTAGATAGAGAAAAATTAGCAAAGGAAATAAAAAATAATATAAATGATAATATAAAAACTAAGAGTTTTTATATTCAAATCAATACGGGGGAGGAATTACAAAAAGGTGGGATTAATGTATTAGAAGCAGATACCTTTATAAATTATTGTAAAAACGATTTAGCTTTACCAATTTCAGGTTTAATGTGTATTCCCCCTGCAAATGAGGAACCAGCAATGCATTTTAGTTTATTAAAAAAGATTGCATATAGAAATAATTTACAGAAATTATCTATGGGAATGAGTAATGATTTTGAAGAAGCAATTAAATTTGGAGCAACTTCCTTAAGAATAGGATCAATGTTTTTTGGAGAAAGGCAAAACTAATATTATAAAATATGACCAGATTTTTTTGATTTGGTTTTAAGATATTTTTTATTATATTTATTAGCTTTTATTTTTATAGGAATTCTTTCAACAACTTTTATTCCTAGATTGGTTAAATGGTCTATTTTTTTTGGATTATTGGTAATAAGTTTTATAGAGTTAACATTTAATTGTTTTAAGATTTCCTTAACTGGATAATATAATCTCTCGTCATCTTTAAAACCTAGGGCTAAATTAGCTTCTACTGTGTCCATTCCTTTTTCTTGAAGAGCATAAGCACGAAGCTTGTTTAATAAACCAATGTCACGACCTTCTTGAGCTAAATAAATTAAAATACCTTCATCAGCTTGAGCCATTAATTTTATAGAGTCTTTTAATTGTTGTCCACAATCGCACTTCAGGCTATCTAGTATATCACCTGTAATGCATTGACTATGAATTCTTACCATTGGTATATCAACATTTTCTTGGTTATTTGAACTATATCTTGATTTGCCTATCAGCAAACAAAAATGTTCATTTCCGCCGTCTTTTGGTCTAAATATAACAACTTCACAGTTCTTTGTTGCAGCCAGAGGAACTTGTGCCCTTACGGCTATAGATAGCCGTTCAGCGTTATTTTTTTCAAAAGATGTAACATTAATACTATCGATATAAATAATATTATTTTTGGATGCCCAATCATTTACTTTTTCTATTGGAACACTCGAAATTATGGACATTATGCCAGCAGGAAGAAGTCTTGCTTGCCTCAGAAGTAA
>CAZWGZ010000368.1:0-1167 GCA_964633395.1 uncultured Rhodobacterales bacterium
ATGCAAAAGGAACAATAACTTTAAATAGATAAAACATTAAAACTAAAATTAAAAATAAAGCTAAATACACATTTAAAAGCTTACTTTTTTTGATTTTTAAAAAATCAGACATAATACCATTATTTACAACCTTAAATTAAATTCAATTACTCAATATATATTGATGATTACTTAAATTTTTAAAAAACAAACTTTTTTCGTCTGTAGCGTGAAAAAATGTTTTCTTATTCCCTAAGAACTTAACTATAATTCTTGCACTACGATTTGAAATTGATATAATTTTAACCTCTGTGACGAAAGGCAAGCTCTTAAGAACGTTTATTGATAACGGCCAAGTTTCTAAATTTTTCTGAAATATCACAGCATCTTTTTTATATTCTATTTTTTTTTCTGTATTTAGTAAACTTCTTGTGATTTTTTCAAAACTTTTAGATGTTTTATTCTTATATAATATTAATTCTTCACCTATATCTATTATTCCTTTATCCAGAAAACCATCAGTTGATTTTACTTTTATACTTTTATCGTTAAAGATAAATATTTTTTCTAATTTGGTTGAAGCTCTCAAAGGAATAGGAATCCAAAGATCTACTTGATTAACAATATTAGGATCAATTAAATTGTCTTTTTTCCAATTTCTTTCTATGAAACTTATAATATTTGAGACTTCATCATGAAATATTTTTTTTTCAATTTTAAAGATTGATGATGTTGTTTTAAGAGCCACAGTATTTATTAAATTAGATTTTTCTAATTTCCCATCACTGTTAAATAGTTTTGTATAAGTCTTTAAGTACTTTTTTCCATCATTTTGAATTTCAGGTTCAGCAATAACAAATAACACCAACTTTGTATTTTCATGGGCCATTAAATCCTTAATCATAATCTTATCTGAATTTATAATTATACTTGATGTGATTTTCCTATTTAAGGACAAATTTCCTCTAGCTAACTTGAGCTTAACTAAACCATCAATTGCATTTAATTTTTTTTTCCATAAGGAATACCATACATCGTTTTTATCCCATAAAATATAACCTGTTGGACCTTTAAAAATAGGTAAAACAGAAATTAGTTCTTTATAAGATTCTGCATACTGCAGTTTATTGTTATGAAAAAATTTTATTACTAAATCTCTATTAAAACAGACATCAAAATTTGCAATAT
>CAZWGZ010000369.1:0-1157 GCA_964633395.1 uncultured Rhodobacterales bacterium
CGTGTGGACGCTCGTTAAGTAAAATTTTTGTATTCATAAATTTCCCCTCTATATGTAATTAGATTAGATAGGTAATGACTAATTGAAATTTAACAAGGTAAATATTTTAATTTATTATTTTGAAAAATAATAATATTTCAAAATTAAGCTAGAGAAAAGAGATCCTAACCCTAAACACAAAAAAGACAAGAACCAGGCGATATGACTAGACTGACCTCCAAAATTATCCAAAACAAACCCTACTATTGGACCGCCTAGTGCTCCTCCAAAAAAACCAACCATAGAATGTAAAGCTAATCTAACTCCTCTGTCCTCTGGTTTCCCATTAATAACTACTCCAGTTGTCAAAGACCCTGAATCAAGAACAATTAATGCATTATATATAAACAGCATTAAAAGAGCTAACCAGAAACTAAACCAAAAGGATATGGCAGTTATAATCGACCCAATAAAACATATTAGACCCATTTTACTTACTACTTTTGCTCTATCTTTGTTAATGCAATACCTAGCACCATATATAGATGCAAAAATACCTAAGAATCCCATTAACCCAATTGCATTAGCAATGAAAGCGTCAGTTACTGGATTCTGAAAATGAGTTGACAGAAATAAAATACATGGAAATGTCCAGCTTCTAAATCCAAACAATTCATAGGTATGACCGCCGTAACCAAGAATAAAAGGTAAGGCTTTTTTATTTTTAAAAGTACTAAAAATTGGAATAATTACATTTATCATACCTTCATATTTTTTTATTTTTCTTTCTTCAATTTCTTTTCCTGAAAAAAATAACAAAGGAAAAGAGCACATCAATAAAATAAATGAAGCGTATAAAAAAGCACTTTCCCATGAAATATTATAACTTTTTAATATTCCAAAAATAGAAAATGAAAAGGCTATTCCTAATCCAAAAAATGAAGTGTAAATTGCAACATATTTTTCCCTAGATACTTTATTTAGTCTTGAGTTTAATATTTGTAACCCTGGCATATATGTGCCTGCAAGACCTGCTCCAACAAGTGACCAACAAATAGAAGCATTAACTGCATTACTAGCAAATAAAGAAAAAGATAAGAGACCTAAACAACCTAAAAGAGAAGAAAAAAAATAAACTTTTCTTGCATCAAATGTATCTGTCATACTTACTAAAAATG
>CAZWGZ010000370.1:0-1157 GCA_964633395.1 uncultured Rhodobacterales bacterium
CCACCCCTCAAAACTGACAACCAAAACTTAATCTATAAACCACGATAGTATCCAGTGAGAAATATCGATTACTCTACCCCCCTTATAGACTACTCCACAGTGACTGATTGGTTTTGCAATGGGTTAAAAAATAATACAAAATTATACATTACAAATGAAATTGACTTCTTACAAATTTTAAAAGAAGTCAAAAATTAATTTAAATTATTAATCCAATTAATAATTTGATTTTGAATATTCTTATCATTTATGAGTAGTTTCTTAGCATGGAGATTTGAATTTATAACAAGTTTCTTAAAACTAGTGCAAGGAAGATTCTTTTTAAGAAATTCAACTGCATCTTCTGTCGTTGCTCCAGGAAATAATTTATCATTAGGACTCCCTATGCCAAAACATTTAGAATTATATTTATTAGATGTAAGTTTATTAAATTTAATTATTTCATTAGCATACTTTCCAGTTGACTTGTGAGGTGCAACAGAGGGAGATAAAAAAATTATGCCTTTAATATCTTTGCTCAAATTTTTATCTGCTAGGATGCCTAAACTTAACCAACTACCAAAACTTCCACCTATAACGTAGATACCTTCATTTTTATCGTACCAATCAGTACCCCTAACAAAATTAAAAACTGTTGTTATTTCATTTTTTAAAATATTTTCAATTGCAGTTTCTTTTTCGTTTACATCATATATCAATTGACCGCTTTTTGATCGCTGTCCTACAGTTTTAAAACATTTAAAACCTTTACATTTTATTTCATCTCTATCAAAAGTAATTAAGTTAAGACTATTTTTCTTAAAAAGTTCTGCAATTTTCGATACTTGGTTTCCCTTTCCACCAAGTCCAGTAACGTAAATTACAGTTGGCACTTTCTGTTTGGTATTTACAACCACATCAACAGGTATGTTTTTACCTTCTAGTGTTATCAATCTAATGCTTTCAGCGTAAGTATTCGTTATTGATATATAAAAAGTAAAAATAAAAATAAAAATTCTGAACATTTGTATACTTCCAATCTAATAGTGAATAATTATTTGCATTTACGAATTGAAAAAAGATTAACTATATTTCACAAAAAATACTATAGGTAATAAAGAAGAAACCTAATCTATAAACCACGATAGTATCCAGAGAGAAATATCAATTACTCTTTT
>CAZWGZ010000371.1:0-1156 GCA_964633395.1 uncultured Rhodobacterales bacterium
TGATCACCCTCCTCGCTCCAATAAGGAACAGGTCCGTAAATTTCTATTAAAAAATCAAGAAAAGCTCTAACTTTGGGAGATAAATGTTTGCCACTGGGATAAACCGCGTAAATTGGATTATCTTCTTGAACATATTCATCTAGAACTGAAACTAATGTTCCCGCTGCAATATGCCTTCCAACCACAAACCTTGATAGCATAGCTAATCCACCTCCATTGATGGCTGATCTTAAAATAGCGTCACCATGATTTAATTGAAGCATACCCTTAGCATGAATTAATCTTGTCTTCCCATCTACAAGAAAGTGCCAATCATTAAAAGGGCTTCCATTTCTAAATGAAATTATTTCATGGTTAACCAAATCATCTGGATGGTTTGGTTTTCCTTTTTTGCTAATATACCCCGGAGATGCAAATAGTGTTCTTGGATTTGGAGCAAGTTTTCTAGCTATTAGTGAGGAGTCTTTCATCAATGCTATTCTAATTCCAAGATCAATATTATTATCAATTAAATCTAATTCATCATCAGAAATAATCATTTCAATTTCAACTTCAGGAAAGCGTTCTCTAAAAAGTGGAAGGTGAGGAGCTACATGCCTGTATGAAAATGTACTTGGTGCTGTAATTCTCAAATGCCCTCGAGGAGCATTTGTAGCGCTTGAAACAACCGCTTCTGCTTCATCAACATCCCCGATAATTCTTCTAGCCCTATCAAGATAGGCAAATCCAACTTCAGTTAATGAAACTGATCTAGTTGTTCTATTTAATAATCTTGCTCCTAATCTATCTTCAAGAGCAGAAATACTTTTGGAAACGACAGAAGGAGATAAATCAAGTTCTCTTCCAGCTTTAGCAAGAGAACCATTATCAGCTATAGAAACAAAAACTCTCATTCCTGATAGTAAATCCATTTAATTTCCTTCAAATAAAAGTAATATATATCATAACAAAAATTATTTTTGTAGGCACCATTAAAAAAACTTGAAATAAACTCTACATTTGCGTAATACAACAATACATACGGCGTGAATTAGGCAACTCTAGACATATAACAACCCTGCGGAGGGATGGCTGAGTGGCTGAAGGCGCCGGTTTGCTAAATCGTTAAAGGGAGCAATCCCTTTCGGGGGTTCGAATCCCCCTCCCTCCGCCATTA
>CAZWGZ010000372.1:0-1155 GCA_964633395.1 uncultured Rhodobacterales bacterium
AATTAAGACAAGCTAGTAATAATATTACCAAAATATATGATAAAGCTCTTAATTCTCATCATATTAAATTAACACAATATAGTACTTTAAAAAATATAGAAAAATTAGTAAACCCTTCTATTCAAACACTTTCAAACAAAATGAACCTTGATAGAAGTACCCTTGTAAGAAATCTAAACAAACTACAAAAAATGAAGTTGATATCTTATGAATACGAAAATAACAGTAAAAGTAAAGTGATTAGGTTAACCTTAGATGGAAATAAAAAATTATCTGAAGCTCATGTAGATTGGAAAAAAATTCAAAATTCACTTCTAAAAAACTTAAGCTTAGAAGATACAAAACAATTAGATATTTTATTAAACAAGATAGATACAATTAGGCTTTAACGACAACAAATTAAGTTTGAGGATGAAATAATGGAAACTAAAAAAATTGATTGGCAAATTGTATTGTTAGTATGTTCATTAATTATTATTATGATAATGGGTGTTAGGCAATCCTTAGGTTTGTTTTTAGATCCAATAAGTAGCTTTATGGGAAATGGTAAAGAATTTTTCTCTTTCGCAATTGGTGTGCAAGCTATTATTTGGGGAGTTCTGACATTTCTTCTTGGAATTTTAATTGATAAATTCGGCCCTCAAAAGGTTTTAGCGTTTGGCATAGTTGCTTTTGCTTCAGGTATTTTTCTAATGAGCAATCCTAATTCAGACTTTAAGTTATTTTCAGCGACAACACTTATGGGGTTTGGCCTAGGTGGAGCTGGCATGGCTACTATGGTAAGCGTTGTGGGAAAGGTTGCACCAATTAACAAGCGTAGTTTTGCTATGGGCTTAGTTGCCGCAGCAGCTTCTTTTGGTCAGTTTGCAGTAATAGTCCCTACTATGTGGATGAATAAAGAATTTGGATGGCAAACAAGCTTAGTTGTATTAGCTTCCATAACAATTTCGTTGTTGATGCTATTACCTCTTTTAAATACTACTAATGTTACAGGTATAAAAAAAGAAGAGTTTAAAACTACTTTAAAAGAAACTTTAATGTTCACTTTAAAAGAAAAAAATTATTTATTATTGATATCAGGTTTTTTCGTGTGTGGCTTCCATGTTACTTTTATAGCACTGCATCTTCCTACAGATTTGATCTCAAAAGGTATCT
>CAZWGZ010000373.1:0-1152 GCA_964633395.1 uncultured Rhodobacterales bacterium
ATCCATCCATTTCTACTAATAATTGATTTAAAGTTTGTTCTCTTTCATCGTTTCCACCACCTAAGCCTGCTCCTCTGGCCCTACCCATAGCATCAATCTCATCTATAAAAATAATACATGGAGCATTTTTTTTTCCTTGTTCAAACATATCCCTAACTCTAGATGCCCCAACACCAACGAACATCTCTACAAAATCTGAACCTGAAATTGTAAAAAAAGGTACGCCAGCTTCACCCGCTACAGCTTTTGCTAGCAAAGTCTTACCAGTACCAGGAGGTCCCACTAAAAGAACTCCTTTTGGAATTTTTCCTCCTAATTTTTGAAACTTTCCTGGATCTTTTAAGAAATCTACTACTTCTTCCAACTCCGCTTTAGCTTCATCTATTCCCGCTACGTCTTGAAATGTAATTTTATCCCGATGTTCAGTAAGAAGTTTTGCTTTAGATTTTCCAAACCCCATTGCACCTTTTGCACCACCTTGCATCTGTTTCATAAAGAAAATCCATACCCCTATAAATAGTAGCATAGGAAACCAAGAAATAAGGATTTGAAAAATTCCAGGCATTCCACCTTCAGGAGGTTGCGAAGTTACTTTTATACCTTTTTCAGATAATCTATTAGCAAGGTCTTCTTCTTTAGGGACATATGAATAAAAAGGCATTCCATTACTTGAAGCGCCAGAAATCTTATCTCCTTGGATAGTTATTTCTCTAACTTCACCTGCATTTACACGGGCTAAAAAATCTGAGTAAGCTATAACACTTCCTTGCTCTCTAGATGATGACCCTTGAAAAACATTAAATATAGCAATTAAAACTAAAGATATCACTACCCAAACTGCTATATTTTTTCCAAAATTATTCATTATAATCCTTCAATTTATATTAAAATTATATTTTATTTTTATACCAATAGTTTATTCATAAGGTAAAGCCCAAAAGAACCATCTTTGATAATTTCTTTTTTGAATGCTATACCTTTCATGATATTCAAATGGGGACTAACACTCTCACCTTCAAGGGTTTTTATAATTGGAAGTGAATTATTTATTTGATCTTTATATTTAACAAAAATACTTTTCTGATCATAAATATCAAAATAATTTTTTGTGTTTTGAACTAGTGTTCCTGATACATTACTAAAAAGTAGAAA
>CAZWGZ010000374.1:0-1148 GCA_964633395.1 uncultured Rhodobacterales bacterium
GATGGATTTGTTTGATGTCAGTGCCTCTACTAGGGCGCTGGTAAATAAAGGTGCTACTAGCCAGCAACGATTTGTTTTATTGACCTGTTGCCGCGAATTCATGGGAGCTTAATATGATTTCTAGACGATTTTTTCTCCAAACTTCTTCAGCGTCTTTAACTCTTGCTGGCATTCCTATCTCTGGCTATACAGCTGATGTGCCGCGCGGTAATATTGTTGTTATTATCCTTGAGGGAGGGATGGATGGGATCATGGCAGTCCCGCCAATTGGTGACCCGTCACTGCACAAGCAGCGCAAAGTTTTAATGTCTAATTCTCCCATTAAGCTTAATCCTTTTTTTGCTCTTCACCCCTCGCTCGGTGGGTTTGCTGCGATGATGGCGGATGGCGACGCTACGGTCGTACATGCCACCAGTTTTCCTTATGTGAAGAGGTCTCACTTTGAGGGTCAAAATATAATGGAATCCGGTAATCTAGCACCTTTTTCAGATCGTACTGGCTGGGTAGGTCGTGCTCTTGATTTAGCTGACGTTCCTGGGCGCGCCCTATCAATGGATATGCCGTTGATTGTCCGTGGTAGTAAACAGCTAGATAACCACTATCCCGCTAATCTAACAGGCGCGGCAGATCCTGACATAGAAATTGCAAAATTGCTTATGATGGACCATGATTTCGAGAGTGCAATTTCATTTGAACGTTTAGCAAACAAATATGTGAACCCCCCAAAGTTTATTGCAAGAGACCCTGTGTCACTTGCCAAATATGCTGGCAAACAACTTCAACTCCCAGAGGGGCCATCGGCAGCTGTTATAAGGGTTAATGAATTTGATACACATGCCAATCAAGGAGCTGATGATGGACAACATCCGCGCCAGCTCTCAGAGCTTGATGATATATTCCTTGGGTTAAAGGCCGGACTACAGGATGCTTGGGACAATACGGTGATTTTGACACTGACTGAATTTGGTCGAACAGTGAAGGTCAATGGAACCGAAGGTACTGACCACGGTTATGGGTCAGCTGGTCTCCTAGCAGGAGGACTATTAAAAAAAGGGCAAGTAATTGCACAATGGCCTGGCTTACGAACTAGAGATCTATTTGAAAAACGGGATTTACAAGCAACTATTGATTATCGGTCCGTTTGTGCA
>CAZWGZ010000375.1:0-1136 GCA_964633395.1 uncultured Rhodobacterales bacterium
AATATTCTTACATCTAAATCTACTAAAAATCTCAATAGAGTTTTTTTTAGTGGCCAAAGTGGTGCTGAGGCTTGTGAGGCAGCCTTAATGTTGAGCTATCAATATTTTTATGAAAAGGGTTTTAAAAATAAAGACATATTTATCTCTAGGAATGAATCTTATCATGGAATTTCAATTTTAGCTCAAACAGCTGGTGACAGAAAACATTTAAAATATTTATCAAAACTTTGTCCACAAAAAAATATTAAAATTAGACCACACGATCCTTTGCATGAAAAAAAAATAAAAGAGTCTAGCTATGATTATCTAAATAGATCTATAAGTATTTTCAAAGATAAGATAAAAAAAATAGGAAGTGAAAGAATATTTGCATTTATTGGGGAACCTATTATGGGACAACTCCAAGGAGATATTCCACCAATAAGTGGTTATTGGAAACAAATAAAATATATTTGTAAAAAAAATAATATTCATCTTATTATGGATGAAGTTTATACGGGAACTGGTATTTGTGGAAAATACAATTGTTTCAGTTGGGATGATTTTGAGCCAGATTTTTTATTAATTGGAAAAACTTTAGGTGCTGGCTATATTCCATTAAGTGCAGTGTTGCATAATTCAAAAATAGAAGATGTAATAAAAAATAACTCTGGAAGAGTAAGCTATTCTACCACCCATCAAGGACATACCTTAGGTGTAGCTGCTGCTTTAGCTGTACAAAAAGTAATATGCTCAAATAATAATATTGAACATGCAAAAAAATTAGGAGAATATTTAATGAAAAATTTGAGCAACCAGTTAAAGCAGATAGAGCTGATAAAAAGTATCCATGGGCGAGGACTTAGATTTTCAGTTGAATATAATACTAATGACAATGAAAGCTTTTCTGATTTGTTATATAAAAAAATGAAAAGTAAACACAATATTTTGTTAGATATTAAGTGGCACAGAATTGGATTTAGACCTTCTTTTTTAATAAACTACAAAACAGCAAATTTTGTAATAGAAAAAGTTGCAAAAGAAGTAATTGAGTTATCAAAGAAATTTAAACCTAAAAAAAATACATGGCATCATTAATGGATTATTTAAATAATTCAATATTTTGTTTAGCAAATTCATAACCAAGATTAATTTTT
>CAZWGZ010000376.1:0-1127 GCA_964633395.1 uncultured Rhodobacterales bacterium
TTAACTATATTAATACTTTCTATTTGTTCCATAATCCATTTTGAAGGTTCTTGATTAAAATTTTTAGATTCCAATAATATTTCCTATTGTTTATTAAATTTTGCATCGATCAAAAAAAAAAAAGTTCTTGGTTGTTATTCTATCAGAAATTACGTATAAATCTTTAAATGAGGGCGGTTAGCTCAGTTGGTAGAGCATCTCGTTTACACCGAGGATGTCGGCGGTTCGAGACCGTCACCGCCCACCACTCATTTAGTATAGATTTTAGATAATTAATTAAAAAAAATTAACCTACAAATGCTTTTTCTAAAACAAATTCAGCTGGGTTATTATTAGCTCCTTCGTTTAATTTTAAATTTGAAAGTATTTCTTTTAAATCATTATTTAATCCCATAGAGCCACAAAGCATAACTCTATCATTAGATGTTATTTCTTCAATTTTTAGATTGTTAAAAATTGTTTTATTCAAAATTAAATCTGTAATTCTTCCTTGATTCTCGTAATATTCTCTTGTTGTTGAGTGATAAGTAATTAATTTATTAGATATGAAATCTTTAATTAATTCGTCGTTTTTACACTCTTTTATTATTTCTTTACTATACTCCAACTCTTTAATTGTTCTACAAGTATGAGTAACAATCACATTTTCATATTTTTCAAATGCCTCTGGCTCTCGTATAAGAGATGCAAAAGGGGCAAACCCAGTCCCTGAAGATATTAAAAATAAACGTTTACCAGGTTTTAGGGCATCAAGAACTAGTGTTCCAGTTGATTTAGGCATTAAAATAATATCGTCATTTATTTTAATATTTTTTAGCTTAGAAGTTAGAGGTCCGTTTTCAACAATGATTGAATAAAACTCTAACTCCTCTGACCAGCTAGGAGAAGCAATTGAATATGCTCTTAATATTGGCTTTCCAGATATATCTGGAAGCCCAATCATTACAAATTCACCAGATCTAAACTTAAAACTCGCTGGCCGTGTAATTTTGAATGAAAAAAGATTATCTGTCCAATGCTTTACATAAGTAACTTTTTGATAATTTTTTTCAAATTTTGACAATTAAATAATCCTTTTTTAATTTTTTATGAAATTATGGCTTTAGCTAATTGAAGTAAAGCTTTTT
>CAZWGZ010000377.1:0-1126 GCA_964633395.1 uncultured Rhodobacterales bacterium
TGCATAATATTTTTGAATTTTGAATGCCCAGCCATTTTTTAAAAAACTCCAATTTTAAGTTATTTATCTAATCAATTTAAAATAGTTTGTTCTAACTTTCCACCTAATCTAATAGGATAGATTTTTTTTCCCAAACCATTTTCAGCGCTCTCTATTACAACACCACATAAAGTTGGTTCTCCAGAAGACACTTCTAGTCTAGATTTTTTTTTATTTGGGTAAAGGAACCTATTCATAGCATCTACTTTATTCATTCCTATCACAGAATTATAGTCACCACTCATCCCAACATCAGTAATATAAGCAGTTCCACTTTCTAATATCTGATGATCAGCGGTAGGAACATGAGTATGTGTTCCAACAACAGCAGAAACCTTACCGTCAAGAGCAAAGCCTATAGCCATTTTTTCTGATGAAGCCTCCCCATGAACATCAACCAAAGAAAAATCTACGTTTGATGTTAATTTAAAATTCTCTATGATTTTTGGGAGAGTATCAAAAACGGGGTCAGTTGGCCCCATGAATAGATTTGTCATAATGTTGGCAACCCCTATTAATCCAGCATTTACTTTAACTATAGTCATTCCCAAACCAGGAGTTCCGTCTATCATATTGAGAGGACGAAGCAATTTATCACTTTTACTTATGTATGAAATTATTTCTCTTTTATCCCAAATATGATTTCCAGTAGTTAATATATCTGCACCAGCTTGAAAAAAATCATCACAAATTGAAGGTGTTACTCCAAATCCCCCTGCGGAGTTCTCAACATTAACAATTATAGCATCTAACTTAAGTTGAGCTTTTAATTCAATTATTTTTTTTTGAACATAATTTCTTGCATTCCTTCCAACAATATCACCTATAAATAATACCTTCATTCATATCTTCTTTTCTAATTCTAGTTAACTTTCGTTTATCTTTGATAATAATTTTTTTTCAGTTATTATAAAATCTAACTGTTCGTCATGAGCTTCATGAGGAATACTCTTAGTCTCTTGGAGACTATATGCAAGCCCAATAGTAACAAAGTCTTTTTTTTCTCTAGTAAAATGCTTTTTTAACTCATTAATTGATTTATCATAATAACCTCCTCCATATCCAAGCCTATTTAAATTTTTATCAA
>CAZWGZ010000378.1:0-1106 GCA_964633395.1 uncultured Rhodobacterales bacterium
ACCATTATCGATGGTAATAATGATGGTTGGATTATGGCTTGGCAGGCCGGCTCTTCTAATTGGGCGGATACGGCTACCAGCCAATTGGTTGGTCTGACAATTCAAAACGGGAATTCAACGAATAGTAGTTATGCAGGTGGACTATATGTTGCGAGCTATAAATCGCTGACTATTAAGCATATTAGATTTAAGAATAACAAAAACACACGAAATTCAGGTGGAGCACTGAGTTTGGGTTATGGTGTTCATGCTCAAATTCTTCATACGGAATTTGTCGGAAACCATTCAACACATTCAGGTTCTGCATTCTACGCGGATCGTCCATATTTGGTAATGCGTCATGTGAATATTCGTAACAATACTACGACAGCTAATAATGGTGGTCTTCTCTATGTGTCAGACGGCGCAAGCTATTGGGATACAAAAGACGTTCAGATTTCGAATAACTCGAGTACCAGTAGTAGACTGATATTCATAAATATGGCGAATTTGGAGTCTAATGCAGTTTACGACTCTTGGGTTATTAAAAACAACTCTGTTAATGAAGAAATTTTCTTTTTGAACAGTGGCACCAATGGGAGGCAGATTACTTTCCAGAACATGCTTTTAGCAAATAATACAGCGAACAACCGACCAGGTCTTGTTTTCGATAATTACAGGGGAAAAATAAATATAATTAACTCAACAATTTTTGGTAATACCGCGACGCAGAGCACTGCTAAGGAAAGTGCTCAAATTTTTGCTAATTATCCATCTGGTGGAGATGCACCTGAGATTAACATATTCAACACCATAGTAGATGCAAATAACGGATTTGCTGTTTCTTGGTATCAATGGACAGATGCTACTTATGACTTTACAATTAATGTAGATAATAGTTACATAGAGGGAGGAACCTCGAGCATAGACTTAGGTTCAGTCGGTACGAAATACTATGGTACAACGAATATTAGTAGCGGTTTGTATTTTGTTGATGCAGCGAATGGCGATTACTCGTTAGCGCCAGTATCAACATCTATTGGTGCGGGTGCCTCATCGGCAACGATGGGCGGTATTTCATTGCTTGCTCCAGCGTTTGACTTATTTGGAAATGCTCGTGCTAACCC
>CAZWGZ010000379.1:0-1093 GCA_964633395.1 uncultured Rhodobacterales bacterium
TGACACAAATATTGATTTTTTAAAATATAAAAAATTTGCATTTTTGTTTTCTTTACTAATTTTACTAGGCACTGTTTTTAGTCTTCTTTTTAATAGTTTAAATTATGGAATTGATTTTAAAGGTGGAATTTTATTAGAATTAAGAAGTAAAAATGTAAATTCACCAGATATTAATGATTTAAGAAATAGGATATCTTCTTTAGATGTTGGAGAAATTTCAATCCAAAAATTTGGAAAAGAAACAGATGTTTTAGTAAGAATACAAAAACAAGAAGGTGATGAAAAAAATCAAATAAAAGTTATAGAAAGAGTTAAAACTCTTACAATTGAAGATTATGATATTAGAAGATCTGAATTTGTTGGACCTGTTGTTGGAGAAGAATTGAAATTTGCTGGAATATTAGCTGTTTGTTTAGCTTTGTTATCAATTATGATTTATATATGGTTTAGATTTGAATGGCAGTTTTCTATAGCAGCAATTATTGCCCTATCCCATGATGTTTTTTCCACGGTTGGTCTTTTTTCTATACTTCAACTTGAATTTAATCTGGCCACAATAGCAGCTATATTAACAACTGCTGGTTATTCTATTAATGATACTGTCGTTATATTTGATCGTGTAAGAGAAAACTTAAGAAGATATAAATCTAAAGATCATTATTTTATATATAATAAATCTATTAATGAAACTTTATCAAGAACAGTTATAACTTCTGTAACAACATTAATTGCTTTGTTAATTATTTTCTTTTTTGGAGGAGCTGTCTTGGCAGATTTTTCATTGGCAATGATCTGGGGTGTTCTTATAGGAACATTTTCTTCGATTTTTGTAGCTGTTTCACTATTAACATTTTTTAATATTAATAAAGGTGAACAGATTGCTAACGAAACAAATATCCCAGAATACGAAAGAGATTAATTTAAGACTATGGTTTTATGCCATTCATTAAATGATCTAAGTGCCTCAATAGCCTGTATTCTTTTTTTCTCTCTTCCTTTAATATGTTTTATTTTTTTTCCAGTATCTTTTTTATCAAGGTTTATATCGGGCATAAGGCCAAAGTTTATATTCATGGGCTGAAAAGTATGAGGG
>CAZWGZ010000380.1:0-1083 GCA_964633395.1 uncultured Rhodobacterales bacterium
ACTGAATCTGGATTAAGAACCTTGTCTAGTAAAGTTCAGATGGATGAAGCTGTTGTTACCTTAAAGGGAAAAGCAAAGGTTAGAAAAACAATGTGGTCTAGAAGAGCTCAAGAATATGAGTCAAAAATTAACTCAGGTAATCTTGTCTCAATTGCTGAAGTGGTAAGGGACTTATATCGTAAAGATGATCAAGGAGAACAGTCTTATTCTGAACGTCAAATGTATCAAGCTGCTTTAGAGCGTTTAGCTAGTGAGTTTGCCGCAGTAGACGATACAGATAAAAGTACAGCAGTTTTGAAGTTAGAAAAAATTATTGACGATACTGCTGTAGAAGCTGCTTAGAAAAACTCTAATTTTAATTAATTGTTTCTATAAATGTTGACATTCAAACATAAATCTAACTTTTTTTTTGAACAATTACCATCATATGAAAATGGTTATCTTGATGTAGGTCAAGGTCATAAAATATATTATGAACAATATGGAAATCCTGATGGCAAGCCAATTTTGTTTTTGCATGGTGGTCCAGGGGCTGGATTTTCTAGTTTTCATAAAAGTTTTTTTGACACAAAGGTTTTTAGAGTAATTTTTTTTGATCAAAGAGGCTCTGGTAAAAGTATACCTTATGGTGAAATTGATAATAATAACACTGAAGCGCTTATATTAGATATTGAAAATCTTAGAAAACATTTGAAAATAAAGCAATGGTATCTTTTTGGAGGATCATGGGGAAGTACACTAGCCATTTTGTATGGTATTAATTTTCCTAAAAGATGTCTTGGATTTGTATTGAGAGGGATATTTTTAGGAACTATTAATGAGATAAATTGGTTTTTATATGATATGAAAAAATTTTTTCCAGAAGCTCATCATAAATTTCTTTCGTATATTCCGAAAGATCATCAGAATAATATTCTTCTATGGTTCTATAAACAACTTAACGTAAAAGAAAAGTCTACTAACTTGCAAGCTGCAGCGGTATGGGCGGAATATGAAAATTCGTGTTCGACACTTAAATACGTAGAGCGACCAATGTCAGGAGAAAAATCTTTAGCTATTGCCAAAATAGAAACTCACTATTTT
>CAZWGZ010000381.1:0-1083 GCA_964633395.1 uncultured Rhodobacterales bacterium
GATTTCAGCATCTGATTTTTTAGGAAAAGCAATTCTCATATGTTTTTTTACACGACGGTTGTATGAAGTAAGAGGTGCAATTAGACACATTAAAGTTCCACATAAATAAGATGAAATTTGAAAAGGTAAAATCTTCAAAAGTATAAAAAGAGGTATTGCCAATAACGCAGCTATTGGATCATGAATATATCTATCAAATTTTTTTTTTAACCTAAAACTTAAAGGATCAACCATCAATACTTTCCTTTATTAACGCTTTAAATTTAACCAATTGTTTGTCTTCCATTGTTATATTAATAGATGCAACATTAATTAATGTATTGTTGTGTTCGTTAATTTTAACATAATCTTTTTCTGTGGTAATTAATTTTAATTTATATTTTTTAGCTTCTTGCCTTAGGTTATTAATATCTGAATCATTATATTGATAATGATCTGGGAAAGATTTTTTTTGAATTAAATTAAATCCATTTTGTTTTAGTGTTTTATAAAATTTGTGAGGATTGCCTAATCCACAAAAAGCTAAGAATTTATCTTGACTAGCTTCAAATGTTTTTTGGAGACTTATTACTGACTCAAAAATAGGAATTTCTTTAATGAAAATATTATGATTATAATCGATTGTTTCATTGTTGCCAGTGAGAATAATAGCATCTATATTTAATAACCCAGAACTAATCGTCTCTCTTAATGGTCCAGCTGGAATGCAAAGTTCATTTCCAAACATTAGATTTTTATCAACTAATAAAATATTAAAATTTTTATGCAATTGATTGTTTTGAAGTCCATCATCCATTATGATTATGTCAAAATTAGATTGATGACTTTCTATGAACTTGGCTCCAGACGATCTATTTTTAGATACGATAGTCGTTCCAATTTTACTTAATAACAAAGCTTCATCCCCAACATCTTTATGTTTATGGAAAGTCTTTACTTCCATTGGTTCAATTTGTTTGCCTCCATAACCTCTTGTTAAAAAAACAGGATTATAGCCTAAATCCTTTAACCATTTAAAAATACTAATGGCAAAAGGTGTTTTACCAGTTCCACCTATTGTTAAATTACCAACACAAATTACTT
>CAZWGZ010000382.1:0-1082 GCA_964633395.1 uncultured Rhodobacterales bacterium
TATATTATAAAATATAAAATATACAATTTTAAAAAAGGTGATTATTATTTTATTATCAAAATTAACATCTGTTTTTCAAACTATAGAAGATAAGATTAATTTTATAATTTTTTTATTTGAAGGTTTTTTAATAATTATATTTATATTAATTTGCATTTGGTTTTATGGTTTTATTAGAAAAAATCTTGGGTTAGACAAACAAACACAAGAGTTGAAGAAAATTAGAAAATTACTAGAAAAACTAAACTTAAAAGATAATTAATACATATAAGTTACTGATATTACAAATAAAAATATGTAAAATAATTCTTTTAAATCTTTATATATTTTTATTATGTTTATTTATATTAACTCATTGCTCTCAATACTTTTACAAACCTAAGTCACAGAATTTTTAAATGTTTAAAATTTCTATTCTTGATCTATAATTAGATATTATTTAAATAGTAATATAGTTAAAGATTATAAATAAAAACTTAAAAAGTTTAGTTTAATTTTTTACCTTCAATTGTAATACGATGCATTAACCTTCGTTCACCATGATAATCATTAATAGCTAAATGCCAAGTAGCTCTATTATCCCAAAATGCAATAGAACCTGCTCTCCATTTAAATCTACAGGTGAATTCGGGTCTACTTGCATGTAAATACAAATATTCTAATAATGGTTTTGATTCTGCGTCAGTCCAACCCTCAAAACCAAGTGTAAAAACAGGATTTACATATAAAGCCTTACGGCCAGTTTCAGGGTGAGTAATTATAACAGGGTGAATAGCATCTTGATTTGCAGCTTCAGCATTTTTAATTCTACCCACAGTGTCATCATCTCTTTGGGCTCGTGAACCTCCAAATACATGTCTACTTGAATGCCTGGCATTTAATCCAGTCAAAGTGTGCTTAAGACCATCTGATAAAGTTTCATAGGCATCATACATACTTGAGAACATTGTATCACCTCCATTTTTGGGAACCTCGTGAGCAAATAAAATAGATCCCATAGCAGGTTCTTCATCATAAGTTTGATCTGTATGCCAAGTGCTCCCAATATTCTTTTTTTGATCTGGTTCTTTTAAAACCATTGC
>CAZWGZ010000383.1:0-1077 GCA_964633395.1 uncultured Rhodobacterales bacterium
CGTATATTCCGTCTGTCTTAATCTCCAGAGTGTTGCTAGATCTTGCCATTTGTCTCCTACTTCTATTGACAACTCACGGCACGCAGCATTTATATCAAATAATGTTCCATAAGCGTCAAATATACATACTTTAGTTATACTCATTATTATATACCCTTTAATTTTTTACTTAAATATTCGTAGTAGCCGCCATGGTTATTAATTTTCCATATATTAAATTTAATATTATTTATTCGTCTTATTGCAAATTGTCTGCCTACTTTTGGCACCCCTTCTTTTTTACAAATTTGTTGATATTGTTTATATGCTATGTTTATTTTATGAGAAAATCCATTTTCTTGTGTAACTGACTTTTTTTGTATATTTATTTTGTAAAAATCATCACTTATCATTTTTATTTTCTTATTATTTTTTGCTAAAATATATGCAATATTATAAACATCTTGGCTTTTTATTTTTTTAAAATTTTTTACATTTTTGTTTACAATAAATGGATGAAAGCTACACGGGATGTTTCCTATATCGCTCAATTTAAGATAGCCGTTCTCTTCTCCTGTGAATACATGCATTAATTCACCATTCTCATAAACCCTTGATGGGGCAAAGGCTACACCTTGTTTTTTTACTAAACTATGCATTTTATATACAAATTCCTCAGACCATTCATCGTCCGCATCCAAGAATCCAATATATTTTCCTTTAGCCTCTTTTATTCCAATATTTCTAGCATTTCCAGGCCCAGTTCTAATCCCTCTTGTTTTTAATAATTTTAATTTTATTCTATTATTTAGATTTGGGATTAAAGCTTCATATTTTCTTCCATCATCTACAATCAATATTATTTCAATAATAAAGTTATCTCTTAAATTTTTTTGAATATTAATTGATTCTATTGCACTTTCAATTGTTTTTTTTGCTTCATAAACAGGTATAATTACTGATAAATCTATTTTCATTTTGTTTCTTTATATTTTTTGTTTATAATTGACTATAATATATCTAATTTGTAAAACTCTTATTTTATAGGAAATTTCCTAATGTCTATTCTTTTACTCAACCCAATTAAATGGAATGACT
>CAZWGZ010000384.1:0-1064 GCA_964633395.1 uncultured Rhodobacterales bacterium
GTGGTGATCCCTACGAGATTCGAACTCGTATTGCCGCCGTGAAAGGGCGGTGTCCTAACCGTTAGACGAAGGGACCATGCACATTTAATTTATTAACTTTAAATAACAAATAAATCAAGTGTCATCTGAATAAATTATATCATCTAACATTAATTCTATGGATTTAGAGTTGTTCCAAGTGTCAATATTAAGCCTTCCTAAAAAATTAAAATTAATATTTATAAAGTTATTAAAAACTAAATTTAATTTACTATTTAAAATATTGAATTTTTTAACTTTTAATTTTTTTGAAGAACTATCACTAATATAAAATGATACATGTTCATTATTTGAACCAAATTTTCTTAAAGAGGAGATTTTAGCATTAGAAATTATAAATTTAGGCTCTTCAATTCCAATTCCCCATGGCCCTAAATTATTTATCCAATCAGCTAATTCTAAAGTACAACCCGCAACTGTAATAACTGATGCTGCAATATATGAAACAGAAGGTATACCCTGTTTCATATATTGATCAATTTTGGTTATAAGAAAAGTATTAAAATCATCAATATTATTTTCTTTTAGACTAAACCCTGCTGCCATATCATGACCGCCACCAGAGCTTAATATTTTAGCCTTTACTGCATCTATAACTATATCACCCAAAGGAATACCAAAAACAGATCTTCCAGACCCTTTCCCAATTCCACTTTTATCTATAGCTATAATACAGACTGGTCTATTATAAGTTTCCTTCATTCTACCTGCTACAATTCCAATAACTCCTTCATGGTAATCATGACCATAAACTACTATAGCACTAGGAATTATGTCATTATTATTTGAAATCATTTTTTCAATTTGACCTACAACAGAACTTTCTAGTTCTGAAGTTATAAATCTTCTTTTTTTATTTAAATCATCTAATTTAGTAGCAATTTCAATAGATTTAATATCATCTTTTTCCTTAAGAAGATGAACCCCTAATTCACTATTACCTATTCTTCCACCAGCATTAATTCTTGGGCCTAAAGAAAATCCTAAAGCTTGTGTATTTGGAGCATCATTTATTTTACTAATAT
>CAZWGZ010000385.1:0-1057 GCA_964633395.1 uncultured Rhodobacterales bacterium
CCTTTTTTAATTTTTTATGAAATTATGGCTTTAGCTAATTGAAGTAAAGCTTTTTCATAATAAGGATGTTTGTATGTGTATTTAAAATGGTGACCAATTACATTACTTTTTATAATTCTATTAGTTTCATAAAAAGATTTTCTTATTTCTGAGACCTCACTTGAATTATATTTAATAATAATTGGACTTGGTAAGTTTAATTTTTTTGATACATAACTTATAGCATCAATATTACTAATAAGATTTTGATCACTGATATTAATGATTTTATCTAGATGGTTCGTTTGTATAAATTCTAAAATAATTTCGGCCAAGTCTTCCACATGAATTCTATTCGAAATATAACCATCCTTAACTATTACTTCGTTTTTACCTTCAATATAGTTGATGATAGGGTTACGATTAGGTCCATAAATACCCGCTATTCTATAAATAATAGTTTGTTTATTTGTATTAAGCCAAGTTTTTTCAATATTTAACCTAACTTTTCCTCGATTATGATTTGGATTAGGTTTTGTATTCTCATAAACGGTTCCATCAGAGTACACAGATGTAGCAGACAAATAATTGATCTTATGTTTATTTAAAGCAATAGAATTTTTATAAAGTTTGATAACAGGATCAATACCATCTTGATTTGGAGGAATAGTAGAAATAAGGGGTTGGTTTTCTAGAAGGTTAGAGACATTTTTTTCATCATAAAAATTTACATATTTAATTTGTGGATTTAATACTTTTATATTTCTTGTAACAATTGTGACTTTGATTTTATTTTTTAAGGCTATTTCAGATAAATATTTTGTCGTGTAACCATTGCCTAAAATTGTTAAGTTCATGAAAATGCAATCTATTTTAAATCTTTTATAATTTATATTTTTTTATAAAAATTATTTTATAATTTGTACTTGCTTTTTAGTATTGAATTCAAGTACTAATATTTTTGTTTATGGTGCTTTGAAGTTTTCTTCAAGCTTAAAATGGGAATTTGGTAGTTCATTTTGAATTAATCCAAAGCTGTTCCCGCAACTGTAAGCACAGAGTGAGAGCTATAATGCCA
>CAZWGZ010000386.1:0-1050 GCA_964633395.1 uncultured Rhodobacterales bacterium
GTTAAAGCGGGTGCTGACTTATCTCGTGATGATTTGAATTCAAATGATCTTTCTTTTAAGAATTCAGAAAATTCAACAAATAATAAATTTGATGCGTTAATGGAAATAAATAGTGATGGCATTGATGTTACTGTTACTTTACAGGGTTTTGGAATTGTAACTGATCAATCTGAAGCAGATCTACTACAATCAATTTTAGTTTAAAATGAAAGTTAAGGTATTATTATTTATGAATAATAAATTTTTGAATATAAAACAATATTCTTTAATAATAGGAGTGTTATTTTTATTTGGTTGCACACAAAACAATCAACCACCAGCATGGATGGAAAATTTTTCTGAGATTGCCATTATAGCCGCTCAACCAGCTAGTAAGAATGCAGAAGAGTATGGTCGTTATTTATATAAGCCATCATTAGAAATGGATAAGACAAAGAATCCAAAAGCTCAAGAAATTTCAGATTTTCTTAATATAAAATCTCATGAGGCTTTTAAAAATTTTATAAAATCTCTTAGAGAAATGCTAAAATTAAGACCTGAATTGATAGAAGCAAGCTCTAGTATTCAAGAAAAGGCAGCTAAAATATTTGAAGTTAGAGGAGACTTTTTTCCAACTGTAAACGTTGGTTTGGTGCAAGATGAAGTTTTATCAAGTAACTATTCAAACTTATCATCTTCACGACAAACTTCAGGAGGGTATTTAGATGGATATGTTGATGTTGATTCAACTCTAATTGACTTTGGAGGTAGGAACGCTGCTTTTAATGCGGCACTATTAGATAAACAAATCGCTTACATGAACTTTGATCTAACTATAAATAATGAGGCTTTTAAATATGGAAAAATATATGTTCAGTATGCAAGTAAAATTTTAGAAAAAAGTATATATGATGTGTTTGAAAAAGATCTTTTTAATTTACAAAATGAGGTTAAAGAAAGATTTAAAGGTGGAGTTACTACAATATTTGAGGTTAATGCCATTGAACAATCTATTACAAGATATAACATAAGAAAGGCTCTCTATACTCAAGAGCTCGAAACAAAAAAGTC
>CAZWGZ010000387.1:0-1048 GCA_964633395.1 uncultured Rhodobacterales bacterium
AGAGCTGACTGAACTTTTTCTTGAGAACATCTACATTGATCCTTTATTTCTATTTTATCATAAATTGTAACTCCTACTTCATGAAATAATCTTAAAAGCATATCTTCTGAAGATAAACTAATAGATAAAAACTCCTCTTTCTTTAAGGTAGACAAAAAATTCACTGAATTACTCCAAACCTCTTCATTATCTTCTTTATCAAGATAATCATTTTTATTAGGCATTTTTTGGAGCATAATCAAACCTGCTGGAAATAATTGATCAATAGAATTCTTGTTTGAATCTAGCCCATAATAATTAAAACAAGAAAATATTGTTTCCAATTGTTCAGAATTATTAAAATAATGTTCAGCAGATTTTGATATATTTTCTCCTTCAAGGGGAACTATACCTTGGTATCTTTTAGAAAAATCTCCTTGATCCAATGTAAAGGCTATATGTCCAGATCCCATTAAAGAAATCAAATCAATTTCATTCTTTAAAAGCTCTTCTTTAAAGCCTACGTAGCCTCTTAGAAAACCATCATTTGTTATATCAGAAAATAAAGTATTTACGTTGCCATCACCTTTAGCTTGTATAGTAAAAATTCCTTCATGTTTCATTCTTGAACCTATACAAGCCGTAATCGTTAAAGTATCAGCAAGTAAACTCTCAATAGAATTAGGGTAATTATGACGTTTAATAATATTTGAAACTGTAGTTCCTAATCTTACTATGCTCCCTCTGACTTGATTATCACCTAGCTGAAAAGGAATTACAGTATTGGAAAAATTTTTCATTTTAATATGCCTTGTTTGAATTTAATTTAGGAAAAACAAAAATGCATAATTGCTTTTTGGGCGTGAAGTCTGTTTTCAGCTTCATCAAACACTACAGATTGCTTGCCTTCCAGAACTTCTGAACTAACTTCTTTATCACGATAAGCTGGCAGACAATGCATAAATATAGCTTCTTTATCTGCTATACTCATTATGCTTTTATTAACCTGAAATGGTAAAAATAATTTCTCTGATGTTGTTTTTTTATCACCCATAGACGTCCATGTATC
>CAZWGZ010000388.1:0-1047 GCA_964633395.1 uncultured Rhodobacterales bacterium
AACTTAATGTGATAAAACATTGATATATAAGCATATTTTTTTTTGCTTGTTAATGGGTGATGTACATGAATTTAATAAAATTAATATTTGTTATGATAACTATAAGCTTTTTTTCTTTTAACGCTTTTGCAGAAAAGTGTACATCTGGATTTAGCAAAAGTTTTTCATTTACTCCAGATGTTGGTTTTGGAAACGAGTATAAAAAAAGCCTAGGAAATAACTTTAAAAAACATGGTGTTTGCATAGTTCAAAAATCTAAGGGGCACCCAACACGCTTGGGGCAGCAATCTCTAAGATTTGAAGTTAAACCAGGTGATTGTGGATATAATGATGGTTGGGACGATTGTGAAAAAGATAGGGAACGGCATGAGTTAAGTGGTAGAAAACACAATGATGGTGAATATTGGTATAGCTGGTCAATATTTCTACCTAATAACTTCATAAATATACATCCTTCAAAACTGGCAATGGGACAATTTCATCAAAGCCCCGGTCATGTGGTCTGGATGTTTCAAAACGTAAATGGAGGATATTATGTTGACAATCAAGTACTCTGTTGTGGAAAAAGTAAATGGGCCAAACCTATATTAGAAAAAAAAGAAATGCTCGGAAAATGGAATGACATATTAGTTAATGCCAATTGGACAGATAAAGAAAGTGGATTTTTAAGAGTATGGGTTAATGGTAAATTAGGTATTAAATTTAATGGGGCAACAAAATCTAGAGGGGAAAAAGTTTATCAAAAATTTGGAATTTACAGAAGTTATATAAGTCGTTTTAAAGATAAAAAAAATACAGAGAAAGTTCCAGGTCAAATAGTTTATTTCGACGAGGTAAGAACTGGAAAATCTTGTTCAAAATTAAAACTTGAGCAATTAGGATATGATTGTAAAGATTTATTAGATAGTATAAATTAATTTATTTTACTAATCCATTTTAACAATAATATTGGCTCATAACCTTTACCATAGCCTTGCCCTACATTTTTCAAACTCCATCCTCCCAATTGGTCTATTATTTCTGATGGACATTCTACTGCTCTCAATC
>CAZWGZ010000389.1:0-1045 GCA_964633395.1 uncultured Rhodobacterales bacterium
TTTAAACAAACTCGCATCAACCATTTGTTCTTCTCTATCATTTCTTGCAAAATCTAAGTAACCATCAATCATTTTTTCTAATTCAATCAACTCGTTCTCAAAATCTATTTGTATATTTTGATTAGTATCTATCATTGCTAATTGTAATCGCATTCTAGTAAGAGGTGTTTTTAAATCATGACTAACTCCAGCTAAAAGAGAAGTCCTTTCTGAAATTTGTTTATTTATTCTATGCCTCATAGCTTGAAATGCTCTTCCTGCTATTCTGACCTCTGTCGCTCCTTCAATATTATAATTACTTATTTCTCGTCCGAAACCTATTTGTCTTGCTGCATTTGCTAATCTAAGTATTGGTCTAACTTGACCCCTTAGAAAAATAATAGCTATTGAAAAAAGAATTACTGAAGCTCCTATAGACCACATTATGAAAGTGATACCAGTTGGAACAAATAGCCTTTTATTATTTATATGCATTCTTACTATTCCATTAGCAAGTTGAATGTCGACGTAAAACTGTCTAGAGTTATCTATTGTAGATAAATAAAATGGTTCTTTTATTCTTGCTTCTAAAGCTGTACGAAAATTTTGAAATCGTATATTAAAAGATTGATTTGGCTTTAGTATTCCTCCATCAAGCCAATAAAAAATAATATCAAAATATTGTCGAGCTCTAACTGCTGATAAAGCTCTTTGGTCATTTGAAGGAGTGTTACCTAATTCATCTATTAATAAACCTAGATCTTTAGCTAAGTTTTTGGACATATGTCGTGAAACCCAATCCCAATGCCTTTCATAAAAAATAGTTACTGAAATAATTTGAACAAGTATAATAGGAACAAGAATAATTGCTAACATTCTACCAAAAAGACTTTTAGGTGTTATATTTCTTAGCCTCATTACTTATTCTCTATTATCAATCATAATTAATTTTATCTTCATGAGTTTGGAGCATCCAACCGACTCCTCTTACAGTTTGTAAATAGATAGGATATCTTTGATCTTGTTCTAATTTACGTCTTATACGAACTATTGCAACGTCAATAGA
>CAZWGZ010000390.1:0-1041 GCA_964633395.1 uncultured Rhodobacterales bacterium
GATCAAAGAGAATCCGTTGCTTACCATACGTTTACCCAAAGCGTAATTGAAAACAGTACAATTCCAGTTAGATTTTTACCATTAAGTATGAGCTTTCTTTCAAACTATAAAGAAGTCCATAAGGATGGAAGTAATGAATTCATATATTCAAGATTTTTAGTTCCCTATATGATGAACTTTAAAGGATGGGCGATATATGCTGACGGGGATATGGTATGCTTAGAAGATATAAAAAAATTATGGAACTTGAGAGATAATAAGTATGCAGTTCAGGTTGTAAAACATGATTATAAAACTAAAATAACTGAAAAATACTGGGGTAATAAAAATGAGGATTATCCAAGAAAAAATTGGTCTAGCCTAATACTTTGGAATTGTGAACATAAATCACATAAAGTTTTAACCCCAGATTTTATAGAAAATCAGTCTGGTGCTTTTTTACATAGATTTTCATGGATTAAAGATGAAGAAATAGGTTCACTAGACAAGGAATGGAATTGGTTAGCTATGGAGTATGAAGAAAAAGAATCTATAAATTTAATTCATTATACAATAGGTACTCCTTGTTTTAAAGAATACGAAAACAAATCCTTGTCTCAACATTGGAAGAAGTCTTTTTTAAATATGTTAGATGGTTATTATAAAAAAAATAAATTAAGTTAGGTTTTAATGAAAAGTTTAAATATAGACATAATGTTTCCATGGGAATTTGGTGTTGTTTTTGTATTTGTAGGCCTAATACTTATAATTTTAGGAACTAAACAAAGTAAAAAGGAATTTGATATAGATAAAATTCCAATAACAAAGCCAACTACAAAAATATTATTTGGATCTTTTTTATGTTTATTTGGTTTGATACAGTTATTGCCTCTCTTAAAGTAAAAAAATCAGCTTATTAGATTATTTTGCTCATAATAATCAATTAAATTATAATAACTTTGTTCTATAAATCTTTTTGTATCAGGTCCTTTAAAAGTAATCATTTTCACATTTTTCTTTAACAAAATAGAATAATCCTTATTTATTAAAGATTTTCTGACA
>CAZWGZ010000391.1:0-1041 GCA_964633395.1 uncultured Rhodobacterales bacterium
AGCACCTCGAAGACTTCGGTTTTTGACTTTTTTCTTTGTTTTAATCTTGAAAAAGATTACAAAGTCATTAATAAAGCGATTAATCGCCGCCAGATTTATTTCTTTTTTTATGAGGATCACTTTTAGGTAAAATATTTTTTATGTAATTTCTTTCTTTCCACTCAGGTGCTGGTGGAACACCATGTCCTTCTCTTGGTACAAAAATAGATGGTTCTTTGGTCTCTAAATTTGGAATATAACGAGGACAATTTGGATAAATTTCGCATTTGATCCTTACAACAAACTTTGCACCATAGTGATTTTTTAGAGTGTTGATGTCATAATGAATAGTTGCGTGTCCATTAATTCTTACCCTACGACTTTTGCCATCAAAATTAATAAAAAGTAATCCTACGTTTGGGCTTTTAGAAATATTACCTGCAGTACGATACATTGAATTTCCATCATATTCTGGATATTCAATAGTTCCATCTCCAATTACTTTTACAAAACCTGCATCACCTGATTTTATATTACAATCAATATATCCATTCCATGAACTAGCTATAAAGAAAAACGTTGAATTGCTGACAAGAACTTTTTCGTCATCCCAAAATTGATAATGTTTTCTATTTTCCTCTATTGCTTCAGCAGTTCTTCGACCATCAAAAAGATCTTGAAAATGTCTCATACCTTCGTGGAAAAAATCTCTTTGACTAAAATCATTCATATTGGTTACCTTCTGCTAGCTTTTTTAAATTTTTCTTATATCTTTTATAAAGATACACCCACTTAATGCTTTTATAATGAATTTTAACATTAAATTTTAAAAGTACAAAAAAAATCAAGATACTAAAATTAGGTAAACATTACCAAACACAAAATTTAAAAAATAAAAGTGGAGTAATTTGATAAAATTAAGAAAAACAAATCCATGGAAACCAGCTAGTAATTATTCTAAAGAACTCAACGGGCTCAAAGTTAATCTATTGGTAAATGAAATTCATAAAGCAACTGAATTTATTAAAATATAATTGAAGCGAATGTTATTTATGAAGATAT
>CAZWGZ010000392.1:0-1040 GCA_964633395.1 uncultured Rhodobacterales bacterium
AGTTCCTGTAGCAGAAGCTCCAGCAGCAGAAGCTCCAGCAGCAGAAGTTCCTGTAGCAGAAGCTCCAGCAGCAGAAGTTCCTGTGGAAGAAGTTCCTGTAGCAGAAGCTCCAGCAGCAGAAGCTCCAGCAGCAGAAGTTCCTGTGGAAGAAGCTCCAGCTGAAGAAGCTAAAAAAGAATAGGTAAATATTGTCAAATATTAACTTAATAGAAATAGGATGTTTTATTGGTGTTCACGGTATAAAGGGACAAGTAAAGCTTAAAAGTTTTACTGAAACCCCAGAGAATATTTTTAATTACAAAGAATTTTTTTTAGAAAATAATGACAAAGTTCTTATCATAAAACTTATTAGCAAAGTTAAACAAAGTTTAATTTGTAAGATTAAAGATGTAGATACTAGAGATGAGGCAGAAAATTATAGAGGGCTGAAATTATTTATAAAACAAGATAGTTTACCCAAACTAGAAGATAATGAGTTCTATCATAGAGATTTGATGGAATTTGAAGTTTATAACTTAAAGAAAGAAAGTTTTGGTAAAATTAAATCTTTCAATGATTTTGGTGGAGGTCTTTTGATAGAAGTCAAAAAAGAAAATAAATTATTTTATCTTCCTGTAGGTGATAATTTTCTTAAAGATATAGACTATAAACAAAAAGAGGTGATTATAAATTTAGATTTAAGTTTTATAGAAAACTAGAAAGGGAGTTGATTGTTTGTGGAGTGCAACTGTTTTATCATTGTTTCCTGAGATGTTTCCTGGAACTTTAGGATTATCTATAGCGGGAAAAGCTTTGAAAAATGACATTTGGTCTTTAAAAATGATAAATATCAGAGATTTTTCTAATGATAAGAATGGTAAAGTGGATGATGTTCCTTTCGGTGGCGGGCATGGCATGGTTATTAAGCCTGATGTCATTGATAAAGCTTTGAATTCTGTTATTGATGCTGAAGGCCCTAGGATATATTTATCCCCTAGAGGAAAAAAATTTGATCAAAGGTTTGCCAAAAGGTTGTCAGAAGAAAAAGGTGCTGTTTTTAT
>CAZWGZ010000393.1:0-1034 GCA_964633395.1 uncultured Rhodobacterales bacterium
TTCTTCATCTGTTAGATTATTAACATTGTGTAATAGACTTTTATCATTAATAGGGTAAAAACTTTTTGAAATAAGGTTGGATGAACTAAAAATTCTATTACCTATAAATTTAACACTAACTTTATTTTTTTTACATGTAAGAAGTTCTTTTTTTAAATTTCCAATACTGTCAGATTGTTTATATTCTTTACCTTTAAAATAGTAATTTGGTTTTAACTTTTTTATGATATTGGTAGATGAATTATTTTCAGAAATAGCAACAAAATCTACCATCTGTAAATTTGATAAAAAAAAAGCTCTAAGATTTTGATTGAATAAGGGGCTTTTTAAATTTTTTTTTACAAATTTATCAGCAGTTATTGTAACTATAAGAATATCACAAAGTTTTTTTGCTTCATTTAAATGATATAAATGGCCTGGATGTACTAAATCAAAAAGACCGTGACAAAGACCTACTTTTAAGTTTTTCTTTCTCAAAAGTGAAATTTTTGCTATTAGATCATTAACATTATATATTTTATTTTGCATTTAAATTAAAAATTTTAGTACTTTTATTTGTAAATGACATTTTAATCAATGAATAAACTTCAAAAATATAAAACAGAAAAATTAGATAAAAAATCGATTCAACTAAGATTAAATATTCTAACAGCTGTAGAGAGATTTAAGAGAGGCCATATTGGTGGCGCTTTTTCATCAATAGAAATAATTAGGGTTATATATGATTATTTTATGAAATTAAAAAATAAAGATTATAATCCATCTTCATCAAACCAGTTTATATTAAGCAAAGGACATGGGTGCTTGTCTTTGTACTCGGTACTTTATGATAAAAAAATAATTAGTTTAAGAACCTTAAAATCATTTACAGGTCTAGATTCAATATTGGGTGGTCATCCAGAGCATATTATACCATCTGTGAATGTGTCAACGGGATCTCTTGGACATGGATTTTCTATTGCAGCAGGTATATCTTTAGCAAATAAGATATACCTGCTGCAATAGAAAATCCATGTCCAAGAGATCCCGTTGAC
>CAZWGZ010000394.1:0-1032 GCA_964633395.1 uncultured Rhodobacterales bacterium
TCTAGATTTCCAAAATACTGAAACTAAATTTCCTGGTTGAATATGAGATAATGTATTACTTGATCGAGAAGAAATCCATCCTAAATGCCTGCCGTGTTCTTCTGTTAAGACATTGACAATTAAACTTTTTTCACCATATTTTCGAACAGATAAAACAATTCCTTTATCAACCCAGTCAGGCATTAAAATTTAAACCAATAGAAGAATATTTTCTAGGATCTTCCATCCAATTTTTCTTATATTTTACAAATAAAAATAAATGAATTTTACAACTTAATAATTCTTCTAATTCTTTACGAGCAGTCATTCCAACTCTTTTAATATTGGTTCCAGCTTTACCCAAAATAATAGGTTTATGACTTTCTTTATTTACATATATTACTTGATCAATATTTATACTTTTGTCGGCATTTAAAACCCAATTTTCTGTTTCCACCATTAAATTATATGGTAATTCTTGATTTAAAGTATGAAATAATTTTTCTCTAGTTATTTCTGATGCCAACAAGGCTTCAGGTAGATCAGATATTGTGTCTTTATCATACAAAAAAGGATGAGAAGGCATTAGATTAGCCAAATATGATAATAGATCCTCACAACCACTTCCATTTTTAGCTGAAATTAAAAAAACTTTTTCAAATTTAAATAATTTTTCAATTCTTGATATTCTCTCTAACAATTTATCTTTTGGACACAAATCAATTTTATTAAGAACCAAAATAACTTTAGATTTAATTTTTAAAATATTTTCTATAACTTTTAAACTATTATCGTTCAGATTAGCTTTAGAAATATCATGAATAAAAATAACTTTATCAGTATGATTTAGCTCAGAATAAGCTGCAGAAACCATAGCTTTATCCAATCTTCTCTTAGCATCAAAAATACCAGGAGTATCAATGAATATAATTTGTGATTGAACATTATCGTCCAAAGTACACATCCTTATACCCTTAATACAAAATCTTGTTGTTTGAACTTTATGAGAAACTATTGATATTTTTTTCCCAACAAGTTTATTTATTAATGTTG
>CAZWGZ010000395.1:0-1029 GCA_964633395.1 uncultured Rhodobacterales bacterium
TAAAAATGGATCTGTAGTTTTAGTTTTGCCAGATAGGACGCAAACTAAAGTCACTAGAAATTCAACTTTGTTTTTAGAAAAAAAACCTAAAAAAAATCAAACGATCAAACTTAAAATTGGTAAATTATGGTCTAAGACAAATAAAATACCAGTAAAAATTACTCTTAAATCACCTAATGCAGTTGCGTCAATAAGGGGTACGGAATGGGTTTCAGAAGTTAAAGCTGATGGAACTAGTGTCATTGCACTGCTAGAAGGTAAAATATCAATAAAATCCAAAAATGATAAAAGTTTAGATATAAAAGCAGGTTCTGTTGCCAATATAGATAAACAAGGACAAATTTCTTCTACAAAAATAATTAATACAGGTAAATACCTTCAGTTTTTATATAACTATGAAATAGAACCTTACGCATACTTACCTGCAAACGAATTAAAACAATTTATGGTATTTAATAGCCAAAAAATCATAAATGATGTCAATGAAATGGGTAGAGGTGAATTTATTGTCCCTAATAGTAAATTACCAAATCAAGTTAAGGTTACGTTAAATTATATTGCTAAAAATAATATTTCAGAACTACTAAGTTATATAGAAAATTTAAAAATAAATAAAAAGTGGAATTCATGGTTTAAATATATAAAAGCTGAAGCTTTGATTTTGTCTGGTGATACTGATGCTTTTGAAAACTATTTTAATGAGATATCAAATGATAGCCGTAAGCAATATTTAAAAGCTAAGTACAATATTTCCCAAGGTAATTTAAAAATAGCTAAAAATATAATTCTTTCAATAGATAATGAAAAGCTAATGTCTTTTCATAATTTTCAACTTGGTAAGATAAATAAAGCTATGGGTTTAGTGCAAGAAGCTGAAAAATATTTTACAAAATCTAAGCAGCAAGCTGCATTATGGATAAATCCTTTAATTGAATTATCTTCTATAGCGATGCTTAGTTCAAGATTTGATTACGCGAAGTCATTACTTGAAGATGCAAAAAAAATTGATAAAGATTCAAAAAAATATGG
>CAZWGZ010000396.1:0-1028 GCA_964633395.1 uncultured Rhodobacterales bacterium
AGTCACAAATGGGTTGTTAATGATTTGATACCTTTAAATGTTTCTAACGGTTCAGGTTATCCTCCAATCAATGATGTGAGAATTTATCCATTGATTAATGATATTCAAATTGAAGATAGTAATAGTAAGAATCTATATGTAGCAGATGCGTCTATCGATTTGCATCGCGCTGAGGCTGAGGGTTATGCCGAAAACCTTCAATCATCAGACCCTTCTGTTTATATAGTTTTAAGAGACGGAGATTTATTAGAAAAAGATGACAAAGTAGATAATATTCAAATTCAAAATAATATTGATATACATTTAGCTGAAGTTTCTCTTTCACCATATACCATTCAAGATTATGAAGATTGTGGTGAAGATAAAGTTGAAAAAATACCTCTATATGGACCTATTGCAGAGCTGCTTGAAAAATTTGTTGAATTTCATTTCCATCCTGAAAAATTTAAAAAAAGGAAAAGGGATAAAAAAGATATAGATGAGATTAGAAAACGAGGCGGCGATGCTCGCTTAAATAAAAAAAATATATTTAATTAATATTAATAAAATTTGGAATTGTTGATAGCTATGGAAGAAGATAATAAAGATAATGCACCAGAAGGATTTATATCAAGATGGTCCAAAAAAAAGTCCAATAACAAATCTGACATAAAGGTGTTAACGGAAAAAGAAAACGTTAATAAAATGACCAACTTGGAAAACGATGGTGAAGCCCTTGTATCATCAGAAATTGCTGATGAAAGTGAATATGATGAATTAAATGATGAAGAATTATTAGAAAAATTCAATTTACCAAATCCAGAAAACATTAAAAAAGAAAAAGGATTGGATTTATTTTTTAAAGATGGAATACCAGATAGACTAAGACAGATAGCGCTAAGAAAAGTTTGGAAATTAAATCCTATTATTAGATTCGCAGATGCAGAAATCAATGATTATCACGAAGACTTTACAGATGCTGCTACCGTTATAGAAGGTATGCAAACAGCTTACCAAGTTGGTAGGGGGTATCTCTCAGAAATTATTGA
>CAZWGZ010000397.1:0-1027 GCA_964633395.1 uncultured Rhodobacterales bacterium
TTTTATCTTTTTTGAATTTCTCTTCTTATAATTATTATTGAAGAAGATACTACTATTGTAGTTCCAATAAAAAAAGTTGAGGACAATGTCTCGTTGAAAAAGTTTATGCCAACTATAATTCCTATTGGTACCGATATATATCGTAAAGGAGCTAACAAACTAGCAGGAGCAAATTTTAAACTATAAGATAAACATATTTGTTGAATACTTGATACCATACCAACTATCAAAAGAATTAGTAATATTTCATTATATTCTGGCCATTTAACTTCACTTAAAACACATATAAACAAAAATACAATAGCACCCAAAAGGTTGTACCATAACGCCGTGCTAGCAGGATGATCTGTTTTACCTAACCTTCTTACAGACATTGTCATTAAAGCCCCAAATATTGGAGAAAGCAAGCCTAACATAACACCATAATTGAACCAATTTTCATTAATCGGGTTAAGTATTAAGACAACCCCCAAAAAACCTATTAAAACACTAATACGCCTAAACCAACCCACAACTTCATTAATAATAAAAGGTGCTAATAAAGTTACAAATAATGGCATCGTTTGAAGTAAAATAGTCATAAGACTTAAATCAATAAATTCAAGAGCAGCAAAAAGACAACCAAACGATCCGAGACCAGTTATTGTTCTTATTGACAATCCTGATTTTGATTTAATATCAAAAGCATTTTTACCACGTTGATAAATAGCTGTTAAAAATAATATTGGGACGCAAAATAAATATCTAAAAAATAAAATCATAAAGACAGATAAGTCTCCTACTATTAACTTTACTAAACTAGCAATTATTATTGTGCAAATAACCTCAGTAATGGATAAAGTTATACCTAAAGGAACATTTAAATTTTTATTGTATATATCTATTAGAATTACCTAAAATTTAACTTATTACTAATATTCATAGAAATGGTGGGACTAACAAGGATTGAACTTGTGACCCCCTCGATGTCAACGAGGTGCTCTCCCGCTGAGCTATAGTCCCACATGTAACTTAATGGCTTAAAACA
>CAZWGZ010000398.1:0-1024 GCA_964633395.1 uncultured Rhodobacterales bacterium
CATGATAAACTATCATTTCCCTTTCAATCTATGAACAAGATAGAAGTAGTAAAGATAGAGCATATAAATGAGTACTTAAATAAATATAATTTAAGTGATAAAGATATTTTATTTGTTGGACATAAATCAAGTTCAATAAATAGTAATATTATTAATATAAAAACTTCTGAAAACTTATGTCAATATCCAAACGCAATTTGGGTTGGTAAATTGGCATTATATTTACTCAATGGATTTGAGAAGATTGATAACACAGTAATAGCTTTTGATAAAGTTGAACCTATTTATGTAAGATCACCAGAAATTAATAAAAAAATATAATATGATTACAATTAGTGAATTAAACAAAAATGACTATATTAAGGTTTTACAAATTGAAAAAATACTTTTTATAAATCCAATGACTTTAGCAGAGTTAACTAATTTTTCTAAACAAGATTCTTTTAGAATTTGGAAGATAGATATAGGAAAAATTATTGGTTATGTATCATTTTTTGAAATCAAAGATGAAGCAGAGATCATTAAAATAGGTATAGAGAAATCTTATCAAAGAAAAAATTATGGCTCATATGTTATCTCTGAAATGAAAAGAATGGGAATAAAAAAAATTTTTTTAGAAGTTTCAGTTGAAAATATTAAAGCCATTAATTTTTATTTAAAAAATGGGTTTTATAAAACTGGAATTAGAAAAGGATATTATAAAAAAAAAAATAATATAAGAGTTGACGCTTTTATATTCTCTTTAGAATTTTGATAGAATTATAATGAAATATTAAACTATTCTAAAAAAAGGGAAAAATATGTTAAAAAAAAAAATTGAAAAAAATTTTTTTTTACAAAAACTAAAATATGATAATTTAAGTTTAATTTTAAAAAAATATCATGAATATTTTTTTAAAAAAACAAATAAAATATCATTTATTAAAATAGAAACTGAGAATTTAATAATAAAGCTTGCTGAAACAAGTGCTGAAATAAAAAAGGCACAGTCATTGAGGTACTCTGTTTTTTATAAAGAAAAAAA
>CAZWGZ010000399.1:0-1020 GCA_964633395.1 uncultured Rhodobacterales bacterium
CCTATAAAAGGAAGATGTCTATTATCTTGGGCAAAATCTATACCGTATCCGACTACAAATTCATCGGGGATATCAAACCCTATCCACTTACTATCAATGTTAGTTTCTCGTCGTGAAAACTTATTTAATAAGCAACAAACTTCTAGGCTCTTTGGTTTACGGTTTTTAAGAAGCTTAATTACCTGATTAAGTGTGTGTCCTGTATCTATTATGTCTTCCACTAATAAAACATCTAAATTTTTAATATCTGTGTTTAAATCTGTCAAAATCCTTACATTATTTGAAGATTGCATGGAGTTGCCATAACTTGAGGCCGTCATGAAATCAACTTCTACAGGTATTTTTAATTCACGAACTAAGTCTGCAATAAATATAAAAGATCCCCTTAATAAACCTACAACTAGTAACTTAGATGTATCTTCGTAAAAATTATTTATATCTTCTCCTAGTTCAGAAACACGATTTTTAATTTCTTTTTCAGAGATTAAAGATTCAATTATGTATGGAGCACTAATTTTATTCATTTTTTGTTCTCATAAGTATTTTTTTAATCTATTACTATATACTCCATAATAGTAATTAATAGAATTATAAATACATAGGGAGTTAAGATTGTTAATATTTATCACCTCAGGGATATTAAGCTTTATGATATTTTTTCCTATAGTTGTTGCAACTTCAGTATTTAAAGTTTTAGATGAAAAACAATCTTCTAAATTTTTAAGAATTTTTTTCCCTAAATATTACCTTTTTGGACTAGTTTTAAGTATGTTTGGATTAATTTTATCAATTATTCAGAATCATACTTTAGCTATATCAGTATTTGTTTTTCTGATCATAAGCTTTCTTTTTTCTAGGCAAATTTTAATGCCTATTATTAACAAAGCAAAAGATGAAAAAAAAGAAGAGAAGTTTAACAAATTGCATAAATTTTCAGTATTCATAAATTTTGTTCAAATGGTTTCATGTATTTTATTGTTAATTTACTTATTAATATAAATATAAGTTTAAATTGGGGTA
>CAZWGZ010000400.1:0-1017 GCA_964633395.1 uncultured Rhodobacterales bacterium
ACTTTGATGATCTTAATCAGCAACTACGTATACCTCAAGCGGATACAGATTACGCTGATAGACAAGAAAATATTGATGAAAAAATAGCTATTTTTAAAACAGTTGGAGACGCAATTTTAGTGGCTAACACTGATTATTTTTCTCTTCCAACAACAGACTCTTACGGCGTAAATGTTGATTTTTATAGATTAGGTAATGTGCTTTACAACGGTGAAAAAGTTGTTCAAAGACTTGACAGACGTGAATTCTATTATGCTAATCAATCTAGATTAACAAAGCCAAGTACTATGAATCCAGCTTATCTTTATGAAAATCAAAAACTTTTTATAAAGCCATTAACTATAATAGATAAAATAAAAGTAGATTATGTAAGAAAACCAAACAATGTAGTATGGGGTTTTGTTCCTGGATCTTTAGGTCAGTACGAACACCAGAACGATCTTTCTACTAATTTTGAATTACACGTATCAGAACAGACTGAAGTTATATTAAAAATATTATTATATTCTGGTATTATAATAAGAGACCCTCAAATAGTGCAAACAGCAGCCTCTTTAGTGCAAGCTGATGAAGTAAATAAAAAAAGTTAACAAATGGCTAAACCAAATAACGGTTTAATAACCGAAACTAACGCACAGTATTATTCTGGTTCTCAAACTTTTGAAGCACCTAGACCTAATTCTCTATTAATAGCTAATTTTGACACTGATTTAATTTTTGGTAGTCATGATCCAACAACTGCGGAATACAATTTAAATAACTTTAAATTGTATACAAGTCAATTAGGACTTCCTGGAACTTTCATAGAGTATACGTCCGCTTATACCGTATCAAACAATGTAATAACTCTAGGTACAACTCCTCAAGCTACAGAATGGTTTGTTATTCAATTGCTTAGTCAGTACGGAGGTGAGTACGGAAACAGAGATGCTTTTGGTGATGTTGTTGAAGATAATTATGGTGGTTATTCTTATACCACTCTAGAAGATGTTATAACAAACTTTATGGTTGGTTATG
>CAZWGZ010000401.1:0-1014 GCA_964633395.1 uncultured Rhodobacterales bacterium
CTATTATTTAAATTGATAAAATCTCTTTTTTTCTGTCCTGTATATAGTTGCCTAGGTCTTCCTATTCTTTGAACAGGATCAGTTATCATCTCATTCCATTGTGCAACCCAGCCAACTGTCCTGGCCACTGCAAAAAGTACAGTAAACATATCAGTTGGGAAACCCATTGCTTTTAATATAATTCCTGAATAAAAATCAACATTTGGATAAAGCTTTTTTTCTATAAAATATTCATCATTTAAAGCAATTTTTTCTAGTTCCATTGCAATTTCTAATAATGGATCATTTCTAACACCTAATAAATCTAATACTTCATGACAAGATGTTCTCATTACAGAAGCTCTAGGATCGTAGTTTTTATATACTCTATGTCCAAATCCAAAAAGTCTAAATGGATCGTTTTTATCTTTAGCCTTATTAACATATTCCCCAATACGACTTACATCTCCAATTTCTGATAACATTTTTAAAACTGCTTCATTCGCGCCACCATGAGCAGGGCCCCATAGTGAAGCAATTCCAGCAGCTATACATGCAAATGGATTTGCACCCGATGATCCAGATATTCTTACTGTCGATGTGGATGCATTTTGTTCATGGTCTGCATGTAATATTAATATTCTATCCATAGCTTTAGAAATTATTGGATCAATTTTATATTTTTCAGCAGGTACTGAAAAACACATATGTAGAAAATTTTCTGCATATGACAAATCATTTTGGGGGTAATTAAAAGGTTGTCCCAAAGAATATTTATAAGCCATTGCAGCTATAGTAGGTATTTTTGCTATTAAACGTCTAGACGCAACTAATCGTTCATATGGATCATTAATATTTGTAGAATCTGGATAAAATGATGATAAAGCCCCAACAACTCCTACCATAATTGCCATAGGATGAGCATCTCGTCTAAACCCTCTATAAAAATTAATTAGCTGTTCGTGAACCATAGTATGTAGAGTAATTGCATTTTCAAATTCATCTTTTTCAGCTTGTTTTGGTAATTCACCATTC
>CAZWGZ010000402.1:0-1012 GCA_964633395.1 uncultured Rhodobacterales bacterium
ATAAAAATTAATATTACTTGCCATATATTTTTGAATAGTAAAAATCTTTCACTCCAATTAACTCTTTCTCTTGTGGGGCCTGAATCTTTAACAAATCTTACATATAAAGCAATAGCAGCAATATAACCAAGCGCCGCTAATATACCTGGGATAAAAGCAGCTAAAAACATTTTAGCTATATTTTGTTCAGTTAAAATTGAGTAAATGATTAAAATAACTGATGGAGGTATTAAAATACCTAATGTACCTCCTGCCGCCAGAGTTCCAGTGCTTAATGCTCCGGAATAACCAAGTCTTCTGAGTTCAGGAAGTGCAACTTTCCCCATTGTTGCTGCTGTCGCTAATGATGAACCGCATATTGCACCAAATCCAGCACAGGCACCTATTGCAGCCATAGCAACTCCACCTTTCCTATGCCCCAAACACGCTCCAGTAAATTTAAATAAGGCTTCACTCATTCCAGCTTTGCCGGCAAAGTTACCCATAAGTAAAAAAAGAGGTATTACAGATAATGAATAGTTAGAAAAAAGATGCCATGCACTAGTTTTAACTTGAGAAAGAATTGGTAACCAGCCAGCTATGATTATTGTACCAGAACATCCAACAAGTAGCATAGATAAACCGATTGGTATTCTAAAAGCTAATAAAGAAAAAAGAATAGGAAATGCAATAATACCTAATGTAAAGCGATCCATGATCTAAGCTTTTCCTATGATGTATGATAATTTTAAACTAAAGGTATAAAAACAACATATTGTAAGCAGAAAAAAAGATAAAATAACTGGTAAAAAAGGTATCCAAATAGGAAATGCTAAAAGCATTGTTTCTTCCTTATACATATACATATCTTGAGCTCCAAGGATCATTCGGCAGCTAAAAAAAAGTGCAACACATCCAAAAATTAGTGAACTAGTTGCATCTAATATATTTATTTTACTTCTACTTAAGTTAGCCGTGATAAAATCAACAACAACGTTTCCATTCTTTAAATGGCACAAAGGTAAGAAAGATC
>CAZWGZ010000403.1:0-1007 GCA_964633395.1 uncultured Rhodobacterales bacterium
ACTCACAAGGGTCCATGTATTTACAAAAAGGACATGGTTTGAGTCCGCATCCGTAGAATCGCTTTCCTCCATCGCTTCTTCTTTTTGGGTGGTATGGCTTCCTTCAAGATTATTACATATTTCAAAGTCGCTATCTGAAAGATTTAATACGATTGTAAAAGTTGATGTTAATTCATTGTTTTCTTCAGTAACAACTACATCAGACAAGGTGGCAATGACCATATTTGATTCTCCGCTGTTAAAATAGAGATCAACGCTTGTTACAAACCCATTGGCATCTTCATTCAATTCATAAGTTCCAAATGCTGCATTGGATTGTCCTTCAATAAGAAATCCCATAATATAATTGTCATCGGTAAACTCAATGTAGTCAAATTCACATGTAACGTTCTTCGTAATTCCTGGTTTTGCACTATCCGAGAAATCCCATCTTCCAAAAATAATTTTTTTAGCCTCTTCAGTTGTCTGTTCTGCCAACGTTCCTGTTGCATCTAAAACTGTAATTACATTGGAAATTTCCTCTACAGAAGTTTCTTCGGAGTCTTTGTCACAAGAGATTACAAATAATACTAAAAACATGTAAAATAAATTTTTCATAAAATATCAATTTTTTTTAATTGGTTGCAAATCTACAGTAATTTATCCAAACTTTGAAATTAAATGAAACCATTGTCCCATTTAATGAGTTTTAAAACATTTAAAGTTGTTAAAAGACAGTTATTATATCTATTAGTAATTTAATTTACTTAAAAGAGTTATTATGTGGTTCATAATTTTTATACGTATCTGTGAACATTCTGCGCTTTTCAAAGTCTTGCAAAAGAAAGTTCGATAATTGGAGCACGTTGAGTACAAATAAAGACAGTGTAAACTACTGTTTAAGGTTTGTATAAAAAATATTTTTTAATGAATATTATTAGATAATAGGAGGGCCTTGTAAATAAGGACTGTGTAAAAAAGAAGTAACGATAAAGTATATCAATACTAAAACCACTCCTAAAATAACT
>CAZWGZ010000404.1:0-1006 GCA_964633395.1 uncultured Rhodobacterales bacterium
TATGTTAATAGGAGGAGGTATATTAGCTTTACCAATATGGTTATTAACATATATTGTTATGTATAGTTTTATTTCATCATATAAAAAAACAAAAAAAAACAAAAAAAATAAAAATAAATAAAAATAATAAAATAAATATCGCAAATCAAAATATTATAAGGAATAATTAAATTGAGTAATAATCATATTAGACTTGGAGTTAATATTGATCATGTTGCAACTATTAGAAATGCGAGAGGAGGAAATCTCCCTGAATTATCTAGAGCTGCAAAAATAGTTGAAAGTTCTGGAGCTGATTTGCTAACAGTTCATCTAAGAGAAGATAGACGACATGTAAATGAGATAGATTTAGAAACTATTTTGAACACTATAAATATCCCTCTAAATTTAGAAATAGCAGCTAACCCTGAAATGGTATTGATAGCAAAAAAATATAAACCACATTCAGTATGTTTTGTTCCTGAAAATAGGCAAGAGTTGACTACAGAGGGTGGGTTAGATGTATGCTTGAATTTTAACTATCTTAAAAAAGTTATAAGTCCTTTATTACAAAGTGAAATAAATGTGGCTTTATTTATAGATCCAAATATTGAACAATTAATTGCAACACATAAACTTGGAATTAAAACTGTAGAATTTCATACAGGTGCTTATGCCAATGCCTTTTTAAATAAGGATAAAGTTGAATTGGAGTTAGAAAAAATTAGAGAAAGTGTTACATATGCAAAAGAACATAATATTAATTCTCATGCAGGTCATGGGTTGAATTATGAAAATGTATCTTTAATTGCTTCTATACCTAATATACATGAGTTAAATATTGGCCATTTTTTGATTGGGGAAGCAATTTTTGAAGGATTAAAAAAATCAATTTTAAAAATGCGTCATGTTATAAAAGAAGCTCCTTAATGATTTTTGGAATAGGAACTGATATTTTAGATGTTTCAAGATTAGAAAAAGCTATAAAAAAATTTGATAAAAAATTTATTTCTAGAATTTATGGTCA
>CAZWGZ010000405.1:0-1002 GCA_964633395.1 uncultured Rhodobacterales bacterium
TCAGAATAGGCTCTCATTGATTTTCCTGTTTTAGTTTTATTTAAAAACCAAAATAGTAAAATAACAAGAAAAAGAGTTAAAACAATAGTAATACCTTGAGTTGTTTTGATTGCTAAACCTTCATTTAAACCAGTAAAATTTTTAAAAGTTTTAGCTTTAAGTATAAATCTCTCCCCATCAGAGAAATTTTGGTCTGCAGGACCTATAATAAATCTTATTAAACCACTAGTAAAAAACATTACTCCTATGGAGACAATTAATGTAATAACACTTTTTGATTTTTGTTGCCGATAGAATTTAAAAACAAATTTATCTATTAACAAACAATAAATTATTGTGATAATAATAGCTATAGGCAAAGCCAATAGAGCTGTTGGTATTATGCTCAATTTAATTCCAAGGTCTGTAAAAAACCAAGTTATAAGAATGGTAAACATAGCTCCAAACGACATAAGTTCTCCATGAGCAAAATTAGAGAATCTTAGGACAGTATAAATAGTTGTAATACCAAGCGCACCCAGAGCTAGTTGACTTCCATAAGTAACTCCTGGGATCAAAATATAATTTGTAATTAATGTAATAGTATTAAAAAAATCTATAAAAATAGTTAACCTCCTAAAAAAGCTTGTCTTACTTCTTTATTAGCTAATAGAGCGTTTCCAGTATCTGTAAAAAGGTTTTTACCCTGTGTTAATACAAAACCTAAATTAGAAATCTTCAAAGCTTGTTTTGCGTTTTGTTCTACCATTAGTATAGATGTGCCTTGTTTCGCAATTTCTTGTATCTTAAGAAAAAGGCTTTCCATCACTATAGGAGAAACTCCTGCAGATGGTTCATCTAACATTAAGACTTTTGGTTTTGTCATTAAGGCTCTTCCAACAGCTACTTGTTGGCGTTGTCCTCCAGACAATTCTCCAGCCTGTTGAAATTGCTTGTCTTTCAAAATTGGAAATAGATTATAAATATAATCAAGAATATCACTATAATTGTTATTGCTGATAA